>DAIPYT010000077.1:0-13335 GCA_036782595.1 Mycobacterium sp. | reverse complement strand
TCCATGACGTGCCGATGCCTCAGGGACGCGGGTTCATGTTCAAGACGGTGTTCCCGGCGTTCTGGGCCTTCGGGCCGATGAAGCCGTTCCGGGGGGTCTACGCGCTACTCGAGTTCGGCTGACCGAACTCGGCATCGAGGTATCGTCGCGCCTCGTCATGGCCTAGGCCCAGACTTCGGGTTGCTTCGGCATAGGAACGGGCCGCGCCGGCCATCGCCGCGTCGGTCGGGTCACGGCGGGCCACGAAACTGCCTTGACGACCGCGGGTTTCGACGATGCCCGCGGTCTCCAACTCCCGGTAGGCACGGGCCACGGTGTTCACCGCCAGCCCGAGATCGCCAGCCAACTCACGGACGGTGGGAAGCCTGGCGCCGGCCGCGAGTCGGCCGTCACGCACCGCGTCGATCACTCCGAGTCGCAACTGATCGAAGATCGGCGTACTGGACCGACCGTCCACACGCAGCCACTCGGCTAGTTCCGACACCGGTCCAGTATGGCCCAGGAAGTGCCCAGCTAGACCCGTAGAATCCTGAGATCAGAGACGGTCACCTCGGGTGGCCGATTGTTCGCGCTGTGGGTTGAAAGGGCACTGGCTTGACCGACTCCAGTCGCATGCGGATCGCAGTCTTCAGCGGGGCGGGAATCTCCGCCGAAAGCGGGGTGCCCACGTTCCGCGACGACGAGACGGGGCTGTGGTCGAAGTACGACCCGTACGAGATCGCCAGCACCGACGGCTGGCAGAAGCACCCGGAGCGGGTGTGGGCCTGGTACCTGTGGCGCCACCACCTGGTCAAGGAAGTTGCGCCCAACCCCGGCCACGATGCCGTGGCGATGTGGCAGGACTACGCCGACGTCTCGGTCATCACCCAGAACGTCGACGACCTGCATGAGCGGGCCGGTAGCCGCACCGTTCATCATCTGCACGGCAGCCTGGCCGAATTCTGGTGTGACACCTGCGGTTCCCGGTACCACGGGCCGCTGCCCGACATGCCCGAACCGGTATTGGAGAAGGAGCCCCTGTCGTGTGAGTGCGGGGGCTTGATCCGGCCCGGCATCGTGTGGTTCGGCGAGCAGCTTCCCGACGAGCCCTGGCAGGCAGCAGTCGAAGCGGTGTCGACCTCCGAATTGGTCGTGGTGGTCGGAACCTCCGGCCTGGTCTACCCGGCAGCCTCGCTGCCCGACCTGGCGCTGGCGAACGGGTCGACGGTGATCGAGGTCAATCCCGAGGCCACTCCGCTGTCCTCATCGGTGACGGTATCGCTGCGTGAGAGCGCAGGCTCCGCGCTGCCGACGCTGCTGCAGCGGCTACCCGGGTTGCTTCCCGAGAACTAGGCTTGCGGCTAGGCGCTTTTCACCGCCCGGCCGACAGCCACCTCCGAGACCGGCAGCGGCACCCAGGCCG
Source organism: Mycobacterium sp. (assembly GCA_036782595.1). Taxonomy (GTDB): domain Bacteria; phylum Actinomycetota; class Actinomycetes; order Mycobacteriales; family Mycobacteriaceae; genus Mycobacterium. The sequence continues at coordinate 11,933 of DAIPYT010000077.1, read as the reverse complement.
GGAAGGTCCACTGATGCCGCGCGACGTCGAGGTTGAACCCGGCGCCGATGATCGCACGTTCGGTGTCCCGGTGGGTGTGGCAGTTGCCGGCGATCCGCGGCCACACCGTCGCGTCGGCGATCCGCTGCAGCGACCCGCGCCAGCCGGTGCTGGCGACATGCTCGAAGTAACGCAGCTCGCCGCCCGGCTTGAGGACCGAATTCAATTGCCGGAGAACGGCTTCCGGATCGTCGACCGAGCACAGCACCAGCGAGCACACGACGGCGTCGAACGGCTCGGCGTCGGGCATGCCCTCGATGGTGGACTCGATCACCGTTACCGGCACCGGCGCGTCCGCCGCGGCGTCCCGGGCCTTGGGCGCCAGTTGGATCTCCGGTTCCAGGGCGATCACCTGACCGACGGTGCTCGGGTAGTAGGCGAAGTTCGTTCCGGTACCCGCCCCGACCTCCAGCACCCGCCCGGACAGACCGGCCAGATTCTCGGTGCGCAAACGGCGCAGCAGTGGCGTCTCGTGGGCGGACATCACCGTCCACATCCGGGCGAAAAGCGGGTGGTGCAGGGTCTTCCCGGTCTTGCCGTTCAGGCTTTCGGTCACTTCCCCACTGTAGCCAGCGACTCCCGTTCGGGCGCCCGGCGATCGGGCGGCTCCTCGGTGATGCCGATGCGCTCGTGCAGGCGCACCAGCGGTGCCGGAGCCCACCAGTTCCACTTACCCATCACCTGCATGAATGCCGGCAGCAGCGCCATCCTGACCAGGGTTGCATCGACGATCACCGCCAGCGTCAGTCCGACGCCGAAGATCCGCATGAACGACACCTGCGCGGCGATCAGCGCGGCGAACGCGATCGCCATGATCAGCGCGGCAGCGGTGACCACCCGCCCGGTGCGGGCCAACCCCAGTGCCACACTCTCGTCGGCGTCTGCCCGGGTGCCGCCGGAGCGCAGCCAGAACTCCCGGATCCGGGCGAGCAGGAACACCTCGTAGTCCATCGACAGACCGAAGGCCACACAGAACATCAGCACCGGGATGTTGGCTTCCATGGTGCCGGTCGATGTGGTGCCCAGCGCGCCGAGGTGCCCCTCCTGGAACACCCAGACCAGCGCCCCGAACGCGGCCGACAGCGACAGCACATTGAGTACCAGAGCCTTCAACGGCAGTATCAGGCTGCCGGTGAGCAGGAACAGCAGAATGAAGGTGATCGCCCCGATCAGTGTGAGCACCAAGGGCATTCGCGACGTGACCGCTTCGACGATGTCACGGTTGATCTGCGCGCCGCCGGCGATGAGCACGTCGCGGCCGGCCGGGTGGGGCACGGCATGCAGTCGCTCGAGTTGGCTCTTCGATGCGTCCGAGTACAGCGGGGTGGTGCTGCGTACGGACAGGAACGCACTGCCGTCGGCGACTCCTGCCGGCGCCGACGGCGGGCCGACCTTGTTGCCGTTGACGAACGTGCCCCCTGGCGCCGACACCAGGGTGATGTCGGGGATCTTCGACAGATCGGCCGCGTAGCGGTCCAACTCCGGACCCGCGGCGGTGGCGGCATCAATCTGCGGGATCACCACACTCAGACCATTGTTGAGGTTGCTGGAGAACCCGTCGCGCAACCGGTCGCCCACCTGGTGGGCCGACGCGGTCTTGGGCAACACGCGGTCGTCGGGACTGCCGAACTGAATGCCGAGGAACGGCAGCCCCAACAGCACCAGCAAGGCCACGATGGCGGTCCCGACCGGAACCGACCGGCGCATCACGGCTTTGGTGGACCGGTACCAGAAAATCTGCTCGACCGGCGGCGCAACCGGTTCGGGCCGGCCCAGCACCCGGCGCAGCCAGCGACGCAGATCCAGCGCGTCGAGTCGGCCGGCGAGCACCACGATCGCCGCGGGCGTGACGATCACCGCCGCGGCCGCTGCGAACGCCACCGTCGCGACCCCGGAGTAGGCGAACGACTTCAGGAAGTACATCGGGAAAAGCATCAGCGCCGACAGCGATAGCGCGACGGTCACCGCGGAGAACAGCACGGTGCGCCCGGCGGTGGACATGGTGCGCAGCAGGGCGGTTTGCGGCGTTGCGCCACCGCTGATTTCATCGCGGTAGCGGCTGAGGATCAGCAGGGTGTAGTCGATTGCCAGAGCCAGCCCGAGCGCGGTGGTGATGTTGAGCGCGAAGATGGAGACCTCGGTGAAACCGGTCAGCAGTCGCAACACCGCCATCGCACCGAGGACGGCCATCACGCCGACGACCATGGGCAGCATCGCTGCGACCAGGCCGCCGAACACCCACACCAGCACCACGAGGCTCAGCGGGATCGCGATGGCTTCCATGCGCACCAGGTCGTGCTTGGTCTGATCGTTGATCTGTTTCATGATCAACGCACTTCCGCCGGCGAGAACGGTGACACCGTCGCGGTCACCGACGACCTGCCCGGCCAACTCGGCCGCGTACTGCTGGGCTTTGTTCTCCCCGCCGGCCATCGTCGCGACGATCAGCCCGGTAGTGCGATCGGTGCTGATCAGCTCGGCGGCCGAGGCCGGCGGCGATGTCCACGGCGAGTTCACGCCCAGCACGTTGGGCGAGGCGGTCAACCGGGCGGCGATATCGGCGCCCACCGCGTTGGCCGCGCTGCTGTCCGCGCCGGACGGGTCTGTCACGGTGATCAACAACTGCTGGTCACTCTGCCGGAACTTCTCGGTGAGGACCTTCGCGGCGCGTGCGGACTCCGAACCCGGATCCTGGAATCCACCGGCTGACAGGTGGTTGGCCACCGGAATGCCGAATACCGCGGTGAAGACCGTCAGCAAGGCCGCAATCGCCAGGATTCGGCGTGGCGAACGGAGAGCCAACCGGGCGATTCCCTGCAGCACAGCCCGGCCCTTTCTCTTCAACCAGCTAATTCGCACGACTCAGCGACTGATTCGAGTGTGTCTGGGTTGGGCAGAGCGGGTCAAACCAGACGGGCTGCCGTTACCCGGCGGTAAGAATTGCCACAGTTTTCCGAAACGTGACTCAAAGATTCCTTAATAGTGACCCTTACGCTCACAGCTATGTGGATCGACGACACCGAAGCCGACGTCATCAAAGTTGACTTCGACGCCCTGTATCACGGCGACCTCCTCGTGGAGGGTGACACCTCCGAGCAGTTCGAGGAACTGTCACCGCTCGCTAACGCCAGCTGACCTGCCGTTCGGCGATGCCGGCCAGCGCCGCATCGTTGATCCGCAGCGCTGATCTACATCGACAGCACAGTGCCCGCCTGGTTTCCAGGCGGGCACTGTTGCGTCCGGATCGGGCTTAGACGGCGGCGCCGGCCTTGACCATGCCGGCCAGTCGGCCGGTGATGATCTCCTCAGCCTCGCTGACCATCCGGCCGACCAACTCAGCGCAGGTCGGAATGTCATGGATGAGACCCATGACGGTGCCCACGGTCCAGATCCCGGCGTCGGGGTCGCCATCATCGAACACCTTGCGGCCGCGGGAGCCGGCCACCAACTCCATGACGTCGCCGAACTGGCCACCGTTTTTGAGGATCTCCACCACCTCGCGGGAGACCGCATTGGACGCCACCCGCGCGGTGTTGTGCAGGCTACGGAAGATCAACTCGGTGCCGAGTTCGTTGCCGTCCACGATGGCCTGCTTGATGTTCTGGTGGATGGGCGACTCAGCGGTGCACATGAACCGGGTGCCCATGTTGACGCCGTCGGCGCCGAGTGCCAGCGCCGCCACCAGGCCGCGTGCGTCGCCGAAGCCGCCGGAGGCGATCATCGGGATCTCGATCTCCTTGGCAGCGGCCGGGATCAGCACCAGCCCGGGGACGTCGTCCTCACCCGGGTGACCGGCGCACTCGAAACCGTCGATGCTGATCCCGTCCACGCCGAGGTTCTGGGCCTTGATGGCGTGACGCACCGACGTGCACTTGTGCAGCACCTTGATCCCGTTGTCGTGGAACATCGGCAGGTGCGGGGCAGGGTTGGAGCCGGCAGTCTCGACGATCTTGATGCCGGCCTCGACGATCACCTGGCGGTACTCGTCATACGGCGGCGGAGTGATCGCCGGGAGGATGGTGAGGTTCACCCCGAACGGCTTGTCGGTCATCTCGCGGGTCCGGTCGATCTCGCGGGCCAGGTCGGCCGGCGTCGGCTGGGTCAGCGCCGTCAGGAAGCCCAACGCGCCCGAGTTGGCGACAGCGGCAACGAGTTCCGCGCGGCCGACCCACTGCATACCGCCCTGGGCGATCGGGTGCTCGACTCCGAAGGTCTCGGTGAACTTGGTCGTGATGGTCATGTCTTTCCTCTCCAGCCGGGACTATCGGGGGGCCATGCGGATGGCGCCGTCGAGGCGGATGACCTCGCCGTTGAGCATCGGATTCTGCACGATATGCACCGCTAGAGCACCGTACTCGCCGGGGTTACCCAGCCGCGACGGGTGCGGCACCTGCGCGCCGAGCGAGGCCTTGGCCGGCTCGGGCAGGCCGGCCAGCAGGGGGGTGTCGAACAGCCCGGGAGCGATCGTCATCACCCGGATCTGCTTGTCGGCGAGGTCACGGGCGATCGGCAGGGTCATGCCGACAACACCGCCCTTGGAGGCCGAGTAGGCGGCCTGACCGATCTGTCCGTCGAACGCGGCGACGGAGGCGGTGTTGATGATGACCCCGCGCTCACCTCCGATCGGGTCGGTCTTGACCATCCGCTCGGCTCCGAGACGTAGCACGTTGAAGGTGCCGACCAGGTTGATGTTGACGATGCGGGCGAACTTGTTGAGCGGGTAGACCCCCGCCTTGCCGAGCACGCGGATGGCGTCGCCGGTGCCGGCACAGTTGACCACGATGCGCACCGGGCCCATCGATTCGGCGAGATCGAAGGCCTTGGCGACGCCCTCCTCGTCGGTGACGTCGGCCGGGGCGAAAGCCGCCCGGTCGGCGCCGAACTCAGCGTTCAAGTCCTTGGCGACGTCCTCCCCCTTGGAGGTGGGCAGGTCGAGGATGACGACCTTGGCCCCCTCGTCGAGCAGGGCCTTGGTGGTGGCCAGGCCCAGGCCGGAGGCTCCACCGGTCACGACGGCGACCGCGTCCTTGATCTCCACGCGTGTTCCTTTCGAGGTCTACCTACTGGTTGGTTGGGACTATACCCAGTCGTTCAGGACGGCCTCGTTGTCCTGCCCCGGGGCGCGCGGCGGGGTGGGCGTGCCGGGCTGGGTCCGGGAGAACCGCGGCGCCGGCATCGGAAAGATCGAGTCGCCGACGTGATAGAAACTGCCGCGTTCGACGTTGTGCGGTTCGGTCTCGATCTCGGCGAACGACAGGACCGGGGTGACGCAGGCATCACTGGTCTTGAACACCTGCGCCCAGTGGTCGCGATCATGCTTGAGGAAGGTCTCGGTCAGGATGGCGCGCAACTCCGGAAAGCGTGAGATGTCTTGCTGCGCAGGCAGCGTCGAGGGATCGAGTGCGAGCTTCTCGATCAGTTCCGCGTAGAACTGCGGTTCGATCGAGCCGACGGCGACGTGGCGGCCGTCTGCGCATTCGTAGACGTTGTACCAAGGGGCGCCGGTGTCGAGCATGTTGGTGCCGCGAACGTCATTCCACATGCCGGTGTGTCGGAACGCGAACATCATCTGTGCCAGCACCGCCGAACCGTCGACCATGGCGGCGTCGATCACCTGCCCCTTGCCCGAGTGCGACCGCTCATAGAGCGCCGAGAGAATGCCGACCAGCAGGAACATCGATCCGCCGCCGAAATCACCGACCAGGTTCAGCGGCGGAACGGGTGCTTCGTCGGCCCGGCCGATGGCATGCAGCACGCCGTTGAGCGAGATGTAGTTCATGTCATGACCGGACTGCTGGCTGCGCGGACCGGTCTGCCCCCAACCGGTCATCCGGGCGTAGATCAACGTGTCGTTGACCTTGGCGCAATCCTCCGGTCCCAGACCGAGTCGCTCGGTGACACCGGGTCGGAAACCTTCGATGAGGACGTCGGCCTTGGCGATCAGCTTCAGAACCAGGTCGCGACCGTCGTCGCTCTTGAGATCGGCGGTGACCGAGCGACGGTTACGCAGCAGGTAGTCATTGCTGGGTGCGGCACCGACACCGCCGGCCTTGGGTCGCTCCACCCGGACCACGTCCGCCCCGAGGTCGCCCAGAATCATCGCCGCATGCGGGCCGGGGCCGATCCCGGCCAGTTCGACGACGCGCAAACCGCTCAGTGGTCCAGCCATTGCAGATACCGCCCTTCTCGGTGGAGTCGCTTCTTTGTACCGTGTTGATTCATGGCCTCCTACACCGGCATCGACGACCTCTCCGTCTCCCTGGACGGCAACGTCCTGTCGGTGACGTTCAACCGGCCGGACAGCCTCAACTCGCTGACCGCGGCGATGGTGGAGAAGCTCTGCGAGGTTTTGGAGCAGGCGGCTTCTGACCCGACGGTCAAGGTCGTCCGCCTCGGCGGCGCCGGTCGCGGGTTCTGCGCCGGCGCCGGGATCAGCGCCGAGGATCAGTTGGCGGCCCGCGGGTCCGGTGGCGACATCGACCCGTTGCTCGAGGCGATCAACCGCGCGGTGCCCATGATCGCCGGCCTGCCGAAGCCGGTGGTGGCTGTCGTGCACGGCCCCGCGGCAGGCGTCGGCGTTTCGCTCGCGCTGGCCTGCGACATCGTATTGGCCTCGGAGAAGGCGTTTTTCCTGCTTGCGTTCACCAAGATCGGGCTGATGCCCGACGGCGGCGCATCGGCCTTGGTGGCGGCTTCGATCGGGCGAGCCCGGGCCATGAAGATGGCGCTGCTGGCCGAGCGCCTCCCGGCTGCCGAAGCGTTCTCCTGTGGTCTGGTGTCCTCGGTGCATCCGGCCGACGATCTCGAGGCCGAGGCGGCGGCGGTGATCGGGAAGCTGACGTCGGGGCCGGCCATTGCGCTGCGAAAGACGAAGCAGGCGATTAACGCCGCGACGCTCACCGAACTCGATGAAGCGCTCGTTCGCGAGACCACCGGGCAGGTGGAACTGCTGAAGTCCCGCGATTTCCGGGAGGGCACCAAAGCGTTTCAGCAGCGGCGCGCGCCGTCCTTCACCGACGAGTAGCCGCGACTTACCTACAGCCCGAAGATCGGCGGAAGCCCGAGCACCATCATCTGGCCCCAGACCATGTGGGTGAGCACGGGGGCCAGCACACCGCCGGTGGCGCGGCGCTGCAACCCGCAGACAAACCCCAGGATCAGCCCGGCGAAGGCGAGCATCGGGTTACCGGTGGCCAACGTCGCCGCGGCGTACAGGGCGGTGGAGATCGCCACCGGGTAGAACCGGCCCAGTGAGGAATACAGCGCACCGCGGAAGAACAACTCCTCGGCGACGCCGTTGACCAGAGCGATGATCACGATCAGCAACAGCGGACCGTGGTTGGTGTACTCCAGGACCCGGGTGATCCGCTCGGCGATCGCGGGGATGTTGCGGACGACCAGACCGCCCAATAGGAAGACCCCGCCGAGCAGGACGCCGGTAGCCACTCCGGTGATGACCGGACGGGTGGCCCGATCCTGCCAGGTGATACGACCAAGGTGTAGTGGCCCCGACAGCAGCGCACCGACCGTCCAGACCGCCGCCAGCGCGAGTGTCATCCAGTAGAACGACGCCGCCCCGGGCGGTTGGTTGAGCGAATAGGCCATCAGCAGCGCGCCGGCCACCAGCACCACGCAGACGATCACCCGTCGGCGGCGCACCACTGAAGGCCACTCGTCGTGCGGCACAGCCTCGTTGGTGGCCGCCGCGCGGAACTGGTCGATACGCATCCGTTCCACGGTACGAAAAATCCCCCTTCGAAACGATGACACAAAGCTGACGTCGTTGCGCTCAGGTCACCTCGCGGTGCAATTCCATCAGACCCTCGTACACCGCCGCATTGTGGCGATTGTGGGTTACCTCGGCGTCACTGAGTTCGCGGCGGACCTTGCCCGGCACCCCGGCCACCAGCGAATTGGGCGGTATGACCACGCCCTGGGCAACCAGCGCCCCGGCGGCCACCAGTGCTCCGGCGCCGATCACCGCACCGTTGAGGACGATCGCGCCCATACCGATCAGGGCTCCGTCCTCGACTGTGCAGCCGTGCAGGACCGCGTTGTGCCCGATGCTGACCCCCGCACCCACCCGGACCGGGAATTCCGGGTCGACGTGGATCGTCACGCCGTCCTGGATATTCGTCCCTGCGCCGATGTCGATCAGCTCGGCCTCTGCCCGCAACGTGGCCGAATACCAGACGCTGGACCGCGCTGCCAGCCGAACCTGGCCGATGAGGGTCGCGTTCGGCGCCACCCAGGCCTCGGGGTCCACCTGCGGTTCACGACCGCGAATGGGGACGATCAACGGGCCGCTGCGGTGTTCGGACATGGCGAGCATCGTAAGGCTCGTCACAGGGCGGGCGCAGCGACCTGCTGTTTTCGCCTGAACTCGGTCGTTTTGGGTAACGAAACGTCGCGCGCATACGATTCCAGAGGCGTTGCGGTCTTCACCGCATGACGAGAAACCAGGAGAAGTCCCCCGTGAGCACTCGTAGCAAGACCCCGAGCAAGGCCCCGAGCAAGGTCCTGGGCCTGGCCGCGGCCATCACCGCGATCGCAGTGGCCGTCCCGACCGCCTACGCAGATCCGTCGCCGACCCCCGAGCCGACCCCGGCACCCGCGCCGGCTCCGGTGTCGCCGGCGGGGCCGGTCCCGACCTCCACCAAGGTCCCCGACCCGCAGGGCTCGGGCTGTGACGCCTACCGCAGCAAGCACCCCGCCGGCAGCGTCGGTTCCATCGACGCGATGGCGCTGCAGACCGGTTCGGAGGCGCTGGCAAGCAACCCCGATCTGAGCACTTTCAGTGCCGCGATCTCGGGCAAGCTGAACCCCGAAATCAACATCGTCAACGTGCTCGACGGCGGCCCCTACGTCGTCTTCGCGCCGACCAACGAGGCGTTCGCCAAGCTGGACGCGGCGACTCTGAACACCCTGAAGACCGACCCGGTGGTGCTGCTGCCGACGCTCTTCTATCACATGGTTCTGGGGTACCTCGGGCCTAACGACGTCCAGGGCAAGATGCCGACCCAGGACGGCCGGACCGTGACCGTCGTCGGCAAGGGCGGCGACATCAAAGTCAACGACGCCAAGGTGACCTGCGCCTATACCGCGCATGGCGCCTACATCTACATGATCGACACCGTGCTGACGCCGCCGACGCCGGCCGCTGAAGCGGGTGGATCGACCACCCCGACGACCAGCGGTACGGCGACCACCTCGGCGACCGCGACCACCTCGGCGACCGCGACCACCTCGGCCGCGCCGTCGAGCACCACCTCGGCCACCCCGTCGGCGACCTCTTCGGCGACACCGTCGGCAGCCGAGTCTGCGACCCCGACCACGACGACGCCGAAGGCGGCCGCCTAAGCGCTGGAGGGCGCGCCGCTAGTCAGCGCGCCTTCCACACCGGGGCTCGCTTCTGGGCGAACGCCATGGGTCCCTCCATGGCGTCCTCGGAACCGAAAACGACGCGCATCTCGCGGTTGGACCTCTTCCACGAGTCCTTCTCCGCCGTGATGGCTCCCTCGTCGACAGCGAGTGCGACGCGCTTGCTGGCCTGCACGGCCAGCGGCGCGTTGGCCGTGATCCGTTCGGCCAGGGCCAAGGCGGCATCCAGAACGGTGCCGTCGGGCACCACCTGGTTGATCAGTCCCCAGCGGGCCGCCTCCTCGGCACTGATCGGCTCGCCGGTCACCAGTAGCTGCATTCCGATCTTGCGCGGCAACTGGTCGACGATGCGGAAGACGCCACCGGCCGCCGCGATCAGTCCACGCTTGACCTCCGGCAGGCCGAATTGCGCGCCCGCCTGCGCGACCACCAGGTCGCTGGCCAGCGCCAGTTCGGTACCCCCGCCCAGGGCGGTGCCGTTGACCGCGGCGATGATCGGCTTGTCGATGAAGTGCTGGACGTAGCCGGCGAATCCCCACTCCGGATGGTCCGGGTGAAAGATGTTCTCCCCGCGGGAGATCGCCTTGAGATCGGCCCCGGCGCAGAAGGACTTGTCGCCCGCGCCGGTGATCACCACGGCCCGGATCTCCGGATCATCCTGGGCCTGTTGCAGAGCGTCGCCGACGCCGACGCTGACCGCCTGATTGACGGCGTTGCGGGCCTCGGGCCGGTTGATCGTGATGATCAGGGTGTTGCCCCGGCGCTCGGTCAGAGCGCCGGGGGCTGCGCCGTCCGCGTCGTCCGCCACTAGAGCAGCTCGAGGATGGTCGCGTTGGCCTGACCGCCGCCTTCGCACATGGTCTGCAGTCCATAGCGAATGTTGTTGTCCCGCATATGATAGAGCATCGTCGTCATGATCCGGGCACCGGAACCTCCGAGCGGGTGTCCCAGCGCGATCGCGCCGCCATTGGGGTTGAGCTTTTTCTCATCGGCGCCGATTTCCTTGAGCCAGGCCATCGGAACGGGCGCAAAGGCCTCGTTGACCTCGAAGACGCCGATATCCGACAGGCTCAGACCGGAGCGCTTCAGCGCCTTCTGGGTGGCCGGGATCGGGGCCGACAGCATCATCACCGGGTCCGCACCGGCCAGGACGGCGGTGTGCACCCGGGCAAGAGGCTTGAGGCCCAACGACTTCGCCTTCTCGGCCGACATGAACAGCAGCGCACCTGATCCGTCGGAGATCTGCGAGGAGTTGCCGGCGTGGATCACACCGTCCTCGGAGAAGGCCGGCTTGAGCGAGGCCATCTTCTCCAACGTGGTGCCCAGGCGGATACCTTCGTCCCTGTTCATGACTGTGTTCTCGCCGTCGTCGGCGCCCGTCCTGATCGCGACGATCTGATCATCGAAAGCGCCGGAAGCCTGTGCAGCACCGGCCTTCTCATGCGAATCCAGCGAGAACTGGTCGAGCATCGCACGGCTCAGCTCCCATTTCTTGGCCATCATCTCCGCGCCGATCCCCTGGTTGGGAGTGCGCTCATAGCGGGCCTTGAAATTGGCGGAGTACGGGTTGCCGCCACTGGCCAGCGAAGCACCCATCGGGGTGCGCGACATCGACTCGACACCGCCGGCGATCACGGCGTCGTAGTGGCCTGCCACCACCCCGGCGGCGGCGAAGTGCACCGACTGCTGGCTGGAACCGCACTGGCGGTCCACCGTCACACCCGGGATCGTCTCCGGCCAACCGGCGGTGAGCACCGCGGTGCGCGCGATGTCGAGGGCCTGCTCACCGGCCTGCATGACGCAACCCCAGATCACGTCGTCGACGATCTCCGGGTCGATCCCGGCGCGCTGAGCCAGACCGCCCAGCACCTGGGCCGACAGTTCGGCCGGGTGCACACCGGACAGTCCGCCATTGCGCTTGCCGACCGCCGAGCGCACTGCCTCGACGATTACCGCTTCCGCCATCGACTTCTCCTTAGTCCTTGGGTTCTCCAGATGGGGTTTCCCGATGATTCTGGCAACCAACCAACCGTTTGGTCAAAGTTTGTTCGGCGGCGGGTCGTCGCGGGTCTCCACGTGGACCGGAACGTCGTCGTCCCAGGGCTGGCGAACCACCATGTCAGCCACCTTGACGTGGCCGCGCTCGAATTCCCCGGTCGCGGCGTCGACCAACCGGTAGCGCTGGGTCTGCCGGTGGATGGGCTGGGCGTCGAGGATCACCACGCGCACCTCGCCGGGCTCGAAATGGCAGCGGCGTTGCAGGGCGGCGATCAACTGCTCGTTGTGCATATGCCCGTCGCCGAAGTTCCAGCCGTTGGCCATGCTGCAGATCCGCTCGCCGTCGGTGACCGAGTAGGCGTCTTCGTCCTGTCCGGCCATCGCCCGGTGCGCCAGGGTGAACAACGCCTTGCCGTGGGTGTTGAAGCCACGGAAGGCATATCCCATGTAGATGGGGATCTGGGCGGCCTCCTTGCTGCCGTAGAACTTCTCCAACTGGGCGGCGGGCATATTGG
>DAIPYT010000076.1:8152-13578 GCA_036782595.1 Mycobacterium sp. | reverse complement strand
GTACCTGGCTGCGCGACACCGACAAGATGTACGAGCCGGTACTGGGTCTGCTCGCCGACGGCTTTGAGGTTCTGTGCCGCGAGATCAATCAGGACACGGACATGGTTTTCGGCCGTGGTGAACTGACGATCTACGCCCTCGCGGGGATGGGTTCGGCGCAGGTGTCGGCAACCGGGACAAACTCGACATGACGGACCTCTGAATCCGAAAGTCAATTCGGCGGTCCCCATCTGCGGCGTACCGCTTCCCACGGGTTGGCGTAGCGGCCAGGCTGGCGGTAGTACGGGGACTGACGTTTGAGGTATTCGCGGGCCAGCGGTGCGATCACCCTGAGCGGATAACGCTTCCAGCCGACGTTGTCGGCGGTCTCGGCCAGCATCTGCGGCCACGAATGGTGCTGGTGGCCCAGCAGCCCGTTCGCGGTCGCCGAGTCCATCCAGTCGGTGGCGAACCAGCCGTCGTCGTCGTCCGGGTCCCCCGGGCGCCCAGGCGGTAGGGCGCCGACCAACCCCATCGCCGCAGCGGTCGAGGAGCCGACGTCGCCCTGCAGCAACCGGTGCGAATCATCGCCCCCGATCAACAGCGTCCGTCCCACGACGTTAGCGGTGCTGGCCGCGGCGAACGCGTAAGCGACATCGCGGACATCGACGGTCTGCAGGCGTCCGTCAGTGGGCAGCACACCCCCGAAGTAGATCAGGTTGGGGTCGGTGTCCATCCGGATGTCGACGGTGAGCACGCCGCCCAGTCTCAGGATGACCCAGTCCAGATCCGATGCGGTGACGATGGCCTCTGCCTCGACTTTGTGCCCGCCGTAGATGTCGAAAGGCCGGACCGGAGTGTCGGCGGTGAGTACGCCGCTGATCCGGTGCGGGTTGCGCGGGCCGTATACGGCGATACTCGACGCCTGGATGAAACGCGACCGAACCTGTTGCGCCGCAACGGCTTTGACAAGGTTGCTGGTGGCATCGACGTTGACAGCCCGGGCCAACGCCGGTTTGGCGTAGCACAGCGGCGGGATGACTGCGGCCAAGTGAATGATCACCGCCGGCTCGACGGCCGACAACAGCGTGTTCACCTGCGCCGGGTCGGTGAGGTCAGCCCACCGGACCGTCACCCCGGCTGGCAGCGAGCGTGCGGCCTTCCGGTTACCCGGGGTGTCCAGATCGGTGGCCACCACCCGGCGGCCCAGGCCGGCCAGGTGCGTGACGGTCGCGGTGCCCACCAGCCCGAAAGACCCGGTCACCAGCACCGCGTCGGACATCGGGCCCCATTTCACATCTCAGTGGCGTTGGACCTCATCTTGCCCCACGGAATCGGAGGTCCCCGGCCCGACCGGCGACCGCGATTACCATCCCTACCCATGGACCCGAATCAGCAGTGGCGCCCGCCGATGGGGCCGCCACCGCCGCCGCCCGCAATCCCCAGCCCCCGACGGCCGTGGTTGCCCGCCGCCATCATCGGCGCGGCGATCGTGATCGCCGCCGGCCTGATCGCCGGGGCCCTGATCCTCAAGAAGGACGACAAGGCCAGCGGTCCCACGACTTGCGAGGCTTGGTCGGAGACACGACTGACGCTTCGGGCGATACCCGCGCTCCCGAACAACTGGAATTTCAAGACCCCGAATATCGCCACCCTGATCAGGAACCAGAACGCCCCGGTCGCCAAGGCGCTGGACATCTTCGAGCCCAAGATCCAAGCCGAACCGGCCGACGTGGCCCGGGCCGCGAAGGATTACGTGGCCGCCCGGCGCCACCAGATCCAGACCCTCAGCGACGGTTCCTACAAACCGGCTGACGGCGCTGAGGTCGACACCGCTCTGGAGCGGCTCAACGAGCTGTGCGGCATCACCCCCGACGGCCAACCGATCTGATCACTCGTCGTCGGCTTCGGATGCGGATAAGGCTGCTTCGATGCGCGCCCGGGCTCCGGCTAGATGCTCTTCACACCGCCGGGCCAGCGCCTCGCCGCGTTCCCACAGCGTCAGCGACGCGTCGAGGTCCAGGCCGCCCTGCTCGAGCACCCTGACCACCTCGATCAACTCATCGCGGCACTGCTCGTAGCCCAGCTCACTCACCGGCGTCTCGCTCGGCGTCTCACTCATGTTGGGCTCCATCCTCCAACCCGGTGCTCACGGCGCCCACCGCGCCGTCGGAAAGCCTGATGCGCAATGTCGTTCCCGCGGGGGCGTCCGCCGTCGACCGCAGCACCGCCGATTTCCCGTCCATCCGCTGCACCACCGCGTATCCGCGGGCCAGCGTGGCGGCCGGACCCAGAGTGGACAGCCGGGCAGCCAGGTGTCCCACCCGTTCGGACTCGGCAGCCACCAGTCGGGTCACGTCACGGCGTGCCGCGGCCCGGGCCCGTTCGACGTCGACGACCCGCTCGGTGATCATCCGGGTCGGGTCGGCCAGCACCGGCCGGCTGCGCAACGCGGTCAGGGTGTGTTGTTCGCGGCCGACCCAGTTGCGCAGCGCTCGTGCGCTGCGGTGCCGCAACTCGGCCACCCGGGCCAGTTCGGTCCCCATGTCGGGCACGATCCTTTTGGCCGCATCGGTCGGGGTGGCGGCGCGCAGGTCGGCGACCAGGTCGCACAGCGGGTTGTCCGGCTCGTGGCCGACCGCGCTGACCACCGGGGTGCGGCAGGCCGCGATCGCCCGGCACAGCGTCTCGTCGGAGAACGGCAGCAGATCCTCCGCACTGCCGCCGCCCCGGGCGATCACGATGACGTCCACCTCCGGGTGGGCGTCCAACTCCCGCAACGCCTCGACGATCTGGGCCACCGCGCTCGGCCCCTGCACCGCGGTGTTGCGGATCGCGAACCGCACCGCCGGCCACCGCGTGGTGGCCACCGAGGTCACATCCTTCTCGGCGTGACTGGCCCGGCCGGTGATGAGGCCGATCGTGTTGGGCAGGAAGGGCAGCGGCCTCTTCAGCCGCTCGTCGAACAGACCCTCGGCGGCGAGCACCTTACGCAGCATCTCGATGCGGGCGAGTAATTCGCCCAGTCCTACCGCCCGAATCTCGCTGAGGCGCAACGAGAATGTGCCGCGGCCGGTATAGAAATCCGGCTTGCCGCGCACGATCACCTGGGTGCCCTCGGTCAGTTTCACCGGGGCGCCTGCCATCAGTGCGCGTGAACACGTGACGGTCATCGACATGTCGGCCGCCGGATCGCGCAGCACCATGAAAACGGTGTTGGCGTTGTTTCGTGCGTTGATCTGGGTGAGTTGACCTTCGACCCAGACGCTGCCCAGCCGGTCGATCCAACCCTTGAGCCGGATGGCTACCGCGCGAACCGGAAACGGATTGTCCGGGGAGGTCCCCGGCGCCGCACTGATCGGGCCGGTCATCTGCCCGGCTTCACTTGGCGGTCGCGCGGGTGATCCTGTTGGCCAGCAGGGTCTGGAACGGGGCGCGGGCCTTGGCGGCTTCCTCGAAGGCGAGCAGCGCCCGCAGATCCGTCACGCTCAACGACTGGATTCGGGCCCGCAACTGAGCCAGCGTCAACGATTCGTAGTCCATTTCAACGGCGACCGGCGGCGGGGTGACCCTCACTCCGGGGGTCGGGTCCGGCCCGGCCTTGCGGGTGCGCCCCGATCGGGGGGAAACCACCGGCTCGGTCACCGAGTACAGCGCGAAGCGCCCCTCGGTTTTCCGTTCCCCATTCGGCGTGGGCCGCTCCGGTTCGGCGGACAGATCCTCATCGAAGGTCGCCCAGTCCGGCTTCTCCTCCTTGGGCGGGAAGATGTTCTCCAGGGTGGCGTCGCCCTTGATGGCCAGGCCGGCCAGATCCTGCTGAATCTTCATCACGATCTGCGCGACGGTGCTCGCCATCGTCATCGGATACATGACGATGGTCTGCGGCAGCTTTCGGGTCTCCTCCAGCGCGGTCACGGCAGCTCCGACCAGCAGCCGGATCCCGTATGGTGCGGTAGCCATGGCCACCAGCCTACGGCTGGCCCGCCCGGGCGGGGGAGAACGTACCCTGATTCCATGCCACCAACGGTCAACATGGGGATCCCCGGCGCCACTGGGTCAGCCGCGCGCGGCGAGGGTAAGCGAGTGCTGCTGGCCGAGCCACGGGGCTACTGCGCCGGCGTGGACCGCGCCGTCGAGACCGTCGAGCGGGCGTTGGAGAAGCACGGGGCGCCGGTCTACGTGCGTCACGAGATCGTGCACAACCGCCACGTCGTGGACACTCTCGCTCAGCTCGGTGCGGTGTTCGTCGACGAGACCGACGAGGTGCCCGAGGGCTCCATCGTGGTGTTCTCGGCGCACGGTGTGGCGCCCACCGTCCACCAGACCGCGGCCGCCCGCAATCTCAACGTCATCGACGCCACCTGCCCGCTGGTCACCAAGGTGCACAACGAGGCCAAACGGTTCGCCCGGGAGGACTACGACATCCTGCTGATCGGCCACGAGGGCCACGAAGAGGTGATCGGAACCGCCGGTGAGGCACCCGACCATGTCCAGTTGGTCGACGGGCCCGAGGGAGTCGACGCCGTCACCGTCCGTGATCCGGCGAAGGTGATCTGGTTGTCCCAGACCACGCTGAGTGTCGACGAGACCATGGAGACCGTCGCCCGGCTACGGGAGCGGATCCCGACACTGCAGGACCCGCCCAGCGACGACATCTGCTACGCCACCCAGAACCGGCAGGGCGCGGTCAAAGCGATGGCCCCGGAGTGCGACCTGGTGATCGTCGTCGGCTCCCGCAACTCGTCGAACTCCGTCCGTCTTGTCGAGGTGGCGCTGGGTGCGGGTGCGGATGCGGCACATCTGGTCGACTACGCCGAAGACATCGACCCGTCCTGGCTGGACGGGGTGACCACCGTTGGAGTGACGTCCGGCGCCTCGGTGCCGGAGATCCTGGTCCGCGGTGTGCTGGATCGGCTCGCTGAATTCGGTTACGGCACACTGCAAACGGTGACCACGGCCAACGAGACGTTGGTGTTCGCGCTGCCGCGGGAGATCCGTCCGGCGCGCTCGGCGAACTAGCGGCGGGGTCGGCGTCCGTCGTAATCGGGCTCGTAATCGGGCTTGTAATCGGGCTTGTAATCAGGCCCGGCCGGACCGGAATCGCGGTAGCGCACCCGAGACACCGGGTGACGATCCGGTGCGGGCGGCCGACGCCGCGGCTCATAGGGCGGGTAGGCGTCGTTCGGCGGATAGGGCTGGTAGCCCCGGCCGGACTCGTAGGGATCCAGTCGGGCACCGCGCGGCGGGTTCTGGTCGCGGTAGTCCGGGCGGCGTTCACGCCGCGCCGGCGGGGGAGTGCGGCGCGGGTCGACTTGCTGGCGAGACCTGCGGCGGGGCCCGGCATCCCACTCGGCATCCCACTCGCCGTCCCGGGCCGGTCGGCCGGTGGCCTGCCGCCGGGCGTGCCGGGAGCGGGTTGCCCCACGTTCGCTCGGCCGGCGACTGCG
>DAIPYT010000076.1:0-8052 GCA_036782595.1 Mycobacterium sp. | reverse complement strand
GCCGCCGGGCGTGCCGGGAGCGGGTTGCCCCACGTTCGCTCGGCCGGCGACTGCGCGGCGCCGTCGGTCGGTCCACCACGTGCCGGGGGCGGGCCGGGCGTGAGCCGGCCTGCTCATCCACCGAGCCGTTCCCGGCGAACGCCGAGGCCAGTTTGGTCGACATCGCGGCCAGCAGACCGGGCCGCTCGGTGCGTGCCGGTGCCGCGGGCGCCGGGCGATCCGGCGCCGAAGTCGCCAGATACCAGCGCACCAACCCGATCAGCAGCACCGCCGCTGAGGTGAACAGCATGAGCGGAAAACGTTCGATCAGCGGATACCCGCAGGTGATGAGAATGTCTTTCAAGCCGCCGAACGCCGACTCGTGGAATAGGTAGTAGGCCAGGGGTACGGCGACGAACAGCAACAGAGGCGGCTGGATGACGGCGGTGAAGAGGCCCGAATGACGCACCGCCAGCACCGCGGCCAGACAACCGAGGGCGTAGAAGGCGGCGAAAACACCGCCGAGTTCCCGGTGCCCCAGGCCGGCCTCGATCGCCAAGCCGATCAGGGTGGAGGTCACCGCGATCAGCACCGCACCCCACCACGACATTCCGGTGGTGGGGGTTGATCGGGGGCGCGCGTCGGCCGCGGCCCTCCGCTGTTCTGGCACCCCTAGACCGTACCGGTTCACCCCGTGCAGAACATGCCAGCGTGCGCTGGCGTGCCTGACGGGAATCGGTCGATTTCCGACGGCCTTCTAGACTTGTGACCCCGTGAGCCTGAGTCTGGGAATCGTGGGTCTGCCCAACGTCGGTAAGTCGACGTTGTTCAACGCACTGACCCGCAACAATGTCCTGGCGGCCAACTACCCGTTCGCCACCATCGAGCCCAATGAGGGTGTGGTTCCGCTGCCGGACCCGCGGCTGGCGAAACTGGCGGAGATGTTCTCCTCCGAGCGGATCCTGCCCGCGCCGGTGACCTTCGTCGACATCGCCGGGATCGTCAAAGGCGCCTCCGAAGGCGCCGGGCTGGGCAACAAGTTCCTGGCCAACATCCGGGAGTGCGACGCAATTTGTCAGGTGGTCCGGGTGTTCGCCGACGACGACGTGGTCCACGTCGACGGCAAGGTCGATCCCCGGTCGGATATCGAGGTCATCGAGACCGAACTGATCCTGGCCGATATGCAGACCCTGGAGAAGGCCGTGCCCCGGCTGGAGAAGGAAGCGCGTAACAACAAGGAGCGCAAACCGGTTCACGAGGCGGCCGTCGCCGCCCAGGCGATTCTTGACGGCGGCACCACCTTGTTCGCCGCGGGGGCCAAGGTCGACACCGCGCTGCTGCGGGAGCTGAACCTGTTGACGCCAAAGCCTTTTCTGTACGTCTTCAACGCCGACGAGTCGGTGCTCGGCGATGACGCCAAGATCGCCGAGTTGCGGGCGCTGGTGGCCCCGGCCGACGCCGTCTTCCTGGACGCCAAGATCGAGGCCGAACTACAGGAACTCGATGACGAGTCCGCGGCCGAGCTGCTGGAATCCATCGGCCAGCATGAGCGTGGCCTGGATGCCCTGGCCCGAGCGGGTTTTCACACGCTCAAGCTGCAGACTTATTTGACCGCCGGGCCCAAGGAGGCCCGCGCCTGGGTCATCCACAATGGCGACACCGCGCCCAAGGCCGCCGGAGTGATCCACACCGACTTCGAGAAGGGCTTCATCAAGGCCGAGGTGGTGTCCTTCGAGGATCTGGTGAGTGCCGGTTCGATGGCGGCCGCCAAGGCGGCCGGCAAGGTCCGGATGGAGGGCAAGGACTACGTGATGGCCGACGGCGACGTGGTGGAGTTCCGTTTCAACGTCTAGGCGGTACTCCGGCGCCAACCCGCCGAGTGTGGGGGATATGCACGCGATCCGACCCATTTCCGCGCACAAGCCTCACACTCGCGCGCCGAAAGTCATCGGTTCAGGAAAGCCACGACCGCGTCGCTGAATGCATCGTTGTCGTCGCCGGCGGCGGTGTGCCCGGCGTCGGACAGTTCGACGAACTGTGCATGCGGCACCTTGGTCAGGAAGTCCTCCACGCCCTCGGGACTGACCACGTCGGACAGCTTTCCCCGGATCAGCAGGATCGGGATCGCCAGTCCCGCGGCGGCGTGCTCGAGTTCATCGATATCGGCGAAAGGGTCGTCGCTGACCGATGTCACGAACGCCGGATCCCAGTGCCAGTGCCAGCGACCATCCCGATGCCGCAGGTTCTTCTTGAGCCCCTCCAGATTGCGCGGCCGGCGGCGGTGCGGAAGGTAGTCGGCGATGGCGTCGGCCGCTTGCTCAAGGTTGTCGAACCCATGCACGTGGCGGGTCATGAAGTCGCGGATTCGCTCGGTGCCCTCATGCTCGAAACGCGGTACCACGTCGACCAGCACCAGCCCGGTGACCCGCTGCGGTCCGGCTGTAGCCGCGGCCATGATCCCGGTCAGCCCGCCCATGCTGGCGCCGATGATCACCACGCGACGATCGATCTGCTCGAGGACCGCCGCGATGTCGTTGGCCAGGGCGTGGATGGTGTACTGCGCGCCGGGGTCGCGGTCGCTGTCGCCGTGGCCGCGGGCGTCCAAGGCGATGACGTGGAATCCGCGGTCGGCCAGGATCTGCCCGGTGTTCTTCCAGGAGAACCGGTTCTGGCCGCCGCCGTGCAACATCAGGATCGTCGGCCGATCCGCCGCCCCGGCGTTCCACTCGTCGCCCACCAGCGTCAGCGCCCCGTCGACTCGGAACTGCACCGTGAGTGCGTCTGCGGTCACAGCGGGGCTCCTCTCCGGTGGTGCGCATCGAACGTTACGCCGCGCGTCGGTAGCCTTTCGCACATGCGCCGCGTCGTCCTCGCCGGTCTGGCCGCGCTCGTGGCTATCACCGGCTGGCTGGGCTGGCGCGATATCGAAGTGCGCCGTGCCGAGGCGACGCGCCAACAGATGGTGGCGGCCGGCCGGGCGGGGTTACTTGCGCTGACCACCATCGACCATCAGCAGGTGGACGCCGCGGTACAGCACATCCTGGACTCCTCGACCGGCAGCTTCCGCGAGGACTTCGAGAAGCGGGCCGACGAATTCAAGGACGCGGCCCGCAAAGCGCAGTCGAAGTCGGTGGGCACCGTCACCGAGGCCGGCTGGGAGTCCGCCGATGGCGATCTGGGCCGGGTACTGGTCGCGCTGAGAGTCATGACCACCAACCGGGGGGTCCCCGAACGGCAACCGAAGGCCTGGCGCACCCGGGTCACCGTCGTTAAGCAGGACGGCGAATTCAAGATCGCCTCAGTGGAGTTCGTCCCGTGAGCACCCACCGAAAGACACTGCTGGCCGTAGTGCTTCTGCTGCCGGTAGCCCTCTGGCTGTTCTGGGACGGATCGTCGCGGCGCGCCGCTCAGGCCGCGGGGACCGAAGCGGTGCAGGCCGCCCGTGATTCGATCCCGGTCATCCTCAGTTACCAGCCCGCCACCGCCGACAAGGACCTGCCCGCTGCTGCCCGAGACAGGCTGACCGGACAGTTTCTCGACGACTACACCCAGTTGATCACCACCGTCGTGATTCCCGACGCCAAGCAGAAGGGCGTGTCGGCATCCGCGAAAGTCCCAGCGGCCGCGCTCGTTTCAGCTGATTCACGGCACGCGGTCGTACTCGCCTATGTCGATCAGGCCCTGACGGTCGGTACCGATGCCCCTACTCAGACCAAAACCAGTGCGCGGGTGACCATGGAGAAAATCGACGGCCGTTGGATGATCTCCGGCTTCGATCAGGAGGGTTGAGATGACAGCCGAGCCACGCTGGATCGATGTCGCAGCGCCGACAGTGCAACTGCGCGCCCTGACATGGGGCCCTGCAGATGGTCCGATTGCGTTGTGCCTGCACGGTTTTCCCGATACCGCCTACGGGTTTCGCAAGCTGGCACCGTACCTGGTTGACGCCGGCTACCGAGTGGTCGCGCCGTTCATGCGGGGCTACGTGCCGTCGTCGCTGCCGTCGGACGGCGCCTATCACCTCGGTGCGCTGATGGACGACGCCTTGCAGGTGCGGGCAGCGAGCAACCCGACGGGGGATGACGTGGTGATCGGCCACGACTGGGGTGCGGTGGCGGCCACCGGTTTGGCGGCCATGCCCGACAGCCCGTTCCGCAAGGCGGTGGTGATGTCGGTGCCGCCGGCGGCGACCCTTCGGCAGCGGCGGCCAGACCTACTGCGACTGCTGCCGCGACAACTGCTGCGCAGCTGGTATATCAGCTATTTCCAGTTGCCGTTCGCCCCGGAGCGGTCCGGGTCGTGGATCGTGCCCCTGCTGTGGCGTCGGTGGTCACCGGGATACGGCCCCGCCGAAGATCTTCGTCATGTCGACGCTGCGATCGGTGCGCCGGACCGCTGGCGTGCCGCACTGGGTCCCTACCGCGCGACCATCCGGAATTATCGGCCGCCGGCCCAGTACGCCGAACTACACCGGTGGTGGACCGAGCCCCCGCGGCTCCCCACGCTCTACCTGCACGGGGCAGACGACGGCTGTATGGCCGCCGCGTTCACTCCGTTCGTCCGCCCGGGGTTGCCGGCCGGCAGCGACGCAGCCGTCATCGACAACGCCGGGCACTTCCTGCAACTCGAGCAGCCGGCCGAGGTGGGGCGTCGCATCGTCGGCTTCCTGACTACGCGATGAAGGACTGACTAACCGCCCATTCGGTTCTTGATCAAGGCCGCCTGCGACTGGCCGAGTTCCAGCGCTATCTCAGACGGCACCGGATCGCCGATCGGGCCGGCGAACGCGATGGACGCGGCCGCATTGCCCTGCGTGAAGTACAGAATGCTCAGGGACTGTGCTCCGTTGGTTCCGGTGACCCAGGTCCCGCCGTTACCCACCGGAACCTGCACGATCTTCGGGTTGGCGATCCCGGAGGTGCTTTGCGCCGCGGTGATCGCCGCGGTGGCAGCCGCCGGATCGGCCAGCACCCACACCGTGTCGGTGATCGTCCGACCGTCGCGGTGGTTCCAGACAATCGAGGCACCCGGCTGTCCGGCCGGATTCATGGTCGGTGCGCCGGGCGTGTAGGCCAGGGTGTCGGTGACCTGATTCGGATCGGTCAGCAGCGCGGTGTAGTCATCGGCGACGGCGACGCCGGCACCTGCGATGGCCAGTGCCGCAGCGGCGGCGAGTCCGGCCGAGATATAGCGAATTTTCATCGTGGCTTTGTCCAATCGGCAAGTGGAAGGTGTCTTGTGAACTACGGTGCCTGCCCCTGCCGTCAGCAGGGGTAGCAGGCCCAGCCGCGCCAGCCGTCCCGCCAGAACCAGCCGGGTCCGCAGCCGTGAATTCCTGTCCAGCCCTCGCAGTCCAGGGCGGTGAAGACCGGCACCGGGATGGTCGGCCGCGGCTGGACGGGGTTGTTGTCGATGCTCGCGGCGTTTGCGTTACCGGCCAGCGTGCCGGCGATGACACCCGCGACGGCGATGGTCATTGCGAAACGTTTCATGGAAAACCTCCTCTGGTCTAGGCATCCGACCCTACGCATCCGAGGGCGAAGTCGGGCCACAATGACGGCGTGTCAACCCTGAGATTGGCTGCGGCTGACGCGCAGTTGTTCTGGCTGTCGCGGTTGGTGCCCAACGACCAGTTGTTGCTCTACGTCATGGAGGCAAACCCCGACATCACCGCGGCTGTCGGGCAGATGCGGGGCAATGCGCAGCGCTGCGCGCAGTTGCAGTTGCGGGTGTGCGACGACAACCGGTGGCGTTACCCGCGGTGGCAACCCAGCCCGGTCACTGCCGACCAGTTCCTGGTGCATGAGGGGCCCGGATGGCCGGACTGCCTGGACGCGGTCGCCCGTCTGGATCAGCTCGACGCTACCCAGATGGCCTGGCGGGTCCATGTTTTCCCGCCGAACGTCGTCGTCGTCCAGATCGCCCACGCCTTGGCCGACGGCACCGGTTCTGCGGCGTTGGCGGGCAGGCTCCTCGGCCGCTCGGCGCCGCTTCCGCCGGTCGCCCAACCGGTTCGCGGCTTCCTGCCGGCCCGGGCGGTGGCCGCCGCGCGGGCACATCGCCGGCTGCTGGGTGATGTCGAGGCCGGTCTGCTCCCCGCGCCGAAACCGCCGCGACCGTTGCTGAGCGTCAATGCACCCCGCTCGGGGGCCTCGGTGCTGCGAACCCTCGTGCTCGATCGCGACGCACTGAGCAAGCCCACCGTGACCGTCGGGGCGCTGGTCGCCGTGTCGGAGGCGCTGGGCGGATATCTTGCCGGGCGGGGTGAGGACATCGGCAGGCTCGGGGCCGAGGTGCCGATCGCCGGCGGCCCGATCGGATCTACCCAGGCGGGTAACAACTTCCGCAATGTCGGGGTGGACCTGCGTCCGGACTTGGACGCGCCGCAACGCGGTGCGGCGATAGCCGCCGAACTGGCCGGCCAACGCCGCCGGGCGCAGCATCCGGCCACGCTGGCCTCGGACGCCGCCTTCGCCACCGTCCCCGCCTGGCTGTTGCGGTGGGGAGTGGGGCTATTCGATCCGTCGGCCCGGTCGGACACCGTCGCGGCACACACCGTGGTGTCGAGCGTGTACCGCGGCCCGGCTGATCTGTCGTTCGGCGGATCGCGGGTGTTGTTCACCGCGGGGTTCCCGGCACTCTCACCGATGATGGGCCTGACCCACGGCGTGCATGGGATCGGCGACACCGTGGCGATCAGCGTTCACGCCGACCCCGCGGTCGTCGATGTCGACGACTATCTGGCTCGGCTCGCCGACGCCTTCGGTTCGACGTACATCTCGCCGCGCTCGCGGTAGGAAGAGGTATGGGATTTCTCAAGCAGGAAGTACCCGTCATCGACTTTCCCGAGTGGAGTAAGGGCACCCGGGCGGAGAAGATCCGGCCGATGGCGGTGCACTGGGCCGAGGTGGGCTTCGGCACCCCGGTGGTGCTGCACCTGTTCTACGTCGTCAAGATCCTCGCCTATATCGGCGGCGCGGCCCTGTTCACCATCGGGCATTCCTGGACCGACCCGATCGTGTTCCAGAAAGTCGTGCTCTACACCATGCTCTTCGAGGTCGTCGGGCTCGGCTGCGGATTCGGGCCGCTGAACAACCGGTTCTACCCGCCGATGGGATCGGTGCTGTACTGGTTGCGGCCCAATACGATTCGGCTCCCACCGTGGCCGAATCGGGTGCCCTTGACCAAGGGCGACAACCGCGAGCCGGTCGACGTGCTGATCTACGGCGCCCTGTTGGTAACGCTCGTGGTCGCGTTGGTCTCCGGCCCCGCGGCGAACGGCCTGCTACCGGCCTGGCAGTCTTGGGCGGTATTGGTGCTGCTGGCAATTATCGGTCTGCGGGACAAGTTGATCTTCCTGGCCGCCCGCGGCGAGGTGTACGCCCCCTTCGTGGCGGCCTTCCTGTTGGGGGGACCCAATGCCATCGTGGCGGCCAAGCTGGCCTGCGTGGTGATCTGGATGGGGGCGGCCACCTCCAAACTCACCAAGCATTTCCCGTTCGTCATCTCCACGATGATGTCCAACAGCCCGGTGGTGCGTCCGCGTGCGCTCAAGCGCGCCTTCTTCGAACACTTCCCGGACGACCTTCGGCCCGGTCCACTGTCCCGGGGCCTGGCGCATACCAGCACAGCCATCGAGGGCCTGGTGCCGTTGGTGTTGCTCTTTTCGCACGGCGGGTGGCCGACCGCCATCGCGGCGGTCGTCATGGTGATCTTCCACCTCGGCATCCTGTCGGCCATCCCGATGGGTGTGCCGCTGGAGTGGAACGTCTTCATGATCTTCTGTGTCCTGTTCCTGTTCGTCGGCCACGCCGATGTTGGTCTGGGGGATATGACCAACCCGCTCCCGGTGATCCTGTTCGTCGTGATGGCCGGCATCGTCATCGCCGGAAATCTGATGCCACGCAAGATCTCCTTCCTGCCGGGCATGCGCTACTACGCCGGCAATTGGGACACCACGCTGTGGTGCGTCAAGCCCTCGGCGGAGGCCAAGATCGCCAACGGCATCGTCGCGATCGCCAATATGCCCGCCGCCCAGTTGGAGAAGTTCTACGGCAGCAAGGAGGCCGCCCA
>DAIPYT010000075.1:0-13712 GCA_036782595.1 Mycobacterium sp. | reverse complement strand
GGAGCTGATCGCCTGGTGCAAGGACAAGCTGGCCGGCTACAAGTGTCCGCGCAGCGTCGACATCATGGATGAGCTGCCCCGTAATCCCACCGGCAAGCTGCTCAAGAAGGATCTGCGAAAGCCCTACTGGGAGAACCGCGAACGCGCCATCTGATGCGCCCGGCGCTAGACGATCTGCTGGACCGCCTGCATGTCGTCGTGCTGCCGATGCGGGTCCGGTTCCGCGGGATCACCGAGCGTGAGGTGGCGCTCATCGACGGTCCGGCCGGCTGGGGTGAGTTCGGCGCGTTCCTCGAGTACGAGCCGCCGGAGGCCGCGTTATGGCTGGCCTCGGGGATCGAGTCCGCCTTCCGTCCAAGGCCCTCCGCGCGGCGGGTGAACATCCCGTTCAACGCGACCGTTCCGGCGGTAGCTGCTGAACAGGTGCCCGAGGTGTTGGCCCGGTTTCCCGGTGTCAGGACGGCGAAGGTGAAGGTCGCCGAGCCCGGCCAGACGTTGGCCGACGACGTCGCCCGGGTGAATGCCGTGCGCGCCTCGGTGCCGACTGTGCGGGTGGACGCCAACGGGGGATGGAGTGTGGAGCAGGCGGTGGCCGCAGCGCGGGCGCTGACTGCCGACGGGCCACTGGAGTACATCGAACAGCCCTGCCGGACGGTCGCCGAACTCGCCGAGGTCCGGCGCCGGGTGGGGGTCCCGGTGGCCGCCGACGAGAGTATCCGCAAGGCGGAGGACCCGCTGGCAGTCGTTCGGGCGGGCGCCGCCGACATCGCGGTGCTCAAGGTCGCCCCGCTGGGCGGAATCACCGCGATGCTCGACATCGCCGCTCAGATCGATATCCCCGTGGTGATTTCCAGCGCGCTGGACTCCGCGGTCGGCATCGCCGCCGGATTGGCGGCTGCGGCCGCGCTGCCTCGCCTCGAGCATGCCTGCGGACTGGGAACCGGCGGCCTTTTCGTCGACGACGTCGCCGATCTGCACCCGGTCGGCGGGGCCCTGCCCGTCACCGACATCGCGCCGGATCCGGCGCGGCTGGTTGCCCTGGCGGCCGCCCCGGATCGCCGCGAATGGTGGATCGGCCGTGTTCGGCAGTGCCATGCTTTGCTAGCGTCGCGCTGGTGACCACCCTGGCCTATGACGACACCGGCGCCGGTGACCCGGTTCTGTTCATCGCCGGTACCGGCGGAGCCGGCCGCACCTGGCATATCCACCAGGTGCCGGTTTTCCTCGAGGCGGGCTACCGCTGCATCACCTTCGACAACCGCGGCGTGGGCGCCACGGCGAACGCCGACGGGTTCACCACCGCTGCGATGGTCGCCGACACCGCCGACCTCATCGAGACGGTCATCGGCGGCCCCACCCGGGTGGTCGCGATGTCTATGGGGTCCTTCGTCGCTCAGGAACTGATGCTGGCACGGCCCGATTTGGTCCGGCAGGCGGCATTGATGGGCACCCGCGGCCGTATCGACACCACCCGGATCGCCTTCCGGACCGCCGACTTGGAGTTGGCCGACGCAGGCGTCGAGCTGCCCGACACCTTCGCGGCCAAGGTCCGCGTGCTGGAGAACTTCTCGCCCAAGACCATCAATTCCCCGGCCGTTGAGGAGTGGCTGCAGATGTTCACCGCATTCCCGCTTCGTTACACCCCCGGCTGGCGGGCGCAACTCGGCGTTGCCCCGGTGGAGAACCGGTTGCCCGCCTACCGTGCGATCCCCACCGAGGTCCTCGTCATCGGGTTCGCCGACGATGTGATCACTCCGCCGGCGCTGGGCAAAGAGGTGGCCGAGGCCATCCCGAAGGCCCGCTACGTGCAGATCGCCAACACCGGCCACCTCGGCTTCCTGGAGCGACACGACGCGGTCAACAAGGCGGTGCTGGACTTCTTCGCCGGAACGCTCATCTAGCGCAGTCTGTGGCCGTCCGGGCTGGCTGTGCCACGCTGTAGGGGTGAATCCCTCGACGACTCAGGCCCGCGTCGTCGTCGACGAACTCATCCGCGGCGGCGTGCGGGACGTCGTGCTGTGCCCGGGGTCGCGCAACGCGCCACTGGCCTTCGCCCTGGCTGATGCCGACCGGGCCGGGCGGCTGCGACTGCACGTGCGCATCGACGAGCGCACAGCGGGATTCCTGGCCATCGGGCTGGCCGCCGGCAGCGGCCGGCCGGTGCCGATCGCCATGACGTCCGGCACGGCGGTGGCCAACCTGGGTCCGGCGGTCGTGGAGGCCAACTACGCGCGGGTGCCGTTGATCGTCCTGTCTGCGAATCGGCCCTACGAGTTGCTGGGAACCGGCGCCAACCAGACCATGGAGCAGCTGGGCTACTTCGGCAGCCAGGTGCGCGCCGCCGTCAGCCTGGGCCTGGCCACCGACACCGACCGGCCGGAGCAGCTCGCCGCCCTCAACGCGCAGTGGCGCTCGGCCACCTGCCGGGTGCTGGCCGCCGCCAGCGGGGCGCGCACCGCCAACGCCGGGCCGGTGCAGTTCGACATTCCTCTGCGCGAACCCCTTGTGCCGGAGGCCGATTCGCGTCCTGATGACTTTCCCGCCGGCCGTCCCGACGGTCGGCCGTGGACTTACACCCCGCCGGTCACCTTCGATGAGCCGCTGGAGATCGACCTCACCCCGGACACAGTGGTCATCGCCGGCCACGGCGCGGGCGTGCATCCCAACCTGGCGCATTTGCCGACCGTGGCCGAGCCCACCGCCCCGCACCCGCTCACCCCGTTGCACCCACTTGCGCTGACGGGGCTGCGACCCCGGCAGGTGGTCATGCTGGGCCGGCCCACCCTGCACCGTCCGGTCTCCGCGCTGCTGGCCGACCCCGAGATCCCGGTGTACGCGCTGACCACCGGGCCGCGCTGGCCGGATGTCTCCGGTAACTCGATGGCCACCGGTACCCGGGCGGAGATCCTCGGCCACCCCGATCCGGACTGGCTGCGACGCTGTGCGGAGGCTCATGCCCACGTCACCACGGTGGTCGGTGAGCAACTGGCTGCCCACCCGTTGACCACCGGCCTGCACGTGGCCGCCGCGGTGGCTGCTGCGCTGGGGCCCGGTGACCAATTGGTGCTGGGCGCGTCCAATCCGGTCCGCGACGTGGCGCTGGCCGGCCTGAACACCGATGGCATCGAGGTGCGCTCCAACCGCGGGGTGGCCGGTATCGACGGCACGGTCTCCACCGCGATCGGCGCCGCCCTGGCCCACGCCGGCAGGACCGTGGCGCTATTGGGTGACCTGACCTTCGTCCACGACGCCTCAGGTCTGCTGATCGGTCCCACCGAACCCACCCCGGACGACCTCACCATCGTCGTCTCCAACGACAACGGCGGCGGCATCTTCGAATTGCTCGAGCAGGGCGACCCCCGGTTCTCCGATGTGTCCTCACGTATCTTCGGCACGCCGCACGATGTCGATGTCGGCGCGTTGTGCCGGGCCTACCACGTGGAATCCCGCCAGATCGAGGTCGACGATCTGCACGCCGCGTTGGGCCAACCGCGTGACGGCATGCGGGTGCTGGAGGTCAAAGCCGACCGCTCGTCGTTGCGTCAATTGCACGCTGCTATCCGTGCGGGTCTGTCTGGATGAAGTCGCGCATGGTCAGGCTGCGTGCAGTGCTGGATGCGGCGCTGCCCAACCGCGATCCCGAGGTCCTGGATTCGTTCGACCGAAAAGTCCTGCGCTGGGCCAAGATTGTGGTGTGGGTGCTGATGGGCATCGTGACCCTGCAGTCGATTCTGTTGGTCGCCGGCGCGTGGCGCAACGACCGGCAGATCGAGCGCAATCTCGGAGTTGCCGAAGCTGAAGTGCTCTCAGCCGGGCCGCGTCGCTCCACCGTCGAGTTCGTCACCCCGGATCGGGTGACCTACCGACCCGAGCTGGGTGTGTTGTACCCCTCCGAACTGGCGACCGGCATGCGGATCTATGTCGAGTACGACAAGAACAAACCCGATCTGGTTCGCGTGCAGAATCGCAACGCCACCTTGGCGATCATTCCGGCGGCATCCACCGCGGTGGCGGGCTGGCTGATCGGCTCGGCATTGCTCGCCGGCCTGGTTCGGCTGGAACGCGGCCGCCCGAATCTGCAACAGGCCGGAAACACAAAGTTCACCTGAGATCTTGGTAAGAGCTCTTTCGCCCCGAAGCCGGACAGAGCAGAATCGTCGCCAAGGGTCGCGGCCGAAACGACAACCAGCACAGGCACTTTCACCGGCCGTCATTAATGACTGGGAGGGATCCAATCATGGGTGACAGTTCATTCCGTCAGGACTTGCAGGGCTTTGCCACCGAACTCCGGCAATTGGCCTACACGATGCCGGCCGGTCACGAGGACCGTCTGATCCATCTCAGTGATCGAATGGCAGATCGCAGCCGGCAGATCCCGGAGGTTCGCAAGCGCCACGCTTGATAGCGTCTGGCAGGTGAGCCGCGCATCCCTGGACAAGAACCCCCGCGATGTTGCGTCGATGTTCGACGGGGTGGCTCGCCGCTATGACGTCACCAACACGGTGCTCTCGCTGGGCCAGGACCGGTACTGGCGCCGGGCAACCCGCGCAGCCTTGGGTACCGGATCGGGAGAAGCCGTGCTGGACCTGGCGGCCGGAACCGCGGTCTCCACCGTGGAGTTGGCGAAATCCGGCGCCTGGTGCCTGGCCGCTGATTTCTCGGTCGGCATGCTGCACGCGGGCCACCGGCGCGCCGTCCCGAAGATCGCCGCCGACGCAACCCGCCTTCCCTTCGGCGATGATGTCTTTGACGCGGTCACCATCAGCTTCGGGCTGCGCAACGTCGTCGACTTCACCGCCGGACTGCGCGAGATGGCGCGGGTCACCAAGCCCGGCGGACGGCTGGTGGTCTGCGAGTTCTCCACCCCGACCGTGCCGGTGTTCGCGACGGTCTACAAGGAGTACCTGATGCAGGCGTTGCCCCGCGTGGCACGCGCGGTGTCGAGCAACCCGGAAGCCTATGTGTATCTCGCCGAGTCCATCCGGGCCTGGCCCGATCAGGCCGCGCTGGCCCGCCGGATCGAAGAAGCCGGCTGGTCGGCGGTGCGCTGGCGCAACCTCACCGGCGGCATCGTCGCCCTGCACTCCGCCGTCAAGCCCGGGGCTAGCTGAACGGTTTCCGTCGGTCCGCCAGCCGCGACCCGGCCCCGGCCGCCCGCCAGGCTCGGGCCACCACGTCGGTGTCCTGCTCGGTCACCAGGTTGCCCATGACCCGTACCGCGACACCCATCAGTGCCGAGGATCGCATCGCCAGCGGGCCGGTCATCGGCAGGAACCGCGGCAGCGTCAACAGCAGCCCCAGCCGCCGGGCCACCGAGAAGCCACGCCCGTAATGCGCCCGCAGCAGGGCCGGCCACGCCCGGCCGATGTCGGGGGTACCGATCAGGTCGGCGGCCAGCCGCCCGGTCTCCAGGCCGTAGTCGATCCCCTCGCCGTTGAGCGGGTTCACGCACGCCGCGGCGTCGCCGACCAGCATCCAGTTCGGCCCGGCCACCCCGGACACCGCCCCGCCCATCGGCAGCAGCGCTGAGGACACCGCCCGCGGTGGGCCGTCGAACCCCCAACCCTCCCGCTTCAAGTCGGCGTAGTGCTTGATCAGCGGCCGCAGTGCCACATCTGCGGGGCGCTTGGCGGTGGCCAGTGCGCCCACCCCCAGGTTCACCTCGCCGTTTCCCAACGGGAAGATCCAGCCGTAGCCGGGCAGCACCTGTCCGTCGACCGCGCGCAATTCCAAGTCCGAGTAGATCCACGGCTCCCCGGACCGGGGAGAACCGAGGTAAGCCCGGGCGGCCACTCCGTACACCGTCTGCTGATGCCAGCGTCGCCCCAGCACTCGGCTCAGGCTGGAGCGTGCGCCGTCCGCCACGATCAACCATCGGCAGGCGACCCGGCGACCGTCGGCCAACACCACAGCGGTGACCCGTCCGGCCGAATCCCTGGTGACGTCAACGGCCTTGCAGCCCAACAGCATCGACGCTCCGGAGGCTTCGGCCACTTTGCGTACCCGGTCGTCGAGTTCGGTGCGGGGCACCGCCGAGCTCGACTCGGGAAATGAGGGGCCGCGCCAAGGCACCTCGACCGCGCCACCGAACCCGGCCAGCCGCAGCCCGTGATGACGGATCCGGCCGTCGAGCCAGTCGCCGAGGCCCAGTCGTTGCAGCTCGACCACGGCTCGGGGAGTCAACCCGTCGCCGCATGCCTTGTCCCTGGGGAACTCGCAGGCGTCGATCATGAGGACCTCGAAGCCGGCCCGGCAGGCCCAGGCGGCGGCCGCCGACCCCGACGGTCCGGCGCCCACGACGACGACATCGGCCCCGAGGCGGGCCGCCGGGTCGACCTCAGATGTAAGTGACTCCACGATGACCAGTATCTTGGCACCGTGAATACACCGGCGAGCGTGGTGGCGGGAGTTGACCTCGGCGACCCGGTATTTGCCCAGAGCGTGCGCGACGGCGTCGCCCGGGTGGAAGACCTGATCGCCACCGAACTTCGCGGCGCCGACGACGTGATGGCCGAGGCCGTGATCCACCTCTTCCAGGCCGGCGGCAAGCGGTTCCGGCCATTGTTCACCGTGCTGTCGGCCCAGGTCGGCCCGGATCCGGACTGCTGGCAGGTCACCACCGCCGGGGCCGTCATCGAGCTGGTGCATCTGGCCACGCTCTACCACGACGACGTCATGGACGAGGCCCAACTGCGTCGCGGCGCTCCGTCGGCCAACGCCCGCTGGGGCAACAACCTGGCGATCCTGGCCGGCGACTACCTGTTCGCGACGTCCTCCCGGCTGGTGGCGCGGTTGGGTGTCGACGCGGTGCGCATCATCGCCGAGACCTTCGCCCTGCTGGTGACCGGACAGGCGCGGGAAACCCGGGGCGCGGCGGCCGGTGATGATTCGGTGTCGCACTACTTGAAGGTGGTCTCGGAGAAGACGGCCTGCCTGATCGCGGCCGCCGGCCGACTGGGTGGGACGTTCTCCGGCGCCACCCTCGATCAGGTGGAGCGGCTTGGCCGCATCGGCGGGATTGTCGGGACGGTATTCCAGATCTCCGACGACATCATCGACATCGAGAGCGATCCGGACGAGTCCGGCAAGCTCCCCGGCACCGACCTGCGAGAGGGCGTTCACACTCTTCCGGTGCTGTTCGCCCTCGCCGAGACCGGGCCGGCGGCGGACCGGTTGCGAGTTCTGCTCAAGGGCCCGATCACCGACGATGACGCGGTCGACGAGGCGCTGGCGCTGCTGCGGGCCTCCGGGGGAATCGCCGCGGCCAAGGCGACCGTCCAGCAATACGCGGCCCAGGCGCGTGCTGAGCTGGCTGAGCTGCCCGACGTGCCCGGACGTCGGGCGTTGGCTTCGCTGGTGGACTACACGGTTAACCGACACGGTTGAGAGCGATCCGGAACTCTGGGAACCCTCCGAGGCGTTACTCTGCCGAGAGCCGTCTGAGGAGGACCTAGATGACCTGGCACCCCACCGCCAACCGGATGAAGACCTTTCTGCTACTGGTCCTGATGTCCGGGCTGATCGTGTTCGTCGGCGGGCTGTTCGGACGCAACACGATGTACCTCTCGGTGCTCATGGCCGTCGGTATGAACGCCTATGTGTACTTCAACAGCGACAAGCTGGCGCTGCGGGCGATGCAGGCGCAACCGGTCACCGAGGTACAGGCACCGGAGATCTACGCCATCGTCCGGGAGCTTGCCACCGCAGCCCACCAGCCGATGCCGCGGCTCTACATCAGCGACACCGCCAGCCCCAACGCGTTCGCCACCGGCCGCAACCCGCGCAACGCCGCAGTGTGCTGCACCACCGGCATCCTCAACATCCTCAACGAACGGGAATTGCGGGCGGTCCTGGGTCATGAGTTGTCGCACGTCTACAACCGCGACATCCTCATCTCCTGCGTCGCCGGGGCAATGGCATCGGTGATCACCGGCTTGGCTCAGATGGCCATGTTCGCCGGCGCTGTCGGCGGCCGCAACCGCAACGGCAGTGGCGTGAATCCGCTCGCGATGCTGTTGGTTTCGCTGCTCGGACCGATTGCCGCGACGGTCATTCGGATGGCGGTCTCGCGGTCCCGGGAGTACCAGGCTGATGAGTCCGGCGCAGAGCTGTCCGGTGACCCACTGGCGCTCGCGTCGGCGCTGCGCAAGATCAGTGGCGGGGTGCAGCAGGCCCCGTTGCCGCCGAGCCCGCAGTTGGCCGATCAGGCGCACCTGATGATCGCCAACCCGTTCCGTTCCGGTGAGCGCATCGGCAAGCTGTTCTCGACGCATCCACCGATGGAAGAGCGCATCGCGCGGTTGGAGCGGATGGCCAACGGCCAGTAGCCGTTACGGGTTCGAGGAGTCTCCGCCGCGGTTTTGCCCGGAGCCGGGTGGCTTATCCGACGCCCCCGGCTTCAGGGCCTTGTCGACCGCGTCGGTCACGGTGTCCACAGCCGAACCGATTGCGTCCTTGACCTTGCCGAGGGCCGGGAACTTCGAGTTCTGGCCGCCGGTGCCGGTCGTACCGCCGGGGGTGGAGTCGGGGCTGAAGTCCATCGGCGGCCGAACAACGTTGACCCGCGGGCCGCTTCGTTTCGGGGTGTCATCCGGGTCGAGCAGATCGGTGTCCGGGGCGATCGGTCCCGGGTCGAAGCTCGGTTCGGTCGTCTCAAGTGACGGCACCGTCGTGGCCGAGGGCAGCGACGACGGCGCCGCGGGGGATGTCGCGGTGGAGAAGGGGGCCGGAGGAGAGGCGATCGACACCTGCCCGGGGTTCGGGACCGGGGGCAGTAGTGACCTGACGTCTTCGGGCAGCACGTCGGTCAGCGTCTTGTAGGCCACGACGGTCAGATCGTTGATCTTCTGGACGATCGCGACGATGCCGTCGGGGTAGGTCACGGTGGTGATGTTGGTCTGCGGGTCGGTCTTGCAGCTCACCGAGCCGGTGCAGTCGACCTTGCCCTGCGAGTCCACGACCGGCTTGACCGGGAGGATCGTCGCATCCTTGAGGGTCGGAGTAGAGGTCGGAGCGGCGAACGGCACCAGACTGGGCTGCGTCGGACTCGGCGTGGCGCCGGCCTCGAAAGCCGCCCGGATGGGGGAGTCGGGAATCTCGGCGGTGGGGCTGGCCGGGCCTTTGAGCAGGGCGGCCAGTTCGGAGGCGTCATCGGCGGCACCGCCACCGATCGCCAGGACATCGGCCGCCGAAGCAGGGGTGAAGACGTCCATCGGGCCACCGAAACTGGCGTGAACGAATCCGTCCGGGGTCTGGGAGGTCGAGGCCAGCACCATTAGACCTGCGGCGACGCCGACGGCAGCCGCGCCAGCGCGCAGCCCGTCTTTGACGCTTCGATCCACCATTGCCCTTAGCCTCTCAGCTTCTACTAATGCCAATCATAGTTTAGGTCATCCTGATCTGTGGCGAACACCCTGGTTTCCTGGTGATTCCACTTCGGTACGGTGTCGTGATGGTCCTCAGATTAGCGGTCACCATGGTGCTGTGCGCGGCAGTAGCTTTGCCCGCCACCTCGTCTGCGGACCCAGACACGCCTGCGCCTCCGCCGATTCCCGACGTCAATGCCTATACGCCGCTGAATCCTGCGGAGTACGCGGTCCTGGGCGGCACCTGGTACGCATTTGCTGGTCCGCCAGGTGTGACCTGCATCATCAACAGGCAGAACGGTGATTACGGGTGCAGCGGACCGTTGCCGGGCGCGCCGGGCGGGGCCAATCTGGTCAGCGGCGGCCAATCCGGAGCGCCGACCTTCTCGACCACCGCCCAGCCGCTCTTCTCGGCCGCCGGTGCGGTCAAGCCATTGCCGGCGAATACTCGGCTGAGTTTTCGGGAGATCAGCTGCGGAGTCGACGGCGCGGGTGTGGTGGCCTGCCTGAACGCCCGTGAACAGGTCGGATTCGTCGTAGGTTCCGCCGGTTCGTTCGTCAGCGGCGCCAGCCCGCTACTGGATCGACCGGAGGGCACTCCGCTGCTTCCGGGCCTGCCGCCTGCTTTCCCGGGGATACCGTCCGGCTAGAACGGCGTGCCGTCGACCTCGTGGCCGGGCTTCTGAGCCATCAGGCCGCGGTAGGCCTGCTCGACGGTGGCCCCATGATTGACCACGGCGTCCACCTCTTTGGCGATCGGCATGCTGACGCCGTACTTGTCGGAGAACTCCATGATGACGCTGGCCGCCTTGACCCCTTCGGCAACCTGATTCATGCCCGCGATGATTTCCTGAACGGTCTTGCCGGAGCCCAATTCCTCGCCGACGTGGCGGTTTCGGCTGCGTTTCGAGGTACAGGTGACGATCAGGTCGCCCATACCGGCAAGTCCGGAGAAGGTGTCGCGCTGGCCGCCGATCGCCTCGCCGAGTTTGGACATCTCCCGCACCGCGCGGGTCATCACCATGGCGCGGGTGTTCTCACCGATACCCAGCGAGTAGCCCATGCCCACGGCGATGGCGTAGACGTTCTTCAGCGCTCCGGCGATCTCCACGCCGGCCACGTCATCGCTGGTGTAGGTGCGAAACCGGCTGGTGCGGAACATACTCGCCAGGTTGCCCGCCAGATTGCGGTCGGGCATCGCCAGAACGGCCGCGGCGGCATAGCCCTCGGCGACCTCACGGGCGATGTTGGGCCCGGCCAGGATGCCCGCCGGGTGACCAGGCAACACTTCCTCCACGATCTGGCTCATCCGCATATTGGTGCCCTGCTCCAAGCCCTTCACCAGGCTGACCACCGGCACCCAGGGCCGCAACTCTTTGGCGAGTTCGATCAGCACACCCCGGAACCCGTGCGACGGCACACCCATGACGATGACGTCGGCGCAATTGGCGGCCTCGGCGAAATCGTTTGTTGCCCTCAGGTTTTCGGGTAGGGCGACTTCATCACCGAGGTAATCGGAGTTGCGGTGGTTGGTGTTGATGTCTTCAGCAGTATCCAACGAGCGCACCCATTGCAGGGTGGGGCCGCGTCGGGCACAGATGGATGCGACGGTGGTGCCCCAGGAGCCACCGCCGAGCACGACGACTTGCGGTTCTCGGCGATCAGGTGTCATGGGCATCAACGTAGTGCCGACGGCATTGATCCAAGGGTTTTTAGTTGATGTGCGCGTCGATGTGCGCGCGGCTTATCCGACCAACTGTGCGGGCGTTTTCACGGTGCCGAACACCATGTCCTCGTCGATCTTGTCCAGGAACCGGTCGTCGAAGGCGTCGGCGAAGTAATCCTGTCGTACCACCCACGGCCGCTTCTGCGCCGACTTCGGCAGCGCGTGCGGGTTGCGCAGCACGTAACCGGCTTGCAGGTCCCAGGTGGGCTTCTCCGGCATGGGTGCGCCGTTGTGGTGCGGGTAGGCGTGGGTAAACCCATGGGCCTTCATGTGGTCGATCAGTCGTGCCGCGGCACGGGCAGTCATGTCGGCGCGCAGGGTCCATGATGCGTTGGTATAGCCGATGCACCAGATCAGGTTGGGCACGTCCTCAAGCATGTGGGCTTTGTAGGAGAACCGGTCCTGCGGCTTGACCTCGGCGCCGTCGATGCTGATCTCGACCCCGCCCAGGGCCAACAGATTCAGGCCGGTGGCCGTGACGACGATGTCGGCATCTAGGTGTTTGCCCGACTTCAACGCGATACCGGAGGCGTCGAAATGATCGATATGGTCGGTGACCACCTCGAGGCCGCCCCGGTTGATCTCCTCGAAAAGGTCGCCATCGGCGACCAGGCACAGACGTTCGTCCCACGGGTTGTAACTCGGCTTGAAGTCGACGTCGATCGGATAGCCCTCGGGCAACCTGTGGCCGTTTTGCCAGCGAATCACCTTCTTCACCAGGTTCGGCGCTCCACGTGCAGCCACCCAGAACACCTTCTCCACGGCCAGAGCCACCCCGCGGGCAATGCGATAGGAAAGCTTGGGCGGCAGGTAGTTTCGCAGTGGCGTGATGACCCGGTTTCGGCGATTCATCGACACGAGGTATCCGGGTGAACGTTGCAGCATGGTCACTTTGGCGGCGGTATGGGCGAGTGCGGGCACCAGAGAGACCGCGGTGGCACCCGATCCGATGACGACGATCTTCTTCCCGCTGTAGTCCAGGTCCTCGGGCCAGAACTGCGGGTGGATCACAGTGCCGGTGAAGTTGTCGATGCCCGGGAAATTGGGTGTATAGGGCTGGTCGTAGTTGTAGTAGCCCGAGCCGAAGAAGACGAAGCGGCTGCGGTAGGTCTTGGGCGTGCCGTTGACGGTGGCGCGGATGGTCCAGGTGTCGGTAGCCGAGTCCCAGTCGGCGGCCTCCACACAGGTGCCGAAGTCGATGTGCGGATAGATGCCGTGCTTTCGGGCCGCGTCTTCCATGTAGTCGCGGATCTCGTCGCCATCGGCGACGTATTCCTTATGAGGCCACGGCTCCCACGTCCAGCTGAGGGCGAAGATCGAGGAATCAGATCGCACTCCCGGATACCGGAACAAGTCCCAGGTGCCGCCGACCCGCTCACGGCGCTCGAGGATGACGTAGCGGGTGGACGGATTGGCCTCGGCGAGGCGGTAGGCCGCCCCGATCCCGGAGATTCCGGCGCCGATGATGACGACGTCGTAGTCGCCGGCGGGCTGCTCGGCGGGTCGGGCGTTGTGCTGGGAGCTGACGGTCATCGCGGTCCTCGCTGAGTGCGTGCAGGTGAGTAACCCAGCTTATGCACTCCACCGGTGGAGGAGCGAGACCTTAAGGTCGCGTCCGGCCTGCGACTTCAGCCTTTACCGGTAGTTGACGAACTGCAGTGCGACCTCGAGGTCGGCGCCCTTGAGCAGCGCGATCACCGACTGCAGGTCGTCGCGCTTCTTTGAGCTGACCCTGATCTCATCGCCCTGGATCTGAGCCTTCACACCCTTGGGGCCCTCGTCGCGGATCAGCTTGGTGATCTTCTTGGCGTTCTCGCTGCTGATGCCCTCTTTGATGGTGCCGCTGACCTTGTAGGTCTTCCCCGACGCCTGCGGTTCGCCGGCATCGAAGGCCTTCATCGAGATGTCGCGGCGGATGAGTTTCTCCTTGAACACGTCCACCGCGGCCTTGGCGCGCTCCTCGGTGGTGGACACGATCTCGACGACCTCGTCGCCTTTCCAGGCGATGGTGGTGTCGGTGCCGCGGAAGTCGAATCGGGTGGCCAACTCCTTGGCAGCCTGGTTGAGGGCGTTGTCGGCCTCCTGCCGGTCGACCTTGCTGACGATGTCGAAGCTGGAATCAGCCACTTTTCTGCCTCCTCGGTGTCGGCCGGGCAACGGGCCGGTTTATGTCCGGGGTGCATCCGCGTTGTACCCTGCTAGTCGCACGGAGGCGGGGTGTTCCCGGTTCTGCGCCACCCAGGCAGGTTGCCCGAGCGGCCAATGGGAGCGGACTGTAAATCCGTCGGCGAAAGCCTACACAGGTTCGAATCCTGTACCTGCCACCCAATTCGTTTCGTTATCCCGGGGCATTCACCTCACGCACGCGAGCGCCCCGGCACGGTCTCGTGCCGGGGCGCTGGGCGTTGCTGATGCGGTCTGGGGTCAGTGCGACCGTCCCTTCGAGGACCGGCCGTGATCGCTACCGCCCTTGTGATCCTTACCGGCGCTGCGGGGGCTGGCCTGGCCAGGCGCCTTGTGGGCCGGGGCGGCTGGCGCCTTGTGGGCCGGGGCGGCTGGCGCTTTGTGGGCCGGAGCCGCGGGCGCGGCCGGCGCGGCCGGAGCGGCCGGAGCCGCGGGAG
>DAIPYT010000074.1:0-13765 GCA_036782595.1 Mycobacterium sp. | reverse complement strand
ACACATACGACAACCGGTTGGCGATGATGCTCAACGCACCACCGGTACCCGACCACGGATCCACCGTCGACAGGTCGGCGGCAGACAGATACCCGTACTCGGCCAGGCACGCGCCGGCGAAAACGCCGGTCTGGGTGTGCCGAAGCGTCTGAGCCGGAATGCCGGCGTTGTCCAGGGCTTCCTGGGTCACCTCCAGCAGCAACCGTTGCTGGGGATCCATCTTGTCGGCCTCCCCGGCCGGGATCTCGAAGAACTCGGCGTCGAAGGCGGCCACGTCGTCGAGGAATCCGCCCCAACGGGTGGTCGAGGCCAGCGCCGCCGATTGCGTCGGCGACCCGTCCTGGAATCGGTCCCAGCGCCCCTCGGGCACCTCGACGACCCCCGAGCGGCCCTGGACCATGAAGTCCCAGAAGCCGTCCGGGCTGGTGATGCCACCCGGTAAACGACAGCCCACCCCGACCACGGCGATCGGCTCACGATCCCCGAATGTGCTCCGTTCCTCGGTGCCGTCCGGCAGTGGGACCGGTTCCACCTCCCCGCCGGTCAGGTACTTCGCCAAAGCGTTGACCGTCGGGTACTGCCACAGATCCACCGGTGAGAGTTCCCGGCCCAACAACTCCGAGAGTTCACCGATCATGACGACCGCGTCGGCCGAACCGACGGCGAGGTCCTTAAGCGGTGCGTCGCAGTCGATTTCGTCGGGACTCAGGCCGATCGGATCAACGAGGTAGTCGACCAGCCAGCGACGCAGGGCATCTTCGTCCAACTGGGGGTCCAACTGGGGGTCCGACTGGGGGTCCAACTCGGGACTCATGGTGCGTCCACGCGGTGGAACTGCCCGAGCCGGTACTGCTCGCCGCAGGACGACCGCCGGACCTTGCCGCTGGTCGTGATGGGGAGCGAACCCTGACTCACCAGAACCAAGTCGGCCACCCGTACGCCATGAACGTCCCTGACGGCCGCCGCCACACGTCGTTTGAGGTCCTTGAGCGTCGCAGCTGCCTCTTCAGGTGTTCCGGCGGGCGGTTTGATCTCGGCGATAGCGACGAGTTTTTCGGTCGTGTCGTCCTGGACGGAGATGGCCGCCACCCGGCCTGCGGTGATCTCGCCGACAGTGTGTTCGATGTCCTCGGGATAGTGGTTCTTCCCGTCGACGATCAGCAGGTCCTTGATCCGGCCGATGATGTACAACTCACCGTCGAAGATCGCTCCCAGGTCTCCGGTCCGCAACCACGGACCCTTCGGCGTGCCGTCGGACGGGTCGTCCAATTGACCGCCGAACGTCTTTGCGGTCAGTTCCGGATTTCGCCAGTAACCGGGCGAAATCTGATCACCGTGCACCCAGACCTCGCCGACCTTGCCATCCGGCAGTTCCACGGTGGTCTCCGCATCGATGATGCGCACGTCGCACGCGCGGGGGCGGCCGCAGCCCACCAGCTCCGAACCGCCCTCGGCGGACAGCTCGACGTGTCCGGCCGCCAACTTCTCGGAGTCGAAGCGCACCTCGGTGGGTGCCCGCCCGCCCGGGGAGGCGACGACGTACACCGTCGCCTCAGCAAGCCCGTAGGACGACCGCACTGTCGACACCGGCAGTCCGAACTGGGCGAACCTCTCATTGAAGCGGTGCAGTGTGCTGGGGTGGACTCGTTCGGCGCCGCTGATGATTCCCAGACAACCGCCGAGGTCGAGGCCGGCCATATCGGCGTCGGAGGTCCGACGGGCCGACAATTCGAACCCGAAGTTCGGTGCGGCGCTGAACGAGTGCGGGTTGACGGCCAACTGCCGGATCCAGCGCGACGGTTTGCCGAGGAATCCCAGCGGACTCATCAGCACACCGCGGCGATTCACCACCAGGGGTGCCAGCA
This sequence comes from Mycobacterium sp., assembly GCA_036782595.1. Taxonomy (GTDB): domain Bacteria; phylum Actinomycetota; class Actinomycetes; order Mycobacteriales; family Mycobacteriaceae; genus Mycobacterium. Next base: position 11,900 of record DAIPYT010000074.1, on the reverse strand, counting down.
CGCCCATCACCAGACCCATGTCGTGGTAAAAGGGCAGCCAGGACACCATGGTGAGGTCCTGCGGAGCACCCGAGGGAATGTGCTCGGCGTAGTCGGTGATGATCTGTTCGAGGTTGGCGATCACGTTCTTGTGGGTCAGCACCACGCCGGCCGGCTGCCGGGTCGAACCCGAGGTGTACTGGAGGTAGGCCGTCGTTGAATCCGACACCTCCGCCACCGGCACCGGGCTGGAGCAGGGATCGACCGCGTCGATCTCGATGACCTCGGCCGCGGATCCCCCGGGCTGTGTTCCGGCGTAGGGCACGACGGTCCCCACAACGGCCGAGGTGGTCAGAAAGACCGTGGGAGCGGAATCCCGCAGGGCGCCGACGACCCGCTCATCAAGTCCACCGGGCGCCGGAACCGGCAGCGGGACGGCGATGAAGCCGGCATGCATCGCCCCGAAGAAGCCGACGATGTAGTCGAGAGCCTGGGGGGCCAGAATCGCGGCCCGGTCGCCGGGCGAGCCGTACTGCAGCAGTCGCGCTGCCACGGCCTGGACCCGCTCGTAAAGCTCCGACCAGGTGACCGTGTCGGCAAATCCAGCCGGATCGACGTCGTAGTCGAGAAACGTGTACGCAAGGTCGTTCGGCTGCTGCTCAGCCCTGGTTTTGAGCAGTTCAGGAATGGACAACTCATGTCTCCGGCATCAATGAAGCCCCCCGGACAACGCCCGGAAGGCTGATATAGGTCTCGGGCCAAACGCATCAGGCCATGCGTTCCTGAGAGAAAGCTTACATCCTGCCCCCATAAATCCTTAGCTTCGGCGTCTACCTCAGGTTTCGCAGTACTCCTTGATCTTCGCTTCGATGTCCGCGACGAGTTCCGGCAAGTGATCGCTCAGGTAAAAATGGTGACCAGGGAACTCCCGCAGGGTGAACTCCCCGGTCGTGCGCTCAGCCCATGGCCTGACCTTCTCCGGCGTGGCGATTTCGTCCTCATCGCCCAGGTACGCGGCGATAGGGCAGGAGACCACGGCCTCAGCAGGACAATCGTATTTCATGATCGCCTTGAATCCCCGCAGCGTGGGAAGAATCCGGGCGGCGAACTCCTCGTTTTCCAGGAATTCCGGGTTGACGCCGGTCGACTCCTTGACCGCGTCGAGCAGGCCGCGGTCGGATTCCGGGATGTACTCGAATCCGATCCGGCCCGGGGCCGCCGACGCGGACACGAACATCGCCGACACGGGGCGACCGGCTTCCTCGAACCGGCGGGCTACCTCAAAGGACACCAGTGCGCCCATGCTGTGCCCGAAGAAGGCAACCGGGCCGTCGTTGCCGGCCGGCAACAACTCGGTCACCCGCTCTGCGAGGTCGGGGATGGTGCTGAACGAGCCCAGGTCATGGCTTCCGTCCCGACCGGGGTACTGCACGGCGATTCGCTTGATGTCGCTGGTGAACGCCCTGGCGAAGGGGACGTAATACTTCGGCGACCCGCCCGCGTGCGGAAAGATATACAGCGTCGTGGGCCCGGACATCGGCTCAGATTACCGCCGCTAATCGGTGGCGAACGCCGCCTCCGCATCTCGATTGAGGTCGATGTAGGCCTTGTCGCTGACGTCGATCGCAACAGCCTGGATGGTGCCGCCGGTGAACTTCCCGGGGTTCTTGTACTGCTCGGAGACGTTGTCACCGCTGTCATAGCCCACGCACAGACCGTCCCCGGCCAGTGTGAACTTCCCGATCTGGGCTTTCATCGGACCCTTGGCCACCTCTTTTCCGTCCACGTAAAGGATGGTGGTGCCCAGCGACTCGCCGTGCTCCCCGGCCCGCTCCCGCTTGAACTCCATTCCCAGGGAATGCTTGCCCGGGGACAGCGGCGGCGAGACGAAGTCCTGCTCGGGCTTGATGCCTAGGAAGTTGTAGACGTAGTGCAGTCGGCCGTCCTTGATGAACAGCGTGTGCCCGCCGAACCGCGAGCCGTGCGCGAAGAGCACCCCGTCGGCGTCGGCCGTCAGATCGGCGTTGGCCACCAACTTGTAGGACCGGCCGCGGATGCTCACCGCGACCCCCTCGGGCACCGGTGCGGTGTCGGGGTAGTAGATGTAGCGGTCACGCGGCGGCTCTGATTGCGGACGCGGCGTACCGGCCTGCTCCACCGCTGAACGGTCGTCGAGGGGCAGCACGAAGTTGTCCCTGGCCTCCTCATCCCAGGCCTTGATGAGCTCGGAGAGCTTGTCGGGGTACTGGTCGGCGAGGTTGGTGGACTCTGAGCGGTCCTCTTCGACGTGGTAGAGCTCCCAGCGGTCGGAATCGAAATTGCCCTTGTTGCTCAGGGGCGCATGCAATGCGGCGGCCTTCCAGCCGTCCTGCCAGATCCCGCGAGTACCCAGCATCGCGAAGTACTGCCGCTTGCGGGTCGTGGGCGCGTCCTTGGAGTCGAAGCTGTAGCGCATCGACACCCCGTTGAGTGGGTACTGCTTGATGCCCTTGTACTCCTCGGGCATCTGAAGTCCTGCGACGTCGAGAACCGTGGCGGCGACATCGGTGGCGTGGTGGTACTGATGGCGCACTTCGCCTTTGGCCTTGATGCCCTTGGGCCAGGAGATCACCATCGGGTCGCATGTTCCGCCGGCGAACTGGGCGTAGCGCTTGAACATCTGGAACGGCGTGGAGAACGCCACCGCCCACCCGGTCGGATAGTGGTTATAGGTATCCGGGCTACCCAAAGTGTTCAGGTACTTCATGTTCTCGCTCAGCTCATCGGGATAGCCGTTGAAGAACTTGTTCTCGTTGACCGACCCGTTCGGCGAACCCTCACCGGAAGCGCCGTTGTCGGCGCAGTAGAACACGATCGTGTTCTCCAACTGCCCGGTCTGTTCCAGATAATCCAGGATCCGACCCACCTGCGCATCGGTGTACTCCGAGAACCCGGCATACACCTCGGCCATCCGGGAGAACAGCTTCTTCTCATCGTCATTGAGCGAATTCCACGGCCGCACAGCGTCGTTGGCAGCCGCGACATCGGCAGGAAGTGGGTTGATCGGAGTCATCTTCGTCTCTTTGGGGAAGACGCCCTTGTCGACCATCCGGGGCAGCACCCAGTCCCGGTAGGCCTCATACCCGTCGTCGAACTTGCCCTTGTACTTGTCGATGTACTCCTGCGGCGCATGGTGCGGGGCGTGGTTGGCACCCGGGCAGAACCACATGTACCAAGGCTTGGACGGATTCGAGGACTTCTGGTCGCGCAGCATCCGGATGGCGTTGTCGGCCAGATCCTTGGACAGGTGGTACCCCTCATCCGGGAGATAGGGCTGCTCGACGAAGCGGTTGTCCTCGACCAGATCGGGGAACCACTGATTGGTCTCCCCACCGAGGAAGCCGTAGAAGCGGTCAAATCCCTTCTGCAGCGGCCACTCCGACTTGCTGCCACCACTGGAGACGTCTTCCTCGGGCACGTTGTGGTTCTTGCCGATCCAGAACGTGCTGTAGCCGTTGTCCTGCAGCACCTGCCCTACCGTCGCGCACTGCGCGGGCAGACGCGCCGCCATACCCGGAAAACCGTTGGAGCCCTCGGTGATTGAGCCGGAACGGTTGACGTGCTGGCTTCGCCCGGTGAGGAAGCATGACCTGGTCGGCGAGCACAACGCTGTGGTGTGCCACTGGCTGTACATGACCCCGTTGTCCGCGAGCTTCTGCATGACCGGCATGTCGATGCGCCCACCGTAGGGCGACCAGGCCGCCAAGCCGGTGTCGTCGTAGAGAACCACCAATATGTTCGGGGCGCCCTCGGGGGCCTTCTTCAGCTCGAACGGCTTCCAGTCCGGTGTGGAATCCCGGATATCGAGTTCGATTTTGCCGTCGAAACCCTCGTTGATGCCGGTGCCGTACCCCGGCGGACCGTCACCACCACTGGCAAGACCCCCGCCGCCGCCGTCCTTGGAACAACCCGCCGCCAACGCTCCCGCGGCCGCAACCCCGGCGCCCGCAGCCAGACCACCCAGAATCTTCCGTCTCGACAGCCCACCGCTGTTCGATTGCTCGTCAGGCGCAGTTCCGTTATCGGACCCTGTCTCAGTCATGAATTACACCTTTTCTCGCTTTGCTGTGGTGGCCTAGCCCACAAGATAGTCGAGAAGTCTCGGCAATTTGGGGAACCGACGCTTGGGTTCGGCGCTGCGCGCCTGCGGCTAATTCGTATCGGCACTTGGCATACGCCCGTGACGAGACTGTCACCATGGTCCTTGTCCGCCCCCGACGGGGGCGATCAAGCTGAAGAACTGCCACATGCAGCGGATGCTCGCGTACCTCATGAATTGAGAACACTGAGTCCAACCGCGCAAGCATGCCCATCTTCGAGTTTGCCCTTCGCTGGGAGCACGTTCCTGCTACACAGGGTGCAATGCCTTTCGGCGCATGTCTCGGCATTGGGCGAAAAGGAACGTGATGGTCTAGTTCTAGCGAACAAAAAGTGCGGTCTGAAGCATGGTCGTTCGCTACTGACGGCGGCGACTGAGGAAAACCCCTGGAGGAAGAATGACACCGCAGCTCTCCGACAACCAACGCGCGGTCTTACGCGCTCTGGCCGACACCGTCGTGCCCTCCCTGCCCCGCGATGACGACCCGACCGGTTTCTGGGCGGCAAGTGGCAGCAGCCTGGGCGCGGACTCGGCCGTTGCTCAGGTACTGGCCGGACTGCCCGACGAACACCGCGCCGGCTTGCTCAGCTTGCTCGACGGGCTGCACGTGCTCGGCTTCGCCACCGGGTCTCAACGTTCGCGCGAGCAACTGATTCGCAATGTCGCGTTGATGGGCGCGGCGCCGGCAGCCGGGATGAAGGCCCTCACCTCCTTGACCGCCGCCATGGCCTATTGCGTCCCGGACCCGAACACCGGCGTCAACCCGGCCTGGCAGGTGTACGGCTACGAAGGGCCGCCGCGGATAGCGCCCGGCGGGCCTGAGCCGCTGCCGACCTTCACGCCCACCGAGTCCACGTGCGCGGCCGACGTCTGCATCGTGGGCTCCGGCGCCGGCGGCGGTCTGATCGCCGGTGTCCTGGCGCAGGCGGGGCTGAACGTCGTCGTGCTGGAAGCCGGCCAGGCGCGCAACGAGGCCGACTTCCTGGGGTACGAGCTACTCGCTTACCAGCAGTTGTTCTGGCGCGGGGGCGTCAACGCCACCGCCGACATGAACGTCTCGTTGCTGGCCGCCTCGACTCTGGGCGGCGGCCCCACCGTGAACTGGTCCAACTGCCTGCGCACGCCGGAGTGGGTACGCGACAACTGGGCCGAGGAATTCGGGCTCAAGGACGTCGCGACGCCCGACTACGACGCGCACATCGACGCGGTCTGGGAGCGGCTGGGTGTCAACGGCGAGTGCTCGGACCTCAACGGTCCGCACCTGAGGATGCGCGCCGGCGCCGAGTCCCTGGGCTGGTCGTTCACGACACTGACCCGCAACGCCGACCCGGAGAGCTATTCGCCGGACTCGGCCGGGCACATCGGTTTCGGTGACCGGTCCGGCTCGAAGCGCGACGTCCGCCAGACCTACCTGCGCGACCTCGTCGAGGCCGGCGGCAAGGTGATCGTCGGCTGTTCGGCCAAGCGGGTGCTGGTCGACAACGGCCGCGCCGCCGGTGTGGAGGCCACCTATACGGATCCCGCGACCGGCACCACGATGGAGCTGACCATCAAGGCGCCACGCGTGGTCGTCGCATGCGGATCGCTGGAATCCCCCGCCCTGCTGCTGCGTTCCGGCATCGGCGGCCCGGCGGTGGGCAAATACCTGCACCTCCATCCGGTGGTCGGCTTCCTCGGCATCTACCCGGACGAGACCAACCCGTGGTGGGGTGCACCGATGACCGCCATGGTGGACGAGTTCGCCAACATCAAGGACGGGCACGGCTTCCTGATCCAGAACGCGCAATGGTCGCCGTCTGTCATCGCCGCGGGTATGGCCCGGGCCTCCGGAACCGAGCACAAAGAGACCATCGCCAAACTCGGCCATGCGGCGTTCTCGGTCGCGTTCCCCCGCGACCGCGGTCACGGCACGGTCACCATCGACGACCACGGCAACTCGGTGATCAACTACTCGATGACCGATGAGGTCGACCTGCTGGTCGCTCACACCTCCATCGAGAAGCAGATCCGGCTGCACCACGCGGCCGGCGCCGAGGAGATCATCCCGTTCGGCTCGATCACCCAGCGCTGGCGCCGCGGCGAAGACCTGGAGGCGTTCATCACGGCGATACAGAAGGTGCCGCTGCGGGCCGGGGGCCTCCAGCTCTTCTCGGCGCACCAGATGAGCAGTTGCCGGCTGGGCAGCGATCCGGAGACCTCGGTGGCCAACCCGTCGGGCGAATTGCATGACACGCCTGGGGTTTACATCGGCGACGCCAGCGGCATGCCGACCGCCAGCGGCACAAATCCGATGATCTCGGCGATGTCGCTGGCACACCGCACCGCGACCAACATCGCCAACGAAGCTAAGTCCGCCGTCAACGCCTGAGGAGAATCATGACAACAGCGATTCCGATGCCGGTGCACGACCGCATGTACATCGGCGGACAGTGGGTAGCGGCCGACAGTGCTGAAACCCTTCCGGTGGTGAACCCGTACACCGAACTGGAGATCGCCCGCATCCCGGCTGGTGACGCTGCCGATGTGGACCGGGCGGTCGCCGCAGCCCACGAGGCCTTCCCGGGCTGGTCTGCCACCCCCATTGACGAGCGGATCGACCTGCTCGACGCGGTCGCGGCGCGGTTGTCCGACCGCGGCGATGAACTGGCGGCCATCATCACCAGTGAAGTCGGTACGCCGATCACGTTGTCCCGGCTGATCCAGGTGGGTCTGCCGACAATGTCGTTCGCCTCCATGCGCGGACTGGTGGCCGACATGACCTTCGAGGAGGAGATCGGCAACTCCCTGGTGGTCCGCGAGCCGGTCGGTGTGGTCTCCGCGATCGCGCCCTGGAACTACCCACTGCATCAGATGGCGGCCAAAGTCGCACCGGCGCTGGCCGCCGGATGCACCGTGGTCCTCAAACCCTCTGAGGTCACGCCACTCTCGACGTTCGCGCTGATGGAGATCTTCGACGAAGTCGGTCTGCCACCCGGTGTGGTCAATTTGGTCACCGGCTTGGGAACCGTCATCGGCGAGAAGATGATCGGCCACCCGGGTGTCAACATGGTCACCTTCACCGGTTCGGAAGGGGTCGGCCGACACATCGGAGAGGTGACCGGCCGCAATCTGGTGCCCTCCTCACTCGAACTCGGTGGAAAGTCGGCGTGCATCGTCCTCGACGACGCCGACATGGAGATGGCCATCAGCGCCGGAGTGACTCGCTGCCTGCTGAATTCCGGGCAGACCTGCATCGCGCAGACCCGTCTGCTGGTGCCGCGTTCCATGCTCGCCCAGGCCGAGGCGATCGCCACCGCGGTGGCTGCAGCCCACACCATGGGTGATCCGTTGGATCCGTCAACCCTGTTGGGCCCCATGGTGACCGCTGCGCATCGTGAGCGGGTGCGCGAGCACATCCGCAGCGCCATGTCAGCGGGGGCGCGACTGGTCACCGGTGGGCCCGATATGCCGGCCGGGTTGGACAGTGGCTTCTTCGTTGCCCCGACGGTCTTCTCCGACGTGACCAGCGACATGGCGATCGCACAGGAGGAGGTCTTCGGCCCGGTGCAGGTGATCATCGGCTACGACGACGAAGACGACGCCGTCCGGATCGCCAACGATTCGCGGTTCGGGTTGTCTGGGGCGGTGTGGTCGGGCGACGAGGAACGCGCCATGAAGGTGGCCCGCAGGATCCGGACCGGCCAGATCGACGTCAACGGCGGGGCATTCAATCCATGTGCGCCGTTCGGCGGGGTCGGCGCGTCCGGGCACGGTCGGGAGCTGGGTTCGCACGGACTTGAGGAGTTCTTCTACCTCAAGTCAATTCAGCGCTAGGCCGACTCGGCGTCAGTCCGATTCAGGATTGGTCACGAAGTCGATCAGTTCCTCAACCCGGCCGATCAGTTCGGGCTCCAGATCGGTCCAATCGCGGACCGACCCACGGATGCGCTGCCAGGCCCGCGCGATATCGGCTTGAGTACGGTGCGGCCAGCCCAGTGCCTGGCAGATACCGACCTTCCACTCCATGCTGCGCGGAACCGTCGGCCATGCGGAGAGCCCCACCCGCGCGGGCTTGACGGCCTGCCAGATGTCGACGAACGGGTGGCCCACCACCAAGGTGTGCTCACCGCCGGGCCCGCGGCGCACCGCCTCGGCGATACGGGCCTCCTTGGATCCGGGGACCAGGTGGTCGACGAGAACACCGAGGCACCGCCCGGCACCGGGTCGGAACGACGCGACGATGTCGACCAGATCGTCGACGCCGCCGAGGTACTCCACCACGACGCCTTCGACCCGCAGATCGTCCCCCCACACCTGCTCCACCAGTTCGGCGTCGTGACGGCCCTCCACATAGATCCGCCCGGCCAACGCCACGCGGGCCTTGGCGCCAACCACTTTCACCGAACCGGACGCCGTGCGCTTCTGGGTCGGCGCCTCTCGGCGCGGCGCGGTCAGTACGACTGGGCGGCCGTCGACGAGAAACCCCGGGCCTAGGGGGAACACCCGAACCTTGCCGTGGCGGTCCTCGAGTTCGACACGACCGCCCTCCACCCGGATCACGGCACCGACGTAGCCCGACATCGGATCCTCGACGACCAGCCCGACGTCGGCGGCGCACTCCACCGAGCGCGGCTTACGGGGTTGATGCGGATTGTCGGCGAGCACGTCGATGCCATAGCGGTCGGCCACCCGAGTGATCGTAGGGAGCGGCCGCCGTGCCGCGGGGGAACCAGAACGGCGGGTCGGCCACCGGTAGGCTCTCCTACCATGAACTCCCACGTCAGCGTCACCCTCGGAATCGCGATCCTGGCCGCGGCCGGACTATCGGCCTGCTCCGCCGACAAGGAGACCGCGGCCCCCACCAGCACCACTCCGACATCGAGTTCGGTGAGCGCACAGGCGGGTTCGACGACGTCGGTCGCACCGGCCACGTCGAGTGCGGCCACGTCGAGTACCTCCGCCACGACCGCCAGGGCCACTTCAAGCACGGCCACTTCAAGCACGGCCACATCAACCACGGCCACATCAACCACGACCACATCCAGCACGACCACCGCGACGTCATCCGCCCCGATGGTCGGCGGGATGACCGAGTGCACCAAGGAGGCGCTGGCCCAACCCGCACTGGCGGCCGCCCAGGCGTTGGGACCGGACAACCTCTACACCGTCGACCAGTTGAACTGCGCCGACGGATGGGCGGTCACCAGCGGCGTGCTGGCCAGCACGGACAACCCGCAAATGGGCGCACCGACCTCGTTCGTCTTCCAGCAGGAGGGGCAGTTCTGGGTGGTGCAGGACAAAGCCAAGGTGTGTGGCACCAATCCGATCACCACCACCCCGCCGGCCGATGCGGCGATCCCGGCTGCGCTCTTCGTTCCAGGGTGCGCTGCGGGCTGAGCGCAGGCCGATGCCGGTAGCATGTCCGCGGCACGTTAGGACGGGAGGTGCGTTCCATGGACTACAACTGGCTCAGCCCCAAGGCCGAGGCACGACCGGCGGGCGAGAAAGGCTGGGGCTCGTTCGCCGTGGAACCTATCGCGGCGGGCGACACCGTCGCTGCTTTCGGCGGATGGGTCGTGACCGGCGCCACCCTGGAGAGTCTCAGCGCAGACCGGCAGAGTCGGTCGATTCAGATTGATGCCGATCTGTACCTCGTCTCCAACGAGACTCCCGAGGCCGGCGACATGCTCAATCACTCCTGCGAGCCCAACTGCGGACTGCTCGGGCAGACCTTGATTGTCGCTATGCGCGACATCGCGGACGGCGAAGAGTTGTGCTTCGACTACGCGATGTGCGATGCCAGTGACTATGACGAGTTCCGTTGCCAATGCGGGCATCCCACATGCAGGGAGGTCGTGACCGGCTCCGACTGGCGCGATGACGCGCTGCAGGAGAAGTACGCCGGCTGGTTCTCGCCCTACCTTGCGCGTCGGATCGCCGCCTTGCCCGCCCGCTGACCCCACCGGCGGTTGAACCTCGCTCGATCGGCGGCCTAGAGGTCCAGTTCGATGTCCGAACACGCCACGCTGTCACAAACGGTGATGCGCTCCATGACTGATCCCTCGCCCTCACGCTGGGTGACACCGCTGATCTTCGGCGTCACACAAGCCCGGCACAAACCGCTGCGACAGCCGGTCGGAACACGGATGCCCACCCGATTGGCCGCCTCCAATAGCGTTGTGCTGCCGTCGACTTCGATCGAGCGGTGGCTACGGGAGAAGGCGACGATATAGCGGCTGCCATCATCGGCACGCCGACGAAGGTTGGGCGGGGCGAAGGACTCGGTGTGGAATCGGTCCGGCGCTTGGCCGAGATCAGTGAGCCAGTCCCGCAGCGAATCGACGAGGCCGGCAGGTGCACAAGCGAAGGTCTCCCGATCGGCTGCGTCGGGCACCAACCCGCGGATCAACTCCCGCGAGGGGCGACAACCGGTGAACACGTGGACGGTGATCCCGGAGACCCGGCCGAGTTCGGCGATCTCCTTGTTGAAGAGAATCGAGTTTCTATCGCGATTGAAGTACAGCAGTACGGCATCGGTAGGTGTTGCCGACCTGGCGATCATCCGCAGGTGGCTGATGATCGGGGTTATGCCCACCCCGCCTGCGACGAACAGAGCGCGCGGGGGAAGCTCGGGGGTGGCCAGGCCGCCGTTGGAGATGGGTGGGCTCAGCAACGTGATGTAGTCACCGGTGCGCACGTGCGTGTTGAGCAGGTTGGAGACCCGGCCCCCCTCCATCGCCTTGACGCAGATGTCCATGGTCTGCGAACCCTCGCTGTCGTGCACCAGGCTGTATTGCCGGATCAGCGTCTCGTCGCCGTCTTCGACACACAGGGAGACAAAAGCTCCAGGATCCCAACAGATATCGTCCCAGCCGCGAGGCTTCTCCAGCCGGATCAACCGGGCCCGGCCGTCGGCGAGGAGCCGTGTATCGGCCACTCGGGCCGGAACGTTGTACCAGCGGGTCTTGTCCAGATAGGGGGCCTCCGGCAGTGCCCGGTACCGCAATCCGGACACCAGCCGGCGGGCGAGTCCGGCGGGCTGCTTCAACAGCGCGAGCGGGCTGGCGACCTCTCGCTCCCCCACCGGAACCGACAGTCCGGTGAGCGCTTTGAGCAACAGTGCCGCCGTCTCGCCCAGCGGTGTCACGTGGTAGGGCAGACCATGGCGGGCAACGATCTCCCTGACCCGCGGCGCGACCTCGCGTTGCCGGTTCGGCGGCAGATCGGGAAACAGATGATGCTCGATGTGAGTGTCAAGTCCGCCATAGAAGATCCGGAAGTCGGGCCGATTGTCGAACGGCACCTCTTCTTCGAGGATCCGCATCAGGGCGGAGTCAAGTTTCGGGCTGCGCAGGAAGTTTCGCGTTCCACGGATCTGGCGCCGGTAGTACTCATCGCGTGTCTCGTCCGGACCCGGATCGGGGAAGACCTCGGTCTCGCCCGCGTGGTGCTCAATGGCCACCAGGAAGAGGACTGAGAGATAACCTGCGGCGCCGCCAATGTGGTTGGCCAGCATCGCCGGGACGAACCTACGGCCCATCGCGGACGGCTCGATCAGCAGCCGGCGCTTGGTGTCAGACAGCGCGATGCGGGTCGGTGCCCGTAGGGTGTCGCGGGACCAGAATCGTTTTCCTTCAACCTGTCTGGTGATGTTGGCGATGAGGAACGGCGCCAACTGGGTGAAGAACGGGGACGCTGCGCCGAAGAGGACCAATTGGAGCGCATGATGCCCGAACCAGTCCTGCGCCGCTTGCCCACGCAGGACGCTGTAGCCCAGATCGTGGTCTTTGCCGACGATATTGGT
>DAIPYT010000073.1:0-13809 GCA_036782595.1 Mycobacterium sp. | reverse complement strand
GCCGCGATGAGTGCCGGTGCGGTCAGCGTGACCACCAACAGTCCGCTCTCCGTAATCCACATGCGAAGCAGATTACATGTGTTTTAGAACGTATGTCAAACTTCTTGAATATTGATTCCGGCTTTCAGCTAATGATAGTCGGCGGCGCCGATCCGGGATCGTGCCCGACATGCAACCCGTGAGGACTAGCCGTCGAGCGCCAGATCCGAGCGGAATCGACGCAAGCCTTCGATCTTGTCACTCAACGACGCATTGGGGCCGGAGTAGAACATCCACGGCATGGTGAGGATGGCGTCGATTCCGGCCTGTTCGGCTCTCCGGTAGTGCTCGGGTAGGTAGGCGTCGATCAGCGGCGTGATGACGGTGTAACCGTCCATCCCTAAACCCTTTTCGGCCCTTAGCTCCCGGATCCGGTCGATCGACGCGATGGCCTGATCCAGACCGATGAGGTCGCCGATCCAGCCGTCGTTTCGGGCAGCACGGCGGAGCGCGACATCGGAGAGACCACCGGAATAGATCGGGATCGGCGGCGGCGTAGGCGTCATCTCCAGCCGCGGTGTCCGGTAGAACTCACCCTCGAACTCCGTCCACCCCGGCTGCCAGAGCGCCTTCATCAGTTCCAGCATCTCGTCGGTGCGCCTGCCGCGCTTGGCGAACTGCTGACCCAGCAGGTCGAACTCCTCTTCGCACCACCCAACGCCGACACCGAGTTCGACCCTGCCGCCGGACAGACAGGCCGCGGTGCCAACGGCCTTGGCGGCCGAATAGGGATCCCGCATCGCGGGGATGTAGACGGTGGTCACGAACTTCAGCCGGTCAGTCACCTGCCCCAGTGCGCCGACCAGTACCCAGGGGTCAAGCCAGTCGGTGAACGGCTGCCAGCGCCGCTGCCCGTCCGGCGTATAGGGGTAGGGAGTGGTTAGCTTCTCCAGATTCACGACATGATCCGGGATGGCCATTCCTTCATAGCCCAGTTCATCGGCCGCCCTTGCGATCTCGACGACCTCGCTGGCCTGGAGGAAAGCACTGCTCACGTAGAACTTCATCGGTGCCTCATTCTCCGTTTTCCCTTGCCCATGCCGGCGTGATGAAAACCCCGGCGGCTTCCACAGTAGGGCCGTGCTCATCGCTGATGTAGCCGCGCGCGTAGGTTTTGTGGTTCTCGCAGCGTTCCACGAACGCGTCTGCCCGTAACCGTCCGAGCGGTGTACCCCGCAGGTATTTCACCGTGAAGGTGCCGGTGAACCGCGGCTTGACCAAACCGCCACTGGCGGCCTCGCCCAGCAGGTGGTCGAGCACCAGGGCCGAAATCCCGCCGTGCACCAACCCGGGTGGTCCCTCGTATGCCGCGCCCAACGTGAACTCACTCCAGCACCGGCCATCGGCATCGTGGTGGATGATCATCGGTGGGGCAATCGGATTACGTTGCCCGGCAGCGGGATTGGTGAACAACAACGGGCGGCCGGTGTCGGCGTGCCGCAGTGCGTGCCAGCCGTCGGAGCTGAGTGGTTCGAGGCTGTCGGTGACCGCTTTCACCGCCTCGGTCGCCGATCGGATCGTGTCCTCACCGGCACCGGTGCGGACCGTCGCGTCGATCAGCCCGCGCACTGCGTCGGCCAGTGGCCCGTAGAGGTTCTGCAGCCGATCGAACTCCTTGGCACTGATGAGCCGGCCTTCCCATTTCTCCACCGGATCAGCTCCCGAATACCTTGCCCACAACGGCTTTCGCGCGGCGAGTGACGCGCAGGTAGTTGTCCAGGAATTCCCCACCGTCACCGTCCGGCCAACCGGCCGCGGCGGCGACCGCGTTGAGTTGACGGCCCGGCCCGGGCAGCTGATCGGTCGGCCGGCCGCGCACCAGCACCAGGGCATTGCGGGCCCGGGTGGCGGTGAGCCACGCCTCCCTCAGCTGTGCGACATCGATCTCGGGAATCAGGGCCGCGGCCTCGATCGCGTCCAGCGCTTCCAGGGTCGACGTCGTGTGCAGCGCGGGCAACTCGTGACCGTGTCGAAGCTGCAGCAACTGCACGGTCCACTCGACGTCGGCCAGACCACCGCGGCCCAGTTTGGTGTGGGTGTTGGGATCGGCGCCCCGCGGCAGCCGCTCGGCGTCGACACGAGCCTTGATCCGGCGGATCTCCCGGACCGCCTCCGGTGATATCCCCCCCGCGGGATACCGGGTCCTGTCGGCCAGTGCCTGGAATCGCGCGCCGAGTTCCGGGTCCCCGGCGACCGGCCGGGCCCGAAGCAACGCCTGGACCTCCCACGGTTCGGCCCACTGGCCGTAGTAGGCGGCATAGGAGCCCAGCGTGCGCACCAGCGGCCCGTTGCGGCCCTCCGGCCGCAGGCCGGTGTCGACCTCCAGTGGCGGATCATCGCTGGGCGAACCGAGCAGGGTGCGGAGCTGTTCGGCGATCGTGACCGACCATTTCACCGCCCGCGTCTCATCCACCCCCGGGGACGCCTCGCAGACGAACATGACATCGGCATCCGAGCCGTAGCCCAGTTCACCGCCACCGAGTCGGCCCATCCCGATCACCGCGACCGCAGCGGGGGCCACGCCGTCGGGCGGGGTGTTGGCCCTCGTCACCGCCTCCAGCGCGCACTGCAGCACCGCCACCCACACCGCGCTCAGAGCCGTACACACCTGCTCGACATCGAGCATTCCCAGTAGGTCGGCGGAGGCAACCCGCGCCAGTTCCCGCCGGCGTAGGGTGCGAGCGGCGGCAATGGCCCGGGCCGGATCGGGATGACGGCCCGCCGAGGCGATCAGTGCCCGAGCCACCCCGTCGGGTTCGACGTCGAGCAACTTGGGACCGGTGGGACCGTCGGCGTAGGACTGGATCACCTCCGGGGCCCGCATCAGCAGTTCCGGCACGAACGCCGAAGTCCCCAGCACCCGCATCAGCCGCTTGGCCACGGCACTCTCGTCACGCAGCGTGCTCAGATACCACCGGTGATCGGACAGCGCATCGCTGATCCGCCGATAGGCCAGCAGGCCGCTGTCAGGGTCAGGGGTGTCCGACAGCCAGTCCAGCAGTCGCGGCAACAGCACCGCCTGCACACGGCCGCGCCGGCCGCTGGAATTGACCAGCGCGGCCAGGTGTGTGAGTGCGCTCTGCGGACCCTCGTATCCCAGTGCGGCCAACTGTCTTTCGGCCGCCTCCGGCGACATCTGGGAAAACCCCAGCGATGGTCCGACCGACTCGAGCAGCGGTTGATAGAACAGCTTGGCGTGCAGCTTGGACACCCGCACGTTCTGACGTTTGAGTTCCTCCCGGAGCACACCGAGCGCGTCGTGGGTGCCGTCCGGCCGGACGTGAGCCGCCCTGGCCAGCCAGCGCATCGCCTCGTCGTCCTCCGGCGCGGGCAGCAGGTGGGTCCGTTTGAGGCGCTGCAACTGCAACCGGTGCTCAAGCAGTCGCAGAAACTCGTAGGAGGCGGTCAGGTTGGCCGCATCGTCACGGCCCACATAGCCACCCGCACCGAGTGCGGCCAGGGCGTCCACCGTCGAGGCGACGTGTAACGCCGCGTCGGTGCGGCCGTGCACCAGCTGCAGCAGTTGCACGGCGAATTCGACATCACGCAGGCCGCCGGTGCCCAGCTTGATCTCCCGGTCGCGGACGTCAGCGGGTACCAGGGACTCCACCCGCCGTCGCATGGCCTGCACTTCGGGAACGAAATCCTCACGCTCACAGGCGGTCCAGACCATCGGCATCAGCGCGTCGATGTACCGCTGACCGAGCTCGGCGTCGCCGACGGCCGGCCGGGCCTTCAGCAATGCCTGGAACTCCCAGGTCTTGGCCCACCGCTGGTAGTAGGCGACGTGGGAGTCCAGGGTGCGCACCAGCGCTCCGGCCTTTCCCTCCGGGCGCAGTGCGGCATCCACCTCGAAGAAGGCCTCCGATGCCAGTCGCATCATCTCGCCGGCCACCCGGGTGGTGATCGGGTCGGCGTCTTCGCCGACGAAGATGATGTCGACATCGCTGACGTAATTAAGTTCTCGCGCGCCGCATTTCCCCATCGCGATGATCGCCAGCCGCGGCGGGGGCTCGGATTCGCACACGTTGGCGACCGCCACCTGCAGTGCGGCATCCAGCGCCGCGTCGGCAAGATCGGACAGGTGCGCACCCACCGTCGGGAACTGTAGAACCGGCTCATTCTCCACCGTCGGCGCCAGATCGAGGGCTGCCAGCACCATCATCTGGTTGCGATACAGCGTGCGCAGTTCGGGCATGACAGTCGTTGGCGCGGGGCCGAACTGGGCGATGCGATCGGAGAACTCACGCCGCAACAGGTCGGGGTCGGGGAGCCTGACATCACCCTCGAGTAGATGCCACGCCTGCGGATTGGCCACCAGGTGGTCGCCGATGGCCAGCGACGAACCAAGCACCGAGAACAGCCGGCCACGCAGCCCGGTATCGGTCAGCAGCGCCGCGTCCAGCACATGCCAGTCGTCTCCGAGCGCCTCGGAGAGCCGGACCAGGGCCTGCAGGGCGCTATCGGCATCCGGTGCCCGCGACAGCGACCACAGCAGTTGGATGTGCGCCTCGGTGTCCCAGCGCAGGCCCGCCAATCGCTGCGGCGCCAGGGGGTCGATCAGTCCCAGCCTGCCCGCGCCCGGCACGCGGGGTCGGTCAGTCGCGCGTCTGGACACGGAGATGACGCTACAGAGACAGGATGGCGCTACAGAGACAGGTAGTGCTTCAGCTCGAAGGGCGTGACATTACTGCGGTACTCCTCCCACTCCGCGCGCTTGTTGCGCAGGAAGTAGTCGAAGACGTGTTCGCCGAGGGCTTCGGCGACCAGTTCGGAATTCTCCATCGCCGAGAGCGCCACACCGAGACTCGACGGCAACTCGCGGTAGCCCATCGCGCGGCGCTCCTCGCGAGTCAGCGTCCACACGTTGTCCTCGGCCTGCGGTCCCAGCACGTAGTTCTTTTCGATACCGCGCAGGCCGGCGGCCAGCAAAACCGCAAAAGTCAGGTAGGGATTGCATGCCGAATCCGGGCTGCGCACCTCGACCCGCCGGGAGGCCGCCTTGCGTGGCGTGTACATCGGAACCCGGACCAGCGCGGAGCGGTTGGCCGCCCCCCAGGATGCGGCCGTCGGGGCCTCACCGCCGTGGACCAGTCGCTTGTAGGAATTCACCCACTGGTTGGTGACGGCGCTGATTTCACTGGCGTGCTCGAGGATCCCGGCGATGAACGACTTCGCGACGTCGGACAGTTGCAGCGGGTCATCGGGGCTGTGGAAGGCGTTGGTCTCGCCCTCGAACAGGCTCATGTGGGTGTGCATTGCCGAGCCGGGGTATTCGGCGAACGGCTTGGGCATGAACGAGGCCCGGACACCCTCGGCCAGCGCCACCTCTTTGACGAGGTAGCGGAAGGTCATCACGTTATCGGCCATCGAAAGCGCGTCGGCGTAGCGAAGATCGATCTCCTGCTGGCCGGGTGCGCCCTCATGGTGGCTGAACTCCACCGAGATGCCCATCTGCTCGAGGGCGTCGATGGCGTGCCGGCGGAAGTTGGGCGCCGAGTCGTGCACCGCCTGGTCGAAGTAGCCGCCGTTATCCGCGGGGACCGGTACCGAGCCGTCATACGGTCCAGGCTCGAGAAGGAAGAATTCGATCTCCGGGTGCACGTAGCAGGAGAATCCGAGATCGCTGGCCTTGGCCAACTGACGGCGCAGCACGTGCCGGCTGTCCGCCCAGGACGGCGACCCGTCGGGCATGGTGATATCGCAGAACATCCGCGCGGAATGATGCTGGCCAGAACTGGTGGTCCAGGGCAGCACCTGGAAGGTCGACGGGTCCGGGCGTGCGACTGTATCGGACTCGAAGACGCGGGCGAACCCCTCGATGGAGGACCCGTCGAATCCGATGCCCTCTTCGAAGGCGCCCTCGAGTTCGGCCGGGGCGATGGCCACCGACTTGAGGTATCCGAGGACGTCGGTGAACCACAACCGGACGAACCGGATGTCCCGTTCCTCCAGCGTGCGCAGCACGAATTCCTTTTGCCGGTCCATCACGCGAGCGTAGGCAGCGGCTGTTAAATCCGTGTTACAGCAACGACACCCGCAGCGAATTCTAGGACGAAAGTACAAATCCATCGCCAGGGCGCTGTTATGGTCGGCTGGGCAAAGGGGCATCGTATGGTGAGCAAACTTCTGAGCACGGCTGCATTGATCGGCGCGCTGGCTTGCAGTGCCGCGGCCCCGGCCACGGCTGACCCGGCCCCCACTCCTCCCCCGTACTGCGCCGGCAACGACCCGGGTGACCTGCTCAACGGAGTGTCCTGCGACGATCAGCCCACCACCGCCAACGAGACGCCGGACCCCAGGCCGTCAAACCCTCCGCCCGGCGGTAACTTGCCCGGCGGCGGCCCCGGCGGCGGCGGACCTGGCCCCGGCGGCGGCCCCGGCGGGAACGACGCATCCGGGTAACCCTCTAGACCCTCAGCAGGACAGGCGACCCTCAGCAGGACAGGTCGCCGGGCACCACCCGGTCGACGAGGAAACGCACCACCGCGCCGTCGACGCATGAGTTGCCGTCGAAGACCACCGTGTGCTGGGTGCCGTCGTAGCTGATCAGCGGAGCCTGCAACTGCCGGGCCAGATCCACTCCGGCCTGGTACGGGGTTGCCGGGTCATGCGTCGTGGAGACCACCACCACGCTGCCCGCCGGAGCCGGTGGGGCGACGTGCGGGACAGACGTGGTGGGCACCGGCCAGAACGCGCACAGATCGCGCGGCGCGAATCCGGTGAACTGCCCGTAGGCCAGGAACGGCGCCCGCTGCCGGATCTGCCGGTCGACCTCCGCCCACGCCGCCGGATCGCTCGGGGTGGGACTGTCCACGCACCGGATCGCATTGAAGGCGTCCTGACCATTGCCGTAGCGGCCGTCGTCGTCGCGGCCCTCGTAGTCGTCAGCCAGCAGCAGCAGATCCTCGGCGTCGGAGCCGCGAGCAAGACCCAACAGACCACTGGTCAGGTACTTCCAGTACTGCGGGGTGTAGAGCGCATTGACCGTGCCGGTCAGCGCGTCGGCGTAACTCAACCCGCGCGGATCGGAAGTGCGTCCCGGCTTGTTCACCAACGGGTCCACCAACTGGCGGTAGCGGTCGACGAACTGGGCGGGATCGGTACCCAGCGGGCAGGCCGGCGATTTGGCGCAGTCGGCCGCGTAATCGTTGAACGCCACCTGGAAGCCGGCCATCTGATTCACCAGCGATTCCAGGGGGTCCTGGGTCGGGTCGATCGCCCCGTCGAGCACCATGGTGCGAACCCGTTCGGGGAACCGCTCGATATAGGCGGTACCGAGTTCGGTGCCATAGCTGTAGCCCAGGTAGCTGATCTGGTCCTCGCCGAGCGCCACCCGAACCGCGTCCATATCCCTTGCCGCGGAATCGGTTCCGACGCTGGCCAGGAATGGCTTACCCATCCGGTCCAGACACATCTGGGCGAATTTGCGGTTGAGTTGCTCAATGGCCGCGACCCCGGCCGGGCTGTAGTCGACCATCGGCTCACGGCGCCACGCGTCGCGTTCGGCGTCGGTGCGGCAACGCAATTCGGGGGTCGAGTGCCCGACACCCCGCGGGTCGAAGCCCACCAGGTCGAAGTGCTCGGCGATCGGGCTGCCGTCCAGGGAATCGGCGAGATTGACCACCGAGTCGACCGCTGATGCACCCGGGCCGCCGGGATTCATCAGCAGCGCGCCGATGCGTCGTCCGCTGGCGGGAATCCGGATCACCGCCAGATTCGCCTGCGCCCCAGTGGGATCGGCGTAGTCGATGGGAACCGGAACGGTCGTGCACTGCGCCGCCGGCAAGTAGCTGTCGGAGACGAAGCGGTCACAGCTCCCCCACAGCGGCGATGCGGTCTGGCCGAGGTCCGGGGCGGCCACAGCCGGTGCAACCGCCGCCAGAGTGCAGATGACCGCAGAGGACAGAGCGAACCCCGCCGAGCCCGTGAGACTCGTGCGTTTCATGGCCGCAATCGTGGCACGCCACGAAGCGCTGCGGCAGTCCTGCGCGGTCACACCTCGGTATCGGAAACGCAGCGGTTCAGCAGGTCGCGCCGGGCGCAGGCAGTTTCAGATCGATCAGGTACGCGGCGACGTAATCGTCGACGCACTGCTCACCCTGGAAGGCGACGGTGTGCTGAGTTCCCTTGAACGTCAGCAGCGTGCCGCCGAGCTGCTTGGCCAGGTCCACTCCCGCCTGAAACGGAGTGGCGGGATCGCCGGTGGTGGAGATCACCAATACCGGCGGCAGGCCGGGAGCCGAGGCGACATGCGGCTGGCTGGTGGCCGGCACCGGCCAGAAGGCGCAGGTGCTCAACGGCGCGTTACCGGTGAACTCGCCGTAGCTCATGAACGGCGCGACCTCCCGCAGGCGACGGTCCTCCTCGATCACCTTCTCGCGATCCTTGATCGGCGGCTGGTCGACACAGTTCACCGCGATCCTGGCATCGGTGGCGTTGGAGTAATGCCCTTGCGGGTCGCGGCGCATGTACATATCGGCCAGCGCCAGCATGGTGTCGCCGCGGCCCTTGGTCATCTCCGAGAGGCCCTGGGTCAGATGCCGCCACAGGTTCGGTGAATACAGGGCCATCACGGTGCCCACGATCGCGTCGCTGTAGCTCAACCCGCGCGGATCCTTGGTCTTCATCGGCTCGTCCACCAGTGGGTCCACCAGATCGCGGTACACCGACACGGCCTTGTCCGGGTCGGTGCCCAGCGGGCAGTCCGAGTCCTTGGCGCAATCGGCGGCGTAATCGTTGAAAGCCTTCTGGAACGCCTCCGCCTGGTCGATGTCGGCCTGGATCGGATCGGCATTCGGATCGACGGCGCCGTCGAGAATCATTGCCCGCACCTTGTCCGGGTAGGCCTCGGCGTATGCCGCGCCGATCCGGGTGCCGTAGGAGTAACCGAGGTAGTTCAGCTTCTCGTCGCCGACCGCGGCGCGCAAAGCGTCGAGGTCCTTGGCCACACTGGCGGTGCCGACGTTGGCCAAAAAGTCGTTGCCCATTTTGTCGACGCAGCGCTGAACGAACTCCTTGGTGATCCCCTCGATATGCGCCACACCCTCGGGGGTGTAGTCCACCTGCGGGTCCGCCCGAAGTTTGTCGTTGTCCTCGTCGGAGTTGCACCACAGCGCGGGGGTCGACGAGCCGACTCCACGCGGATCGAAGCCGACCAGGTCGAAACGTTGACGGACCTCCGGCGGCAGACCCTCGACCAGGCTGGCGGCAGCCTCGATCCCGGACTCCCCGGGCCCGCCGGGGTTGATGATCAGCGAGCCGATTTTGTCGCCGCGCGCGGGGAACCGGATCAGCGCGAGGTTGGCCTGCGCGCCGTCAGGCTTGCTGTAGTCCACCGGGACGGCGATCTTGCCGCATTGCGCACCGGCCGGGATGGGCATGGCGTCGCCCGCAGCGCCCGCAGGCCGGCACGGCCCCCACGACACCGGTTGACCCAGTTGCGGCTCGGCGATTACGGCTTTGCCGCCCACCACGGTGCTGCAGCCCGCGCTGGCCGCGAGCAGTCCGGCGAGTGCCGGAAACACCACGGCGGCACGCAGGGATTGGGTGCGCTGGTAGAGCCTCATGGCCAACATGCTGCCATGGTCGGCCAATGTGCCTGGTAGGGCACCCTTATGCGCGTCCGCGTCGTTTCGCCTTGGTCGCCGCCAGCAATTCGCCCATTCCGGCAACGAAGCCGTCGGCCATGTCCCATAGGTCCGGCAGCAACTCCGGACACGAAATGAGCCCGACGTTGAGCTTGCCGTTGAGCGACATCACCGTGATGTTCAGACCCGCGCCGTGGAAGATCGGGCCCAGCGGGTACATCGCGTCCACTTCGGCACCCAGGAAGTACAGCGGGATCTGCGGTCCGGGAACGTTGGACACCACCAGGTTGTGCACCGGCCGCGATTCGGTCAGCCGGGAGCGCGCGTAGACCCGCATGGCCACCCCGAACACCGCCGGCCCGGCGAACTGGCTCCAGTCCTGC
This sequence comes from Mycobacterium sp., assembly GCA_036782595.1. GTDB lineage: Bacteria > Actinomycetota > Actinomycetes > Mycobacteriales > Mycobacteriaceae > Mycobacterium. The sequence continues at coordinate 3,797 of DAIPYT010000073.1, read as the reverse complement.
AGCAGCGTGGCACCGATCGCCGAGCTGTGTTCCTTGGCGATGACGTTGGCGTCGGAGATGGCCATCAGTCGGTCGCCGGCGTCGGCGATCTGGGTCTGCAGATTCGAGAACATCCCGGAGACCTGGTTGCGACCGGGCCGGTCGGAACGGTCATGGACCGACACCGGGACCATCGCCACCAGGGTCGATTCCGGAAGCTCCCCGCGATCGAGCAGGTACTGCCGCAGCGTCCCGGCCACCAGGGCCATCACCACGTCGTTGACCTTGACTCCGAAGTGGTCCTTCACCTTCTTGACGTCGGCCAGATCGAGCTGGGTGAAGGCCACGTTGCGGTGCGCGGTGATGCTGCCGTTGAACGGTGTCGGGGGTGCGGCGAACGGGTTGGCCATGGCGCGTCCGCCCGCTGCCCGGCGCACCGTATCGACGACCGTCGACACCGTGGCGGGCAACACGTTGGTGGCCAGGGTGACCGGTCGCACCGCGAACCGGCCCAGCCCGCCCAGGGCGATCCGCAACCGATTGGCGTCCGAGCTGGCCTGCACCGGCTGCGGCGCGGGCGCCGCGGGTTCGACGGTGCACAGCTGGGACATCAGATTCGCGCCGGTGACACCGTCGACGGCGGCGTGGTGCACCTTGGTCAGCACAGCCAGCCGACCGCCCTTGCGCGCGTCGGTGCCGTCGATCCCCTCGATGGCCCACATCTCCCACAGCGGGTGACGGCGGTCCAGTGGCAGGGAGGCCAGGTGTCCGCAGATCTCCGCCAGTTCGACCCGCCCACCGGGCGCCGGCAGGCCTATGCGGTGCAGGTGGCGGTCGATGTCGAATTCCTGGTCCTCGACCCACACCGGGTGGTCGAGGTTGAGGAAGCTATTGGCCAGGCGCTCCCGGAAGGTGGGAATCGCGGTGATCCGCAGCGCCAACTCGTCGCGTAACTTCTCGAAGCTGTAGCCGCCCGGAACCGTCGTGGTGTCCAGTTCGAGCACCGAGCAAACGTGGAGCGGCTGGGTCGAGGTCTCCAGGTAGAGGAAGCTGGCGTCGAGTCCGCTGAGCCGCTGCATAGTCCGATGCTAGGTGTCCGAAGGACTGTGAGGAACTGCACTCCCCTGTGGATTTGCTGACCGGCGCGGTGGTGGCAGACTTAAGGGGTCACGCGAACCCGGGGACCCTGCAAGCAAGGGCCACGAGGATCGAACCGACGAACACTGGGGATGACTCATGTCCGAGCAAACGCTCTACGGGACCGGCGCGCCCACCCTGACGGAACCTCGAACCAGGATCCGCACGCACCACCTGCAGCGGATGAAGTCCGAGGGCCATAGGTGGGCCATGCTCACCGCCTACGACTTCTCCACCGCCCGACTTCTGGACGAGGCCGGCATCCCGGTACTACTGGTGGGAGATTCCGCGGCAAACGTCGTCTACGGCTACGACACCACCGTTCCGGTGACCGTCGACGAGCTCATCCCGCTGGTCCGCGGCGTGGTGCGCGGCGCCCAGCATGCCCTGGTCGTGGCCGATCTGCCGTTCGGCAGCTACGAGGCAGGCCCTACCCAGGCACTGTCGACGGCCACCCGCTTCCTCAAGGAAGCCGGCGCGCACGCGGTCAAACTGGAGGGCGGCGAACGAGTTGCCGATCAGATTGCAACCCTGACCGCGGCCGGAATCCCGGTGATGGCGCATATCGGCTTCACCCCGCAGAGCGTCAACAGCCTGGGCGGGTTCCGGGTGCAGGGCCGAGGCGACGCCGCCGAGCAGACGGTCGCCGACGCCATCGCGGTACAGGAGGCCGGCGCGTTCGCAGTCGTGATGGAGATGGTGCCCGCCGAACTGGCCACCCAGCTCACCGGCAAGCTGACCATCCCCACGGTCGGTATCGGCGCCGGACCCAACTGCGACGCCCAGGTGCTGGTGTGGCAGGACATGGCCGGGCTCACCAGCGGCAAGACCGCGAAGTTCGTCAAGCGGTTCGGCGACGTGGGCGGCGAGCTGCGCCGAGCGGCGATTCAGTACGCCGACGAGGTCGCCAGCGGGGCCTTCCCCGCCGAGGAGCACAGCTTCTAGAGCTGGCCGTTCACCTTGGTGTGCAAAAGTGTCCCGCATGGCAAAAGCGGGGCGGCCATCGCGCCATATCGAGCTGGAACGGAAATTCGCAGTGCCCGACGGCGGACAGTCGCCGTCGTTCGACGGCCTTTCGGCAGTCGCGCGGACCGAACAGCTGCCCACCCAGTTCCTCGAAGCCGTCTACTTCGACACCGAGCGTCATGACTTGGCGGCCAACCGCATCACCCTGCGGCGCCGCAGCGGCGGACCCGACGCCGGCTGGCACCTGAAGCTGCCATCGGCCCGGGGTGCAGACCCCGCGTCTTCCCCCGGTTCATCCCCCGAGGCCCGCACGGAGATCCGCGCACCACTGGAACAGGACCTGCCCGACGAATTGCTCGACTCCGTGCTGGCTATCGTCCGAGACCGGCCGCTTCGGCCGGTGGCCCGGATCTCCACCGCCCGCGACGTGACGATGCTCTATGGCCCGGATGCCACCCCGCTGGCCGAGTTCTGCGATGACCACGTCAGCGCGTGCCGAGTCGGCTCCGACGGCGACGAGGATCCACAGCACTGGCGGGAGTGGGAACTCGAACTCGTCGACGCCGGAATCCAGCACGCCACCCACCTTCTTGACCGGTTGACCAACCGCCTGCACGATGCCGGCGCCGAACCCGCCGGGCACGTCTCCAAGCTCGCCAAGGTGCTCGGCGACACCACCCCGCTACGGCCGGAGCCGCCATCGGACCCGGTTCACCGCGCGGTGGCCGAGCAGGTCGCGGCGCTGCTGGAGTGGGACCGCGCGGTCCGGGTCGACGCCGATGACGCGGTGCACCAGATGCGGGTCACCATCCGTCAGATCCGGAGCCTGTTGCAGGCCTCCGAAGAGGAATTCGGGCTGACCGACGACGCGACGATCCTCAGTGAGCTGCGCGAGCTGGCCGGAGTGCTGGGCGTAGCCCGCGATGCCGAGGTGCTCACCGAGCGCTACCGCGACGCGCTGGACGCCTTGGCCGCCTCGGCGCCGGAACTGATCCGCGGACCGGTGCGCCGGCGGCTGATCGACGGGGGCTGGCTGACCTATCAGAGCGGACTGAAGCGGTCGTGGAAAGCGATGCGGTCGGCCCGGTACTTCCGTCTGCTCGACGCCCTGGACAACGTCGTGGTGACCGGCCCGCCACCCGAAGAAGATCATCCGCACGCCAGCATCTCCTCGAGCTACAGGAAGGTTCGCAGGCGGGCGAAGGCGATCTCCGCGGCAGCCGACGAACACGAACTCGACGACGCGCTGCACGCAGTTCGCAAGGCAGCCAAGCGACTTCGCTACGTGGCGGCCGCCACCGGCAACGCCAAGGTGTCCGAGCGGGCCAAGAGTATCCAGTCGGTGCTGGGCGACCACCAGGACAGCGTGGTCAGCCGCGCCCATCTGCTGCGCGAGTCCGATGCGGCGCATGCCGCCGGCGAGGACACCTTCACCTACGGCCTGCTCTATCAATTGGAGGAGGAGCTCGCGCAGCGCTGCCGCGAACAACTCGGCGACGCGCTCAAGGCGCTGCGCCGCAGCATTTCCAAAGACGCCAAAGACGCCAAGGGCGCCAAGGGTTAGGGCGGACGAGCTGGCCTGTAAGCCGGATTCTGTTCCGCTGCGCCAGGCGCAGCGGCGGCGACCATCCATCTGGGGCACCCGTCGCCGGATGCCTCGTGCGGCCTACCCGCAGGCTCGGGCGAGCAGCCCTCGAGCGCCTGCGCAGCCGCAC
>DAIPYT010000072.1:0-14126 GCA_036782595.1 Mycobacterium sp. | reverse complement strand
AATCGTGTCGGTGTGCGGACGAGTCGAAGGGATGCGCGTAGCACGGTATTCCAGGGAAACGATGTCTCGTTCAATGACCTCGCCAGTGAGAACTTGAAGATCAGAAACGGGCACGAGGGAAATAGCGTTGCCGGAAATGGCGGTCAGTGGAATCCATGGGCACTCAAAGCTGTGTGGGTTGGAATCGCGGTCGCTCTCGCGCTCTCAGCGGCTCTGCTGAGTCTGCATGCACGTAAGTGGCGTGCCAAGTCCAGTTCGCTGCCGCGCGCGGACTAGCCCACCCCATCTGTGTGCTTGACGACGAGATCTCGAATCCGGACCTCGCCGAAGTCCAGACGGCTGACATCGGGACCGCCCTCACCGTTCCCGGTTTGCGGATTCGCCTGTAGGTAGCAGCCTGCTTTGAAATAGCATCTATCACAGTCTGTTTCGTAGTCGACCTTTAAATCGTTGTTGTAGTAGACACGTATCCGGCCGTCATGGGCGTCGAATCGCAGATTGAAAACTGTTCCGAGGCGGTAGTTGTCGTCCAATACTCCGATCACCCGATCGTCGGCCTTGACGTAAAGCCGGGCACCATCGAGCACTGCCAGCATGATGTATCGCTTGTCGCTGTGGATCTGTCCGGCGACCAGCGAGGGCCGCAGCGCCGGTGTCGCGGTGATCTCCTGGCGGATTGTCATCGAGTGCAATCCCCGGATGTTGGACCAGGATGCGGCTTCGCCGGTACCGGTGATTTCCCGCAGTTCGGTTCTCGGGAATTCCGATCCGGGCTGTATCGCCCCGCCGACCGGGGTGCGGAAGACCACCGACTTGCGGTCATCCGATAGGTGGAAGAACTCGCTCCGATAGGTCTTGAGTCCCGGTTCTCCGATTTCGGTCGGTTCCCCGTCATCGAGCGCAACCACCGGGACACTGAGTTTCCAATCCTCCAGGCCCAGGAATTGCGCAGGATAGATGGTTTGGCGGGTGCTGCATGCCGCTAGTGACAACACCAGAATGAGCGCGATCAGAATCGACGACGGAAGGGTCCGGCGTCGCGAGACCTGCATTCGGCGTGGTCCTTCAGGTTGTCGGTGATTGGCGACCGTACCAAACCGAGGGCACTCACTCCCAGGGGTCCGCGCGCTGCCACAGCGTCGGCATGTGTAACTCCACGCCATCGCGATGGGCCAGTGCGGTCAGCACATGCATGGTGACGTCGAGGTCGTCTCCGGCGTACGGCAGTGCCCGCAGCGGCATGCTCAGCGGACGGAAGAAGTCGTCCCAGTGGATCAGCACCACCCGCCTGGCCCCCACGGTCCGGACCGTCTCGTTCCAGTACTGCTTGATGTAGCGCTCAGGCTGTACCCCGAGTTGTCCGACCCCGAGGTAGGCCACTTCCGCGTGGCGTCCGGCCAGCGCTCCCGGCACGAATCCTGCGCTGCCCTGGATCAGCAGCCGCCGGCCGGTCGGGCGGTGCAGGACCAGCGTCGACCACGCCTCACCACAGCGGTACGCCGAGGCCTTCGCCGGGGGGATGACGGGTGCGGTGATCGGTCCGGGGAATCGGTCCGGCGGACAGTGGTCGGACTTGATGAGAGTCACGTCGAAGTTGCCGAGTGTCAGCGACGCACCGGCTGGCAACACGATAATGCGGTCTTCGGAAAGTCCTTGTCCGCGGGCGATATTGGCTGCCGACTCGCCACCGACCACCGAAGCTCCGGTGCGATCGGCGACCACTGCGCTGTCGAGTGCGTGGTCGTAGTGGGTATGTACCGGTAATACCGCGACAAGCTGTCGGATGCCCGCGCGGTCCAGGGCGTCGTCGATCCTGGTGGTCGATGGTGTGAGCTTTCGCAGGCCGACGTCGAGCAGGTTGGGCCGGGAGAAGAAACCATCGGTCAGTAGCGCTGAGTCACCGTCATCGACCAGAAGGGTCGATACACCCATCCATGTCAGGGTTAGCGCGGTATCGGACCTCGCTGTCGGCACGTTGAAATACCCTTCATACCGGGCGATGTCGGGTCGTCCGACCTTGGCGCGCATCAGGTGAAAGCCACCAGTTCCACACCGCTTCCCAGGAGCCGGTCCCGAACGGTGGCGGCGATGGCCACCGCTCCCGGTGAATCACCGTGCACGCATATCGACTCCACCTCGACGTTGATCACTGTGCCGTCGATGGCGGTGACCGTCCCGGTGTCCACCATCGTCAGTACTCGCTGCGCGATCTGCTCAGGGTCGTGCAGCACCGCGCCGGTTTCGCTGCGCGGCAAGAGCTTTCCGTCCGGGCGGTAGGCACGATCGGCGAAGGCCTCGGCGACGGTGCGCAGCCCGTGTCGTGCGGCTTCCTCGAAGAACACCGAACCGGATAAGCCGAGGACCGGCAGGGCAGGGTCCACGGCGTGTACCGCCTCGGCGACCGCGCGGGCCTGCTCGGGGTGGCTGACGATGGTGTTGTAGAGGGCGCCGTGAGGTTTGACGTAGGCCAGTACGGTCCCGGCAGTCCGCGCCAATGCCTGCAGCGCACCGATCTGGTAGATCACGTCGGCAGTCAACTCGGCGGGGGCGACCTCGATCTGGCGCCGGCCGAACCCGGCCAGGTCGAAATAGCCCACCTGAGCGCCGATCCGCACTCCGCGTTGTGCCGCGGCGCGACAGGTCCGAGCCAGGCCGACCGGATTGCCGGCGTGAAAACCGCAGGCAAGATTGGCGCTGGTGACGAGATCGAGCATGGCGGCGTCGTCGCCGAGTTCCCACACTCCGAATCCCTCGGCGAGGTCGGCATTGAGGTCGACGCTGGCCACGGTTCCAGACTAGGCCGACCCTCGGCGCCCGACCGCCCAGCACACCAGGTAAATGACGAACGAAATGGTGGTGACGAACACCGATACCGGAACTCCGGGTGCCAGGGAGAGCACCAGACCGCCCACTGCGGAAAGTTCGGCGAACACCACCGAGGCGATTATCGTCGCCGCCGGGGAGGTGAAGACTCGTGCGGCAGCGGCTGCCGGTGTGATGAGCAGCGACATCACCAACAGCGCACCGACGATCTGCACGCCCTGGGCGGCGGTCACGCCGACCAGGGCGGCGAAGACGATGCCGAGGGCGCGTACCGGAACCCCACGCGCGGCAGCTACTTCGGGGTCGACGGTGGCGAATAGCAGTGGCCGGTAGCTCGCCGCCAGTACCCCGATCACCACCACGGCGACCACGCTCAGCAATGCCAGGCCGGAGTAGCCCACCCCGACGATCTGGCCGGTCAGCAGCGCGAAGCTGGTTCCCGCCCGACCGGGGTAGAGGTGGATGAAAAGCACTGCCAGGCCGAGCCCGAAGGCCATCACCACCCCGATCGCCGAATCGCGTTCCCGCGCGCGCTGACCGAGTACCCCGAAAAGTATTGCGGCAAGAGCGCTTCCGACAAGAGCGCCGAGTCCGACGTTGAGCCCGGTGAGCAATGCGAACGCCGCCCCGGTGAGTGACAGCTCACTGGAACCGTGGACCGCGAAGGACATCTGCCTCATGACGATGAACGGGCCGATCAGTCCCGCCACCAACGCCAGCAGAGCCGCTGCGATAAGTGCCTGCTGTACGAAGTCGCGGCTGAGCAGGTCCGCGGTGATGTCAAAGGCGAACACGTTGTCCAGCAGGTGGGCGAGCTTGTCATTCATGGGTGTGCCCGTGGGTATGTCCGGAGTGGTCGAAGTGCTCCCCGACGACGACGTAGCGGTTGCCGACCTGCACCACCTGGATGTCGGCCTGGTACAGGTCCGAGAGCGTCTGGGAGGTCATCACCTCGGCCACGGTGCCGATCCGGAAGCTGCCGCCCACCAGGTAGAGCACCCGATCCACGTAGGGCAGCACCGGGTTGACCTCGTGGGTGACGAACATGACCGCGGTTCCGGACTGCCTGCGCTGGTCGATCAATCCGGCCACCAGACGGGCATTGCCCGGATCGAGATTCAGCAGCGGTTCATCGCACAGCAACAGCACCGGATCGGTGGCCAGCGCCTGGGCGATTCGCACCCGTTGCAGTTCGCCGCCGGACATCACCCCGACCGGGGTCTGTCCGAGTTCGCGCGCATGCACCTGGTCCAGTGCCAGGTTGACGGCGTTCTGTCGGGCGGCGCGGGCCGAGCGGTGCAGCGGCATCAGACCCCAGCGGTGACCGTCGACGCCCAATTGGACCAGATCGCGCCCGCGCAGCGTCAGCCCCCGGTCGACGCCGCGGTGCTGGGGCACGTAGCCGATGCGGTCGCTGCCGGCCCGGACCGGCTCTCCGTCGATCAGAGCGGTGCCTGCGCTCAGCGGTAACTGTCCCAGCAGAACTTTGAGCAGCGACGTCTTCCCGGTTCCGTTGGGGCCCAGGACGGCGATGAATTCCCCGGCCGAGACGGCGAGATTCAGGTGGTCCCAAAGCACCCGGTCGCCGAAGGCCAGCCGGGCATCGGTCAGCGAAACGACCTCAGCAGGCACGGTTATCGACTACGGGTTCTTGCGCAGCGCGGCAGCCAATCGGTCAGCCGTGTCCGATTGCCAGGCCAGGTAGTCGCTGTCGGCAGGCAGGGTCTCGGTGACCGGCACGACGGGAATCCCGGCGCTGTCGGCCGCTGCCCTGATCTTTCTGGTGACCGCGGTTGCCGTCTGCTCGTTGTACAACAGCGCGGCGACTTCCCGTTTGGTGATCAGGTCCAACAAGGCTGCGACGTCAACAGGCGCGGGATCGGTGTCCTGCTCGATCGCGCTCGCGAAACCTGTAGGGGTTTTATCGACCAGTCCTGCGGCGCGCAGCAGATAGTGGGCGACCGGCTCGGTGGCAACCACGGCTGCACCCGGTCGATCCTTCCCGATAGTTCGCTCTATCTTCAGGATTGCGTCGGCTTTGCTCCCGAATTCCTCTGCGCGGGAGCGAAATTGAGCTGCCTTCCCCGGATTGGCCTCGGCGAGCCGGCTCGCGATCTGATTGGCGACCGCCTTAGCTGTGTTGAGTTCGTAGAAGACGTGTTCGTTGGCCGGTTGGGGTTCCCCGATAGCCGCAGCATCAAGCAATTTGTAGGCGTCGACCGCAGCGGTCCCCGGATTGTTCTCCAGTATGGCGTCGACCCACTTGTCATACCCACCGCCGTTGTAGACCACGACCGAGGCATCCGCGATTGCGGCTGCGTCGGCAGGGCTGGCTTCGAAGGAGTGGGGATCGGCCGACCGGCTGTTGATGATGGACGTGACCTCGGCGTCTCCGCCGGCTACCGACTGCGCCACGCTTCCCCAGACGTCGGTGGAAGCGACCACGGTGGGCGTCCCGGTGCCGCCGTCCCTGGCTTCGTTCTGTCGACCCTCACCGCAGGCGGCCAAGCCGGTTGCCATGAGCAATGCCAACCCGGCGCGGACTCCGCGCGAGGCAACCAATCTCGTCCCGCCCACTGCCAACCTCCATGAAAACGACAATCATTTTCAATAAATGCTACAACAGGTATCGCGGTAGCTTGACCCGGTTGGGGTTTTCTTCGGGGGTTTCCTCAGGGGGTTTCTTCGTCGCCGATGAGCAACCGGACGGCCAGGTCCAATCGCTTGCTCACATCGCTGGCTGATGCGCGGCGGGTCAGCCACGCGAGCAGGTTGGACAGCCAGACATCGGAGATCACCCGGGCGATGTGGTACTGATCCTCGGTCGGTTCGCCATCGCTCATGGCGCGGGCGAACATGCTGTCGATGATCTTCTCGACGTGGTCGACCTCGCCGGCCGCCGAAGCGTCGGCGAAGACGTAGGCCCGGGTCATCGCCTCAGTGAGCAACGGGTTGCGCTGCATCGCCCGGTTGAGCTTGCTGACCATGAAATTCAAACGCCGGTAGGGGGTTCCACCGGACAGCGTCGATCGGTCGGTCTTGGCGTCGATCCGTTCGAACTCGCGGCCGAGAGCGGAGACCAGCAGGTGGACCTTGGAAGGGAAATACCGGTACAAGGTTCCGACCGCCACATCGGCGCGGTCGGCGACTGCTCTCATCTGCACGGCTTCGTACCCGCCCTTGGAGGCGATCGCCAGCGTGGCGTCGAGGATGCGCTTGCGCCGCTCCCGTTGGGCCTCCGAACCGAGTTCGGATTCGGTGAGCACCGACACCGGCATCACCTCGCGCGGTTGCGAACCCGCGGACTGTTGCCCTGGCGACGACACGGTGACTCCTTCTTGGCGTTGCGGCCGCTGTCGACTTGACGGTGTAACGCTGCCATTATTAGAACACGTTCTAGTGAGCGTCAACGTCCAGAAGTTCAACTCCTACCGACTTGAGGAGAGCAGTGTCCGCCTCCATCACCGACGAGCGGTTAGCCGCCCGTGACCTGGTTCGCAGTTGGGCGGCCGGCGCCGGTGCCCCCGCAGCGATTCGTGCCACCGAACATGGCGACCCTGATGCCTGGCGCGGGCCGTACGGCGGCATCGCTGAACTCGGTTTGTTCGGTGTGGCCGTTGACGAGCGGTCCGGGGGAGCGGGCGGTTCGGTCGAGGACTTGTGCGCCATGGTGGAGGAAGCGGCCTGGGCTCTGGTGCCGGGGCCGGTGGCCAGCACCGCGCTGGCGACTCTCGTCGTCACCGATGCCGCTGTGGTGGAGGCGCTGTCGTCCGGAGCGCTCACCGCGGGCATGGCCCTCGACGGTGATCTCCGGGAGAGTTCGGGTGCAGTCTCCGGCTCGGCCGGTTTCGTTCTCGGGGCCGACGGAGCCGGCGTACTCCTGCTGCCGGTGGGCGACCACGTGGTCCTCGTCGACTCCACCGATGCGGCCGTCACCGTCGAGCCGTTGCCGGCGACCGACTTCTCGCGACCACTGGCCCGGGTGACTCTGCAGGAAGCGCCGGCCACCCGACTGGCCGTCACCCGCCGCCGGTACAGCGATCTGGTGGCCACGGTGCTGGCCGCCGAAGCTGCCGGGGTCGCACGCTGGGCGCTGGAGAACGCGGCCGAGTACGCCAAGGTCCGCGAGCAGTTCGGCAAGCCGATCGGCAGCTTCCAGGCTGTCAAACATCTGTGCGCGGAGATGCTGCTGCGGTCCCAGCAGATCGCTGTTGCCGCCGACGACGCCGCGGTGGCTGCCGCGGGAGACGACGACAGTCAGCTTTCGGTCGCGGCGGCGGTGGCCGCGGCGGCGGGTATCGACGCCGCCAAGGGCAACGCCAAGGACTGCATCCAGGTGCTCGGCGGGATCGGCATCACCTGGGAGCACGACGCACACCTGTACCTGCGCCGGGCGTTCGGGATCGCGCAGTTCCTCGGCGGCGCGTCGCGATGGCTCCGCCGGGTGGTCGAACTGACCGTTGCCGGGGTGAGGCGCGACCTGCACATCGACCTCGACTCGGTGGCGCATCTGCGCCCGGAGATCAGCGCGGCGGTGGCGCGGGTGGCCGCGCTGCCGGTGGCCGAACGTCAAGCCGCCCTCGCTGACTCCGGTCTGCTCGCCCCGCATTGGCCCAAGCCCCACGGCCGCGGAGCCTCACCGGCCGAGCAGCTGCTCATCGACGCCGAACTCACCGCCGCCGGCGTCGTGCGTCCCGATCTCGTCATCGGCTGGTGGGCGGTCCCGACCATCCTCGAGGCCGGCACACCCGAGCAGATCTCGCAGTTCGTACCGGCCACCCTGCGCGGTGAGATCGTCTGGTGTCAGCTGTTCAGCGAGCCCGAGGCCGGATCGGATCTGGCATCGCTGCGCACGAAAGCGGTGCGCGCCGAAGGCGGTTGGACGCTGAACGGTCAGAAAGTCTGGACCTCGGCCGCGCATAAGGCCGACTGGGGGGTATGTCTGGCCAGAACGGACCCCGACGCCCCCAAACACAAAGGCATCACCTACTTCCTGGTCGACATGCGCAGCCCCGGGATCATGATCCGTCCCCTGCGGGAGATCACCGGCGACGAACTGTTCAACGAGGTGTTCTTCGACGACCTGTTCGTGCCGGACGAGATGGTGGTGGGAGCGGTCAACGACGGATGGCGGCTGGCCCGCAGCACCCTGGCCAGCGAGCGGGTCGCCATGGCGCACGGCTCCGCACTCGGTAACCAGATGGAGCAGATGCTCAGCGGTCTCGCCGAACATCAGTTGGACCCGGCGCTGGCCGATCGGTTGGGCGGACTGCTGTTGGCCGCGCAGGTCGGATCGTTGCTCGACCACCGCATCGCGCAGCAGGCGGTCGGCGGTCGTGACACCAGCGCGCAAGCGAGCGCCCGCAAGTTGATCGGTGTGCGCTACCGGCAGGCGCTCGAGGAGTTCCGGATGGAGCTGTCACCGGGTGCCGGCATCGTCAACAACGACGCGGTGGCGAGTTTCCTGAACACGAGGTGCCTGTCGATCGCGGGTGGAACCGAGCAGATCCTGCTCACCATGGCCGCCGAACGACTACTCGGCCTTCCACGCTGAATCCCGAGCTGAATCCCGACCCTCGAACTGACCGGATTCGGCCGACCCACGTGCCGTAACGCTGCTAACTTGCGCACCATGAGTCAGCCAACCGTCGCCGAATACACCTTGCAACGTCTTGCCGCTCTTGGCATCGATAGGGTCTTCGGCGTTCCCGGCGACTACGCCTTCACCGTTAACGACGCCGTCGAGGTCATCGACGGACTGGAATGGGTCGCTTGCGCCAACGAACTCAACGCCGCCTACGCAGCCGACGGCTACGCCCGCATCCACGGCGCGGCCATCCTGTCCACCACATACGGAGTGGGGGAGCTGTCCGCCCTCAACGGCGTGATGGGCTCCAAAGCTCACCGGCTGCCGGTTTTCCATATCGTCGGTATGCCCAGCGAACGTATCCAACACCTGGGCCTGATCACCCACCACAATCTCGGTGACACCAGATACGACCGCTTCCAGGACATCTCGTCCTCGGCGTGCTGCGTGTCGGCCAGGCTGACGCCGGACAACTGCATCGACGAACTTGAGCGGGTCATCCGCGAGGCACTGCGCCAGTCGATGCCCGCCTACATCCTGATCTCCGAGGTTCAGGGACTCATGCCGGTGATCGGCAAGCCCGTCAAAGGCGAACCCTTGGGGAAGGTCAAGCGCCAGCGCAGCGACGCAGGCGAACTCGCCGCCGCCGTCGACGCGATCCTGGCCAAGCTTGCCGTCGCCAAGCACCCGTTGGCCACCGTGACCCAGCTGACCCGCCGCTACGGTGTCACCGATAAGGCCGTCGAACTTCTCACCAAGGCAGACCTCCCGGTCGCGCTGACCCCCAATGACAAGGGGACGATCGACGAATCCCTGCCGCAGTACATCGGGCTGTACTCGGGGGCGTCCTCGCAACCGCCCGCAGTGCGCGACATCGTCGAAAACGCCGACCTGCTCCTCGATATCGGCGGGGTGCTGCTCTTCGAACTCAACACAGGTTTGTGGGGCGATGTGCTGAACACCGAACGCGCCATCTGCATCCACGACAACTGGGTGCGCATCGGTACGAACGTCTACCTCAACGTCGCAATCGGCGACGTACTCGATGCGCTCATCACGAAGGTAAAGCCGCGCGCACGTCCGGATGCCCCGCACTACGGCGAGCAAGAGTTGGTCGGCTCCGGTGCAGACCCGACGGCGTCGCCGAACTTCTATCCGCGTTTGCAGCGGCTGCTGCGGCCCGGCGACATCCTGGTGAGTGAGACCGGCACCGCCATGTTCCACATCAACGCGATGCGGCTACCTCAGGGCGTGCGGGTGGAATGCCAAGGCATGTGGGGCTCGATCGGATGGGGCACGCCGGCCACCCTCGGGGTGGCGATGGCCAACACCACCGGGCGGACCGTGCTGGTCACCGGCGACGGATCGCATCAGCTGACCCTCAACGAGCTCGCCGTGATGGGCCGCTACGGCATCAAGCCGGTGATCTTCGTCCTGAACAACGGTCTCTACGGCATCGAGGACGTCATCAGTGAGCGTGGTCACGCCTATGACGACCTCGCCCCGGTCAACTACCACCTGTTACCGGAGGCATTCGGCTGTAGGGGCTGGCTGACCGCAAAGGTCGGCACCGTCGCCGAACTGGACAAGGTGCTCGACGAGATCGACACCCACGAGGGTGCGGCCTATGTCGAGGTGATGATCCCCAACGAGGAGAGCCAGCCGCTTCCCGATGAGATGATCGACCGGGCGTACAAGCTGCGCACCCCGCGATAGGGCAGCCCCGGTTCAGTCGTAGGTGACTTCGACCGAATCGGTCGTCGGCCGAGACTGGCAGGCCAATATGAGCCCCTCATCCAGATCGTCGGGCTCGAGGACGTCGTTGACTTCCATCTCCACCTCGCCGCTCACCAGGGTCGTGGCGCAGGCGCCGCAGTGGCCCTCGTGGCAGGAGTAGGGCGCATCGATTCCCTCGTCGAGAAGAACGTCGAGCAGTTTCTTGTCCCGGGGCCACGACACGGTGTGGGTCTGTCCGTCGAGGTGCACCACGGCGCTGGCAGGCTGGTCAGTGGTCACGGGGTGTCGAATCCTTTCGGCAACTAGAACACGTTACAGAAATGACAATACGATGAACTACCTGCTACGAGCTCAGTCTGCTCGACACAAATCGTAACGTGTTCTAGTCTGAGACGCAGTGCCGCACATCCCGGAGGTATGTAGTGACGTCCATTCAACAACGCGACGCCCAGATGGTCCTCGCGGCGATCGATGATCTTCTTCCGCGGTTGCGGGAGCGCGCACCGGAAGCCGAGCAACTGCGACGCCTGCCCGACGCCAACATCGCCGATCTGGAGGAAGCAGGCTTCTTCAAACTGCTCCAGCCCGAACAGTGGGGCGGCCTGCAGTGTGATCCGACGATCTTCTTCGAAGCTGTTCGTCGAATCGCCAGTGCCTGTGGCTCCACCGGGTGGGCCGGCGGCATTCTCGGCGTACACAACTGGCACCTGGCGCAGTTCGACCAGCAGGCCCAGGATGACGTGTGGGGTGAGGATGCCAGCGTCCGCGTCTCCTCGTCGTACGCGCCGATGGGTGCGGGCGTGGTGGTCGACGGCGGCTATCTCGTCAACGGCACGTGGCTGTGGTCGTCGGGCTGCGATCACGCAACCTGGACCTTCGTCGGCGGGCCGGTCATCAAGGACGGCCGCCCGGTGGACTTCGGCAGCTTCCTGATGCCGTTGGGCGACTATCAGATCCGCGACGACTGGAATGTGGTCGGCTTGAAGGCCACCGGCAGCAACACGCTGATGGTCAAAGACGTGTTCGTACCCCGGCACCGCTTCCTGTCCTACGGGGCCATGAATGACGGATCGGCCGGTGGCCTGAAGAACAACACCGCTTCGGTCTACCGGATGCCCTGGGGCACGATGCATCCCACCACCATCTCCACGCCCATCGTGGGAATGGCCTACGGCGCCTACGACGCCCACGTCGAGCACCAGGGAAAGCGCGTGCGCGCGGCGTTCGCCGGCGAGAAGGCCAAGGACGATCCGTTCGCCAAGATCCGCATCGCGGAGGCGGCCAGCGATATCGACGCGGCCTGGCGGCAGTTGAAGGGGAACCTCGCCGAGGAATACGCCCTGTTGTGCGAGGGCAAGGAGGTCCCGATGGAACTACGGGCCCGGGCCCGCCGCGACCAGGTCCGCGCCACCGGCCGGGCCATCGCCTCCATCGACCGCCTATTCGAGGCCGCCGGTGCCACTGCGCTGAACAACGACCAGTCACTGCAACGTTTCTGGCGTGATGCACACGCCGGGCGGGTGCACGCCGCCAACGACGCAGAACGCGCCTATGTGATGTACGGCAACCAGGAGTTCGGGCTACCGCTCGGCGACACGATGGTCTAGGAATGACGTCCTTCATCCGCGAGGCAGAGTCTCAGCAGGGCATCACCTTCGAGTCCACTTCCCGCTACGCGGAGGTCCGCGCCGGCGAGCGCGACATGAGGCTGCACTATCACGAGGCCGGCGAGGGCAATGACCAGACGGTGGTGCTGCTGCACGGCGGTGGCCCCGGCGCATCCAGTTGGTCGAACTTCGGGCGCAATATCGCCGTCCTCGCCCGGCATTTCCATGTGATCGCCCTCGACCAGCCTGGCTACGGGCATTCCGACAAGCACACCGAGCATGAGCAGTACAACCGCTACAGCGCCAACGCGGTGCTCGCGCTATTCGACCATCTCGGGATCGAACGTCCTGCGTTGGTGGGTAATTCACTCGGCGGTGGCACAGCGGTCCGATTCGCCCTGGACAATCCCGACCGGGCCGGCCGTCTGGTGCTGATGGGCCCGGGAGGCTTGAGCGTCAACCTGTTCGCCCCCGACCCCACCGAGGGTGTCAAGCTGCTGGGCCGGTTCACCGCCGACCCGACGCGGGAGAACATGGAGCGCTTCCTGCGGATCATGGTTTTCGATCAGAAACTCATCACCCCCGAACTCGTCGATGAGCGGTTCGCCATCGCCAGTCAGCCTGAGTCGCTGGCCGCGGCACGGGCGATGGGCAAGTCGTTCGCCGGGCCGGACTATGAACTCGGCATGATGTGGCGCGATGTCTACAAGCTTCGCCAGCGGGTGCTGTTGATCTGGGGCCGCGAGGACAGGGTCAACCCGTTGGACGGTGCGCTGGTGGCGCTGAAGCAGATCCCCCGGGTTACGTTGCACGTTTTCGGGCAATGCGGACATTGGGCCCAGTTGGAGAAATTCGACGAATTCAACAAGCTGACCATCGACTTCCTGGGAGGTGGGGCATGAGCATTCGATCTCTGGGCTATCTGCGGATCGAGTCCACCGATGTCCCGGCGTGGCGGGAGTACGGCCTCAAAGTGCTCGGCATGGTCGAGGGCAAGGGCAC
Source organism: Mycobacterium sp. (assembly GCA_036782595.1). GTDB lineage: Bacteria > Actinomycetota > Actinomycetes > Mycobacteriales > Mycobacteriaceae > Mycobacterium. Next base: position 1,370 of record DAIPYT010000072.1, on the reverse strand, counting down.
CGTCGACGGCGCCCTGTATCTGCGGATGGACGACTTTCCGGCTCGGTTGGTGATCGTCCCGGGCGAGCATGACCGGCTCTCCGAGGCCGGCTGGGAATGCGCGAACGCCGAAGGGCTGCAGCAGATTCGGGACTCTCTCGATGTCGAGGGAGTGCCCTACAAGGAAGCCACCGCAGTCCAACTCGCCGACCGCCGTGTCGACGAGATGATCACCTTCGCTGATCCCTCCGGAAACACCCTCGAGGTGTTCCACGGAGCCGCACTCGAACATCGGCGGGTGGTCAGCCCCTACGGGCATAAGTTCGTCACTGCTGAGCAAGGGTTGGGCCACGTGGTTTTGTCCACCCGGGACGATGCCGAGGCACTGCATTTCTACCGCGACGTTCTGGGCTTCCGGCTGCGTGACTCCATGCGGCTGCCACCACAGATGGTGGGCAGGCCCGCCGACGGTCCGCCGGCCTGGCTTCGGTTCTTCGGATGCAATCCGCGCCACCACAGCTTGGCGTTCCTGCCGATGCCCACCCCCAGTGGGATCGTTCACCTGATGGTCGAGGTGGAGGGCAGCGACGACGTGGGGCTCTGCCTGGATCGCGCGTTGCGGCGCAAGGTCCCGATGTCGGCAACATTGGGCCGCCACGTCAATGACAAGATGCTGTCCTTCTATATGAAGACTCCGGGCGGCTTCGACATTGAATTCGGTTGCGAGGGAATGGAAGTCGACGACCAGGACTGGATCGCCCGGGAGAGCACCGCCGTCAGCCTGTGGGGCCACGACTTCAGCATCGGCGCCTACGGCAATAATTAGCAGATGGCTGAGCCAATCGATCCCCGGACATTCCGTCAGGTCCTCGGACAGTTCTGCACCGGGATCACCATCATCACCACCATGCACGACGGGGAGCCCAACGGATTCGCCTGCCAATCGTTCGCGGCGCTATCCCTGGATCCGCCACTGGTGCTGTTCTGCCCCACCAAGTTGTCCCGCTCCTGGCAGGCCATCGAGGCCAGTGGACGGTTCTGTGTCAATGTGCTGACCGAGAAGCAGCGTGAGACCTGCGCCCGATTCGGATCGAGAGAGCCCGACAAGTTCGCCGGTGTGGAATGGCACCTGTCCGCGTTGGGTTCGCCGGTGCTGGATGGATCGCTGGCCCATATCGATTGCACGGTGGCCTCCGTGCATGAGGGTGGCGACCACTTCGTGGTCTTCGGTGCGGTGCAATCGCTCTCGGAGGTGCCGACGGTCAAACCCCGACCGCTGCTGTTCTACCGCGGTGAGTACACCGGCATCGAACCCGATAAGACCACCCCGGCCCAGTGGCGCGACGACCTCGAGTCGTTCCTGACGGCGACGACGCCCGACACCTGGCTCT
>DAIPYT010000071.1:0-14147 GCA_036782595.1 Mycobacterium sp. | reverse complement strand
TCTGGCGCCCGGCATGGCTGATCTGCGCCCAGAAGTGATTGCCATTGCGGGTAGCAGCTGCAGCCCAGCGCGACAGCGCTGCCTGCATTGCGGCATCAGGCTCCCGGTCAATAATCACATTGCCCGGGCGCTCAAGGTGGTCGCCGTCGACAAGGATATTGCCGGACAACAGCAGTCCCGCGCCGCCGTCGCTCCACAGCCCGTACAGTCTGTCGAGTTCCGCTGTCGGCGTGCCCGCAGGGTCAGCGAGGCCTTCGGTCATGGCAGCTTTGGCGAGGCGGTTCGGCAAACGGGCACCACAGGGCAGGGAGAGTGATTGTGCGAGCAGTTCCGACACGATGGTCTCCGATGCAGGTTTGGCTGTGAACAGTAGCTTGCACTATCGCAAAAGACTGCCCAGAGGGCTCGGACCTTCAAACGCTCACAAGCACCCGAAAAGCCGCGTGGACTTATGGTCGACGTCCTGCAGTACCTTCCACAGTGCCTTGATCCGCCGGCCGTCACTTCACAGTTCACCGTCTTGCACAGCGCTGAGGTGCCGCCTGGAACCGCGAATAGTTTCCGACGTAACGCCTTTGGCGGTATGCCCAGCGGGCCGGTCCAGTGGGTTACTGAACACGCCTCACTTGATGGCGACTGGATTGACCGGGCCGCCGAGTCCCCCGACAAACGGCTCCGGTGTCGCCTCCAGCAGGAACGCGTAGCGACCGTCCTCAGCACAGTCCGCTGCCAGGAGCTCCAAGTCGAAGCCCTGACCTTGGGTCAGGCCCATCTGGACCAAGTGCAGCATGTGAACAGGCAAAGGCAGGTCATCACGTTCCCACGGGATCACCTCGCACGCGAGGGTGTCGGTGGCAACCGCGGCAACATCGTGATCATGCATCCATTCCACCGAACGCAAGGATAGTCCGGAAACGGGCGCGAGGTAGGCCTTCCTGTTGCGGGCGTGCCAAAGCCTCATCTGACCGGTTCGCACTAGCACTATGTCACCGGGTGCGATTTCGACGCCTGCCAGCCGGGCGGTGTCGTCCAGGTCCGCGCCAGTGATCGGATACCCCCCCGGCAAGATGTCGTTGCCCTTGGCGCGCGCCACATCAAGTAATACGCCACGGCCGACGATCGACCCGACCCGGTCGATTCCACAGCGTGCAGCCCCTGCCGGGGTAACGGTGTCGGCTTTGAACCCGTTGTAGATCAGACCGTCGTACGAGGCGTGTGCCAGTGCATCCCAATGGGTTCCGGCCTGAATGCCCATGGTCACAATGTCATCGGAAAAGCAGATCTTGCCCGGATCAGCAGAAAACGGTTCGTTGATCGAGATCATTGTCCGGATCGGGTTGATGCGGCCGGGAACGAACCCGATCTGTGGTCCGTCGATGGATAGCGGAATACCAAGGGTGAACCGTTTTCCGGTCTGCACGCACGCCGCGCCTCGCCGAACAACCTCGTCGGTGATCAGGTTCAGCGTGCCTCGCTCGTCGTCGGGACCCCACCTACCCCAGTTGTTCACCATCTCGGCGAGCGCGCGAACATCCTCCGGCAGTGGCACCAAGACCTCCTTCGACTGCGACGACGACGACAGTGTATGAGCCGGGGTCCTCCGATTGCAGGAAGGGACATCATCAACAAGAGGGTTGGTTCAGCGGATCGCGACGAAGCCCGTGGTGACAGACGCTTGTCGTACGAACCACTCATTCCGCACCCGGAAATCGCACGAAAGGACCACGAGTCATGGAGTTCGGGATCTTCAATTCTCTATATTTGCCGGAACGACTGCTGGATCTCGATCCGGTGGAAGGCGAGCACAACCGACTGATGGACGAGGTCGCCCTGGTCCAGGCAGCCGACCGCACGGGATTCAAATACACCTGGGCGACTGAGCACCATTTCCTCGAGGAGTACTCGCACATGTCGGCGAGCGAGGTGTTTTTGGCGTATCTGGCTGGCTTGACCGAACGTATCCATCTGGGCAGCGGCATCATTAACATCACGCCCGCGGTCAACCACCCGGCGCGGACTGCGGAGCGGGTCGCCATGCTCGACCACCTCTCCGGTGGACGGTTTGAGTTCGGCATGGGGCGCGGGTCATCCAGTATCGAGCAGTCGGGCTTCGGGATAGACGATCCGGAGCTTACGAAGTCGATGTTCGATGAGGTGCTGGCCGAGTTGCCCAAGATGTGGGCGCAAGCCTCGTACAGTCATCAGGGCGAGCACTTTTCGATGCCTGCCCGCAATGTGCTGCCGAAGCCGTACACGAAACCGCACCCTCCGTTGTGGATGGCGGCGGGCAATCCGGAGAGTTTTCAGAAAGCCGCCCGACTGGGGCTGGGCGTGTTGTGTTTCGCACAGGCATCGCCCGAGGAATTGGCACCGCTGATCGAGCTCTATAAGAAGACCATCGAGACCGCTGAACCGCTGGGTGGCTACGTCAACAACAATGTCGCCGTGGTCAACCAGTTGGTGTGTCTGCCTGACGGAGACCAAGCGCGCCGGATAGCCGCCGACATGTCGATCAGTCACCACCGCTCGATGGTCTACCGGTATCTGGACACCTTGCCCCGCCCCGACTGGATGCCGCAGTGGCCGCAGACTCTGCCGGAGCCAACTGCCGAGGCACTTCAATTTGCCGCGCGAAAGGGCATGATCGTTGTTGGCGACCCCGACGAGTGTGAACGCGCGATTCAGGCCAATGTCGATGTGGGCGCAGACCAGATGATTTTTGGAATTCTGTTGAGCACCATCTCTCGCGAAGTTGCGATTGAGTCCGTGGAATGTTTCGGCCAACACGTTCTACCGAAATTCGACGCCGACCCGGTGCATCGCACGGTCCGCCAACGGGAGAAGCAGCTGGGCGCGAGGGTTACCTCATCGGTAATCCCATGACGGGCCACAGGAAAATCGCGGTCAGGGACAGCAGAACAGCGTTCATCGGTAGCAGCCAAACCGACAGGTGTAACAGATCTTTTCGATCGAATGAATCATCCCCGGCATACATGAGCAGAGGCTTCGCGCACACAGGCAGTGTTAAGCAATAGCCGGCCGCCAGCGTTGACGCCAGCACCAGGCTTACTGGATTGAGGTCCGTGGTCGCGGCGAGGGGCAGAATGAGCGGCACGAGGACGGCCGCACGCGCCGAACGTGAGTGGATGATGAGATGTGCGAATAGCGAGATCAAAATCACCAAGACCACCACCACCCATGGTGTAGCCGAGTAAGCCTGGCAGCCTCCGATAAGCGGCCCGACGACGTAGCATGCGGAACCGCTCGCGACGAATATGTTCGCGAGTATCAGACTGGCGCACAAGAAAATTACGAGTTCCCATGGGATGGCCTTTATGGCCTGCTCAGGTGTTATCGCCCTTGCCGGGGGGAGCATAAGTGCTGCCGCGCCGATCACTGCGGGGATGGCGATGTCGATGCCGACTAACGAACCGGCGATCCAACCTACGACCAGCAGTACCAGGATGATTGCGACACTTTTTTGTTGGCCGGTGATGGCGCTTGGCGCAGCCGACAGTGCTGATTCCAGTGGGCGTGACCGCTCAGCCTTCGGTAGAAATCGATGCTTGATCACCATGACCGACAGCAGAGTGGCAACCAGCGCGTACGGAGCGCACCACACTATCCATTGCAAGAAATTGACCGAAGACCCCGCACTCTGTTGGAGCAGCTCGACGGCGATGATGTGGGCCCCTGCGCCAAGAAGCGACGCCCCGGCCGAGGTCAAAACGACGACAGGAACGACGGTTCGAATCGTCTTCGAGAACTCTGCAGATGAGCCCTCGGCCATCGAGTCCACCACCGGGAGCGTCACCGCGGCCCGCGCTGATGTTGCCGGAATAACCAGCACAGACGCTGTTGTCGCAAGGGCAACACGATTGATGGCACTCGAGGCCGATTGCGGCTTGGAAGTAAGACGTCCGATCACGTACTCAGTCAATTTGACACGGCGAACCGCTGCAGCGATCACAAACGCGGCGACAATGGTGACCGTCGTACCGTTGAACGCTGCTTGCAGACTCGTGCCGATGGGAAATCCCGCGGCGATGAACGCGACGGCTGCGGCACCGATCGCAACATAGACGTCCTTGATATGGCCCAGCAGCCAAAGCGCCACAGCCCAGCCGAAAGTAGCGATCACCACGCGAGACGTGACGCTGGGATTGTCAGGGGTCAGGAAAGCCAGGATTGTCAGTCCGGTTCCCAGCACACCAATGGCGATCCGGCGCAGCATCACGCCCTCGCCCAAACGCTGGCTATGAGGCGGGCAACCTGCTCTGCCGAGCGCATAAGCAGTACCTCGCCGTTCTCTATCGAGGTACCGAGGTCCATTGGCCGGTCGGCCACGGCGAACACCGCGTCGAGACCGTCGGGCCCCACGGACAATTCGTAGCCGTCGCCCAGCATGCCTGCCAAGCCGACCGCCGCCAGGCCGGCCACATGCGCGCGGCGCGCGACTTCCGCCGGTATCTTTCCGCGTCTTGTCTGAAAGTCGATCGAACCCTCTGCGGTGATCACCAGATCCGATTGTTCCAACATCTGGTCAAAAGGGATGTAGTCGAAGACAACGTCGAAGCGCGAACGGAGTTTCGCCCCGAGGTATGCAACGAGCGCCGCGCCGAGCCCACCTGACGCCCCACCGCCGGGCATCGATGCGATGTGCGGAGCTTGTGCATCGAATTGCTGCACATGTATCTGCGCCAACGCAGCGAACCGCTCGAGTCCCTCGGCGATGACCTCCACGTCCGCTGCTGACGCCCCCTTCTGCGGGCCGAAGATTCGCGCGACCCCGCTATCGCCGCACAACACATTAGTGATGTTGCAGACAGCTTCGATTTCAACCGTTTGCAGCCGGGGATCCAGACCGGAAGAGTCGATCGTTCGGAGGTCGGTGAGGCCGCTCGCACCTGGGCGAACTGGGTCTCCCGCCTCATCGAGCAATCGGGCCCCGAGCGCGCTGAGCATTCCAGATCCGGCGTCGGACGTCCCAGAGTCACCGCAGCCGAGCAGAATCTTCTGGGCATCCCAGTCCAGTGCGGCCGAGATCATCTGCCCTACACCGTATGTCGAAGTGTAGAGCGGATTTCGCTTGTCATGCGGTACCAACGATAGCCCGGCCGCAGCCGCCATCTCGACGATCACGGTGCCCGGGTCCCCGCCGAGTCGCGCCATCGGGGCCCTAACCGGGTCGCCGAGCGGACCAGTCACATCGACGTACTCCAACTGGCCCCCGGTGACGGCAGCCATGGTTGCAGTAAAGCCTTCGCCACCGTCGGGGATCGGCACCTGCAGCACCCTGGCATTCGGCATTGCACGAGTAACACCCCGCGCGATGGCCGCTGCGGCCTGTTCGGCGCTCAGCGAGCCCTTGAAGCCACAAGGTGCGACCAAGATTGTTTGTGAATCTGTCATGTTCAGGCTCCCCATTTCAACTCGACACTGGACAGGGTGATCGTGCACTCGGCGCTAATCCCAAAACCGAACGCCGATATACACGTGGCATTAGCAGCGGGGGCGGACACCAGTCCGGGCACCAGGAGCGGGCCGACGGCCAACGCCCCTGATACCAACGCCGCGGCGGGCTTGCTGAGCGACCCAATTGTGTGATTCACGATGAATTCCTTCCGCACAAACCCGTGCAGCGAGCAGTTCCGTTGAGCGGGTGCTAATCCATCCCTCGGCCGGTAAGTGATGACATCGCGGACATCCTTAGAAGTAGTATCGGTACTACCGGCCGCCGCCGCCCCGCCCCGCACACCACTGGAAAGAACAGACGTCCGCGGGCCCCTCCCTCTCATATGCGCCACCAGAGTAGAACGTTTTACGCTACAACATGTCCGGTACACACGTTAGTCTTTTGCCGCGGAACAAAGAGCCGCGAGGGCCCACACGCGTTCGAGGGCTGCCCGCAGTGTCGGCCGGTGCTGCTGACCGTTGACGCGACGGAATCTGGCTGCAGGCCTCGACCGTGCGGGCCTGCGTGGCTGACACGCCCAGGCACCGCACCGTGAGGGTCTCGGCTAGACCTCCACGCGGCGACACAAGACCAAAACCCAAGCACCGCAACAAAAGATTTGCGGCTCACCTGTGAAGGGTGGAAACTCCTGCTAGGTGTTGGGCGTGACCATCGGCACGGTGACGGTGATGTGGGTGCCACGTGGAACGTCATGGATTCGGACCGTGCCGCCGGCAGCTTCGATTCTCGCGCGCTGGGAGGCCAAACCGATATGCCCCTGGCTGAGCCGCTCAGCAGCCTGCTTCTGGGTCATGCCGACGCCGTCGTCGACGACATCGAGGTGGGTTACGCCATCGACCACCCTGAGCGTCAGGGCGGCCTGGGTGGCGCGTGAGTGCCGGACCACATTGGACAGCAACTCACGGGCCAGGGAGAACAGCATCGGGTCGGTCTCGTCCGGGCTGGGGATATCGATATCGGTGGTGATGTTGATGCCGCTGCGCGCGGAGTTGGTCCCAGCCAGCTGGGTTACGGCGCGGGCCAGTCCGGCCCCGGCCAGCACTGCCGGATGCAACTCAAAAGTGGCTTCACGCATCTGATTGGTGGCTTCACGAAGACCGGCTATCGCCCGCTCCAGTGACTCGTCCGGGCTTTTCTTCAGCGCCGAGCTGAGTTCTTGGCGGGCCATCAGCACCGACTGCAACGGCCCATCGTGGATGAACTCCGAGATCGTCCGGCGCTGCTCATCGGAGGCGGTCATGATGTCGGCGAGCAACGCCTGCCGCGAGGCGCTGAGTTCGGTGATCTCCTTCAGCTGTCGGCTCTGCGCGTAGACCGCCAACCACACGGTGACGCAGAGAAACACGAACACCACCGCGGCCAGTGCGATGCGGCCGTAGCCGATCTGGACCTGCATCACGGGGTCGGTGAAGATCTCGAAGGTGAAGACGGCCGCGATAAACGGCAGGGCGACGGCGGCACGCTGCCATGACACGTCGAGCACAATCATGACCGGCAGGAGCGTCAGTGCCAGCAGGGGAACGTAGGCCCCGTCGGGGCACGCCAGTTTGAACGTGACGACCATGCCGACGTCCAGCACAACGAGGACCAGTTGGATCCGTGACAACGGCAGGTCACGTGACCCGGAGCGGAAGAACACCGCGACTGCGATGACAGCCGCGACCCCGTAGAGCCAGGGCAGCGGACCATAGGCGGGCCACTTGGGAGTCAACCCCACGTAGGCCGCGACGATCATCACCGCGGCCACGCCCACCCGCACCAGCGCCACGATCCGCAACGCACTCAACTCACGAGCGTGACGCATCAGGTCGAAGTCGGTGGTCTCCACGGTGCACCTCTCATCAAGAGCCAACGTCGCGTTACACGTCCGAACGTTCCCGTGAAACAATAACGCCGGTCTAGGAAGGCACGATGATGAGACAGTCAGAGCAAGTCACGGTGGTCATCGCTGACGACCACCCGATGTACCGGGAGGGCGTCGTCCGGGCTATGAAGGAGAGCGGGCGGATCCGGGTGGTCGCCGAAGTCGGCGATGGTCGCGCGGCGCTGGAGGCCATCCGCGAGCACGAACCGGCGGTGGCACTGCTGGATTACCGGATGCCCGAACTCGACGGCCTGGCCGTGGTGACCGCAGTGGCCCGAGATCAGTTGCCCACCCGGGTGTTGTTGCTCAGCGCCACCGAGGATCCGGCGACGGTGTACGAGGCGCTGGCCGCTGGGGCCGCGGGTTACCTGACGAAGGAGTCCGATCGCGACGAGATCGTGGCCGCGGTCATCAGCTGCGCCAAAGGCGGCGGCTACGTGCAGCCGAACCTAGCCGGCGGACTGGCCAGTGAACTTCAGCAGCGGTCTCGCGGTGACGCAACGCTGCTGTCGCCCCGGGAGGCTGAAGTCATCACGCTGATTGCCGCCGGGCACTCGGTGCCCGAGATCGCCGCACAACTGCACCTCGCGCCGACCACTATTCGCACCCACGTCCAGCGCCTCTACGAAAAACTGGGGGTATCCGACCGCGGTGCGGCGGTCGCCGAGGCGATGCGTCGGCGCCTCGTCGAATGATGCCGGGCGTCCTCTCATTTGAGGACAAACGTTCGTCCATCCGGGGGGTGATTCGTCCGATAGTCCCACCGCTGCATTGACCCGATAGTGGGGTCATGACCACGTTATTTGAGCAGATTCCCTCGCTGGCTAAAGCCTTCGGCGTCACCAGTGATTCAGCGGTCGACGACATTGTCCACACCCGCCCGCAGGCCGCAGTGGTCCTCGCGGAGGGCGTTTTCGCGACGGCCCGCGCCAAGGTCGCACACGGTCTCGTTCGCGGTACCAGCCGCTACGACATCCGGGCGGTGGTGGATTCCAGTTGCGCCGGTGCGGATGCCGGCGTCCTGCTCGACGGCAGACCGATTGGCATCCCGGTCATCGCTGATCTGGCCGACGCGCAAATCCCTACCGGGCCGGGACGTCCGGCCGCCATCGTAGGGGTGGCCCCGCACGGTGGCCGCCTAACTCCCGAGTTGCATGCCCAACTCGTCCTGGCCCTCGAATTCGGCTTCGACCTCGTGTGCGGACTGCATGACTTCCTTTGCAACGATCCGGTGATCGCCCCACTCGCTGAGCGCCTCGGTGCGACCCTCACCGATGTCCGCAAGCCGCCGACCGACCGTGCGCTGCGGTTCTGGACCGGGGATGTGGCCGATGTCCGCGCCACCCGCATCGCCGTGCTCGGCACCGATTGCATGGTGGGCAAGCGCACTACGGCTCGGCTGTTGGTGGAGGGGCTTCGCGATGTCGGTTCCTCCGCCGAGATGATCTACACCGGCCAGACCGGCTGGATGCAGGGTGGCCGCTACGGCATAGTGCTCGACTCGATGACCAACGACTTCATTCCCGGCGAGCTCGAAGGGGCGATGCTGCGCTGCGCCGCGGAGGTCGACCCTGACGTCATGGTCCTCGAGGGCCAGTCCGGCATGCGCAACCCGTCCGGCGCGGGCGGCGGAGCGGTGCTCATGCTGTCCGGTGACGTGCACGCGGTGGTCCTGCAGCACAGTCCGGCCCGGGAATTCTTCGACGGGCTCGAGGACCGCGGTCACCGCATCCCGGATCTGGCCGACGAGGTGGCATTGTTGGAGCGATTCGGTCGACCCGTGTGCGCCATCACGCTCAATACCCAGGGCATGGAGCCGGCCGGGATTGGCGCGGAATGCACGCGTTTAGAAGAGCAACTCGGGATCCCGGTTGTCGCTCCCCTTCGACACGGCGTCGGTCGTGTGATCGAGGCCGTGCGGCGCGTCACCAGCCTGCGGAAGTAGGTCCGGGCCATGGACAGGTCCGACGCAGCGTGCACCCGGTCGCGACGCACAGCGTGGCGATCTGCGGCCGAGCACCCCAGTCTGGCCGTGCTGCAGTGCGCGGCGCTGCCGGTGGAGATCGCCGCCGCCGCCAATCTCGTACTGCGCGTGGGTAGCGCGGACTCAGTGGGCAGCGGCGCCCAGGGCGTATGCGGCGCATTCGCCGCCATGTCGTTGGCGTTCGCTATCGCGGTGATCCCCGCCGGGGTGCTAGTCGACCGGACACCGGTGCGGCGAACGTTCGCGGTGGCGCTCACGCTGCGGACGCTGCCGATGCTGCTCGGCGGCGTGCTCGCGGTGGGTGGCGCATTGACCATCACTGCCGTCATCGCCCTGGCCGCAGCCGACGGCCTGATGATGGCGCTGCTGCGGCCGTCGTGGCAGCACTTCCAGGCCAGCCTGGTGCCGCCGGCCAGCGCCCGTGACGCCGCGGTTCTCGATGACTGGATCGCCCGGGCCGGCGCTCTGCTCGGCGCTGTCGGCGGGGGTCTGGTGATAGCCACCGGCCACACCGGAATCGGACTGCTGGCCTGCGTGGTGGGGTTCCTGCCGTTGCTGGCCGCTCTGGCACTGGGGTTGGGTGCCGGGCAGTGCCGTCCGGTGCTGGCGGCTGGTCCGAGCCGGAACCTGCAGGAGGCATGGTCGACATTGCGCCAAGTCCGACAGTTGCGAGAGGCGAGCCGGGCCGATGTAATCCTTCAACTCGCCGTGCCGGTGGGGGTGCTGGTGCCGGCCGTGACGGTAGCGCTCACGGCCATCGAGTACCTGTGGCTGTTCGCTCTAGCGGCCGCAATCGGGGCGCTCGTCGGCATGAGTTGGGTGACGTGGGTGTGGAATCGATTGTCCCCTGCGCAGTTGCTGCAGCGTTCCGCCGGCGTGCTGGGTGCCGTGCTGCTCGTCGACATCGTGGCGCTCGCGAGCGGCGGACTGGTTGCGACGCCGGTGTGGCTGGGAGCGGCATGCGTGGCGATCGCTGTCGGCGAAGCGGCGACCACCGCGTTGTTCGCCGTGACCGGCGCGATCGTGCAGGGCGAGGCACCCGCACACGTCCGTGGTGGCGTCACCGGCTTGGCCCAGGCGCCGAAGCACCTGGCGATGTTTGTATCCGCATCGGTCGTGGGGCTGGCGATGTCGTGGGCCGGTCCCGTGCTGGCGGTGGGCATCATCGCAATAGCATTGACGGCGGCCGTGGCGGCGCTGCGACTATTCCGTAGCCTGGCAGGTGGGCCGCAGTCGCGAGAGATCCGAAAAGTGTTTCTTTTCAACAGCATTGCCCTTCCACGCTGAAACGTCCTGCGATTGCAGGACATCACATCATCAACATCATCGTCGGAATGCCCGATCGTGCTCGACGGGCGCGACCGGTAGATCTTTTAGGTGACAGGTTCAATCAACACCGAAGCAAGATAGGACGACACGATGAGTCACCTTCGCGCAGTGCTTTTTGACATGGACGGCACCCTGACCGACACCGAGGAACTCTGGAACCAGGCCCTGCACGAGATGGCACTCGACCTTGGCGGTCGCCTCTCCGCGGCTGCCCGCGCGGAAATGCTGGGGCGGGAACTCGGCGAGGTGATCGAGATGTTGCACACCGAGACAGGTTCCCGCGCGCGCGCCGAAGACACCCGACGCGGCCTGCTCGGCAAGGTCGAAGACGCGCTCCAACGCGGTACACCCTGGAAGCCCGGTGCCCGCGAACTATTGCACGAGGTTCGCGCCGCCGGACTGCGGACCGCTCTGGTCACCTCGAGTCCGCGCCGCCTGGTCGACATCGCCACCAGGACACTCGGCCCGTCGGCGTTCGACGTCGTCATCTGCGGTGACGAGATTCGCCGCCCCAAACCTGACCCGGAGCCCTACCGCGTCGCAATGGCGCGCCTAGGACTCACCGCCGATGTCTGCGTGGCGATCGAGGACTCCGCGCCCGGGGCGCTCGCCGCCGAGCGGGCCGGCCTGCCGGTGCTGGTTGCGCCGTCGGCCGGGGAGATGGCCCTAACACCGGCCCGCACCATCGTCTCGTCGCTCGCCGGGCAGTCCGTGCTGTCGTTGCGGCTGATTCTGGCTCGGCACACCGCCGGCAGCGTGGTGCCCGACACCGCAAAGCCACGCTCACTGTCCTCATATCGGAGGAGACGAATTCATCAAGCCACGGGTCAATTGAACCGATACCCGCGGCGTTCGGGCGGTTCGATGATCGTTGTATGACCACAACCTCCCCGAGATTACGCCCGATGAGCACCCCCTTCGATGCTGCCGCAACCTTCGTCATGCCGTTCTACTGCGACCAGCCGGACGCCTTCACCCACGCCATCCAGTCGGTGCGGAGCGTTCTGGAACAGACGGATCCGAACTGGCGGCTCGTCATCATCGACGACTGCTCACCGCTGCCGCAGCGCCGGCGTTCCGCTCAGCTCGACCTGCTCCACTCCCTGGATCCGCGGCGCATCGTCGTCATCGCCAACCCCGTCAATCGGGGTCAGGGCGTCTGTCGCAACTTCGGGATCGAGTGGGCGCACCGGGCCGGCTCGTCGATCGTGTTGTTTCAGGACGCCGACGACATCGCCCATCCACGGCGCCTGGAGGTCACCCGACGGGTGTTTCAGACCGGCCGGGCCGACTTCGTCTATTCACCGTTCATCGTCATCGACGAGGCCGGCAACCAGCCGGCCGCCGCGGACATCACCCCGTCGATCGCTGAGATCCTCGCCGAACTCCACCGCCGCCCTGTGGTCGGTCGCGACTGCTGGATCACCCTGGCGGCACAGACCGGCTACCTGACACTGACCTCGACGGTGGCCGTCAGCACCGAGTTGGCGCGTCGGCACCCCTTCCCGGATTGCCGGGGATCGGAAGACACTCACACCTTCCTACGGATGTCCGGCGGCGGGGCGGTGTTCTCCTACCAGCCCGAAATCCCGGCCCAGTACCGCGTTCGCCGCGCCGGTGGTTCCGCGGATCGAGCACGCATCGGACGCGACGAGTACTACGCGACCAAGATCCGGATCGACTGCGACGGATTCGAGCAGGCCTGCGAAATGGCTCTGGAGCGGGGCTCAGTGAGCGCCGCCGAGGTGGTCGAGATCAGGGATCGGTTCCATTCTCGCCTTGCCGAGACAATCCGCGGCGAGGGCATGGCCGAGTTGCTCGCGGGTGCGTGGTGACAATGAGCAGCCTGCTGGGGGCAGGCCCCCGCGCCCGATGGGCGACAAGCCCCTACCGCAGCCTGCTCGTCCGGTCCGGCGCGGCGGGAATCGCCACCTGGTCGCTGCTGGGCAGGCTCGCGTTCGCGATGGGCAACCTGAGCCTTCTGCTCTACGTCCACGCGGTCGGCGCCAGCCTGGCCCTGGCCGGTGCCGCAGGCGCCACAAATCTGCTCGGCACCGCGGTCACCGCCGTGGCGCAGGGCCGCTGGTTCGACCGCCACGGGGTCCGTCGCACGCTGTGCCTACTGACCGCGGCCTACGTGCCGCTGACTGCCCTGGTCCTGGCACTCGTCGAGTCAGGTCAACCGGCGTGGATCTTGCTGACCGCCATCTTGGCGCAGAGCTTGTCCACTCCCCTGATGGGCGTCGCGACCCGCGCGATGTTGCCGCACCTGGCGCCCCTGCTGGCACCGGACGCCGCGACCCGGGCGGCGCTGTTCCGCTACTGGACGATCAGTTTCGAACTCTGTTACGTGGTGGCGCCCGCGCTCACCGCACTACTCGGCGCGATGCTGTCGACCCGCGCACCGTTCATCCTGTCCGCGGTGCTGCTGGCGGTCGCCAGTCTCGGCTATGCGGCGTTACCGGCCATCGGCGACCACCGCGGTTGCCCCACGCGAGCCGTCACCTCGGCAGCCCCGCACTCACGGTCCGGACTGGTGACCCTGGTTATCGCCGCGTTGGGATTCGGGACCGTCGTCGGGTTCGTGGTGATCACCACAACGGCGACGGCGACAGCGCTCGGCCACGCCCCGGCTATCGGTCTGCTGTTCACCCTGATGACCATCAGCTCGGTCGCCGGCGGTCTCGTCTCTGGCCGCGGTAACCGGTTCCTGCGCAGAGAGTCTCAGCTCCCACTGCTGATTCTGACCAGCGCGTGCGCTCTCCTGATTCCCCTTACCGGCCAGCACATCCTGGCGCTGGCGTTGTGCGTCATTGTCGCGGGCGCGACATTCACCCCACAGCTGACACTGCAATCGATCGTGCTCGACGACGTGGTCCCGCACCAACGGGTCGGCGCAGCTTTCGGATGGCTCACGACGGCGGTGGCGATCGGAAACGGGGCGGGCCAGGCGCTCGGCGGATCACTGAGCCAACATTTCACTCCCGACGTCGCCGCGTCAGCAGGGGCATTGATCGTCGCGGCCGTGGCGACCGCCGTCTGGTTACGCCGTCGCACCCTCGCTTCGGACCACCAGGTGCACCAGTCGACCCCGAACGACGACGACATTCTGAGCGGGTATTCGGGCGAAGTTCAGCGATCCGGGTCGGGCGACTTCACGCAGCGGTCACCAGCTGTACACCATGGCGGCGCTGTCACTATCGGCTTGCACCTGCTCGAAGAGGCCAGGCCCTGCAACGGGCGGTCGGTGTTGTCGAGGACGCCGTGACGCTCCGGTGGAACACTGTGGAAGGCCGTCATCGGCGCCGGCAGGGTGACACTCGGGTTCACAGACCCACGATCACCAGGATGACGGTCGTGCTACGCCCGGCGTAGCGTCCCGCCGCCGCAGCACCCGCCGGGCGATCTCCAGAACCTCCTCGACGCTCAGCGCCCGGGCGCCGGGCACCTTGGCCGCATCGTCATAGCGGCGCAACCGCAGCGCGTCGGGCCAC
>DAIPYT010000070.1:0-14173 GCA_036782595.1 Mycobacterium sp. | reverse complement strand
AACGCGCCGCTCGAATCCACTGGGAACGCGGACTCAACGAAGCCCGCTGGGCGGCATGGCTGGACGCACGCGCAGCGTGGCAAGCCCAGTCCGACCCACCGCCGTTCTAGCGCAACGCTCTACAGCGCCTTCAACTCCTCGATGACCTCGCCGACCGACTTCTTGGCGTCGCCGAACAACATCGACGTGCCCGCCCCGAAGAACAGCGGGTTCTCGATACCGGCATAGCCCGAGGACATCGATCGCTTGAGCACGATGACCGACCGGGACTGGTCGACGTTGAGGATCGGCATCCCATAGATGGGGCTGGACGGGTCGGTGCGCGCCGCCGGATTGGTGACGTCGTTGGCGCCGATCACCATCGTCACGTCAGTCCGCGGGAACTCACCGTTGATGTCGTCCATTTCCTTCATGGCGTCATAGTCCACGTCGGCCTCAGCGAGCAGCACGTTCATATGCCCGGGCATACGGCCGGCCACCGGGTGGATGGCGAACTTGACCTCCACACCCTTCTCTTCCAGAAGATCGGCCATCTCCTTGACGGCGTGCTGGGCCTGCGCGACTGCCAGGCCATAGCCGGGGACCACGATCACCTGGTTGGCGTAGGCCATCTGGATCGCCGCGTCGGCGGCCGAGGTGGCCTTGATCGGCCCCTGGTCCCCGCCGGCCGGCCCGCCGACGGCGTCCGTGCCGCCGAACGACCCAAACACGATCGCCGGGATGGACCGGTTCATCGCGACCGCCATGAGGTTGGTCAGGATCGAGCCCGACGCGCCGACGATCATGCCGGCGACGATCATGGCGGTGTTGTTCAGCGCCAAACCTGCTGCTGCCGCTGATAATCCGGTCAGCGCGTTGAGCAGTGAGATCACCACTGGCATGTCGGCGCCGCCGATCGGGAACACCACGAACAGGCCCATCACACCGGCGAGTACCAGCAGAAGCACGATCCACCACACCGACAACCCGCCGTGCAGTCCGATGTATACCGCCACCCCGACGGCCGTGATCAGTAGCACAATGTTGGCGGCCTGAAAAAGCTTGGCGCTCTTGACGAATGCCTTCTCAACACTCTTCGGGATGATGGTTTCCTGCAGTTTGGCGAAGGCGACCAACGAACCCCAGAACGACACCGAGCCAATGATCGCGGCGAACAGCGACCCGACCACCAGTGCGACGGTCGGGGATTGCTCCGGTGTGAAGTGCGAGAAACCCTTGGTCTCAATGAATTCAGTCCAGGCGATCAGCGCGACCGTGCCGCCGCCGACGCCGTTGAACAGCGCGACCAACTGGGGCATCGCCGTCATCTTGGTCTTCTTGGCCGGCGGGACACCGAGGATCACACCGATGGCCAGGCCCGCAACAATCAGGATCCAGTTGATTGACGCGGTATCGCGGATCTTGATCAGCGTGGCGATCACCGCGATACCCATACCGGCGGCGGCGATCCAGTTGCCGCGCACCGCGGTCTTGGGACCGGTCAGGCCCATCAGGCCATAGATGAAAAGGGAGAACGCGAAGATGTAGAGAATGTCGACGAGGTAGGTCACTTGGTGAGCTCCTTCGTCCTGTCGGCCGCCGGAACAGCCTTCTTGCTCTTGAACATCCCGAGCATGCGGTCGGTCACCAGGAAGCCGCCGATCACGTTGAGCGTGCCGAAGATCAGCGCGATG
Organism: Mycobacterium sp.; assembly: GCA_036782595.1. Classification (GTDB taxonomy): domain Bacteria; phylum Actinomycetota; class Actinomycetes; order Mycobacteriales; family Mycobacteriaceae; genus Mycobacterium. The sequence goes on along the minus strand of DAIPYT010000070.1, from coordinate 12,500 downwards.
AAGGCGATGATCCGGACGCCCCAGTTCGCATCGGCCGGCAGGCCGCCCAAGACCAGCAGCGCGCCGAGGACGACGATGCCGTGGATGGCGTTGGTGCCCGACATCAGCGGTGTGTGCAGGGTGTTGGGGACCTTGGAAATCACGGCGAAACCAACGAACCCGGCAAGCACCAGGATCGCCAGATTGGCCAACAACTGGGTGTACATCAGTTCTGCACCTCGCGTGTGACACAGGAGGACGAGATGACCTCGTCGTCGAAATCGGGGGCCAGCGCGCCGTCGGAGATCATCAGCTCAAGCAGCGAGGTCAGGTTCTTGGAGTACAACTCGCTGGCGTGCTCGGGCATGGTGGCCGGCAGGTTCAGCGGCGAGGTGATGGTCACGCCGTGCCGCACGACGGTCTGCCCGGGTTCGGTGAGTTCGCAGTTGCCGCCGGTCTCACCGGCGAGGTCCACCACGACGCTGCCGGGCTTCATACCCTGCACCGCGGCCGCGGTGACCAATCGCGGAGCAGGCCGACCCGGCACCAGCGCGGTGGTGATCACCACGTCGAACGCACCGATCGCCTGCTCCAGCTTCTGCTGCTGCTGCGCGCGTTCGTCCTCGGTCAGCTCGCGGGCATAACCACCCTCGCCCGCCGCGTCGATTCCGACGTTGAGCCACTGCGCGCCCACTGAGCGCACCTGGTCGGCCACCTCCGGGCGAACGTCATAGCCGGTCGTCTTGGCCCCGAGGCGTTTGGCGGTGGCCAGCGCCTGAAGCCCGGCCACACCGACGCCAAGCACGAGCAGGCTCGCGGGCTTGACGGTGCCCGCGGCGGTGGTGAGCATCGGGAAGAATCGTGTGGACTCACTGGCGGCCAGCAGCACTGATTTGTAGCCGGCGACGTTGGCCTGAGAGGACAACGCGTCCATCGCCTGGGCTCGGGAGATGCGCGGGATGGCCTCGACGGCGAACGCCTGCACGCCGGAGCCCTTGAGCGCGGCAATCTGGTTGTCGGCATTACGCGGGGCGAGGAATCCGATCAGCGTCTGTCCGGACCGCAGCCGGGCCACCTCGGCATCAGACGGCGGCGCTACCTTGACCACGACATCGCAACTCCAGGCATCTCCGATCGTCGCTCCCGCTGCGGTGTAGAGCGCGTCGGGCAGCAGTGCCCGTTCACCTGCGCCGGACTCGACTACGACGGCGACGCCACCCGCCACCAGGGTCGTGACCGCCTTGGGGACCAGCGCCACCCGGCGCTCGTCGGCCCCGGACTCGGCGACGACGCCCACGGTCGTCTTGGTTTCTGTCATGAGCTGTGCACGTGCTTTCTAGGGCGAATCGGCCAGGGGAAACTTCCCGGGTGTTCCGGACACCTTAACCGCTGGCCATGGCTACCTTCCAAGCCGAGCGCCGCGATGGGTGAAGTGTCAGTCCACCATCGTCATTTCCGGGTCATACCCGGCGGGCCGAACTGGAGGGTGCCGTGTCCCGCAGCCAGGTAGGGCCGATAGTCCTCAGTCGTAAGTCGCATACAGCGCTATCGGAGGCGACGGGGTGATCACGGCACCGCCGTCGCGTGATCTGTCCCCTGATCGGCGGATCACCGATTCATCCGCTCGCTCGTCCGATTCGCCGACGGTCGGGCGCCGAACTCGGGGCGACAGTGGACCTATGAAGACCAATGCTTCCTACCGCATCACCGCCACCCTGGCCGGCGCAATGATCTCCGCCGGCATTCTGGCCAGCGGCCTCCCTTTCCAACCCGTCGAACCCCACACCAGCTACCTGGCCGACTACGGTTCGGCGATCAGCGCCGATGACTCCGAGGCACGTTCGCAAGCCGGTGGAGTTCGGCACATGGGCGATCACCGTTCCTCACCCGGCTACTTCGAGCGGATGAACGGGGCAGGCGAATAGTGGCATATCGTTGGGTGCATGGACTTCGCGATGTCCGCCAAGGGCGCCGACTACCACAAACGCCTCACCGAATTCATGGTCGAGGAGGTGTTCCCGGCCGAGAAGTTCTACGACGAGTACCGTGCGGCCGCCGGACCGGGCGACTTCACCGTCCCCCCGGTGGTGGAGGAATTGAAGGTCAAGGCCAAACAACGCGGCCTGTGGAACCTGTTCCTCCCGGCAGAGTCCGGGCTCACCAACCTGGAGTACGCCCCATTGGCCGAACTGTCCGGGTGGAGCACCGAGATCGCCCCCGAGGCCATCAACTGCGCGGCCCCGGACACCGGCAACATGGAGGTGCTGCACATGTTCGGCACCCCGGAGCAGAAGAAGCAGTGGCTCGAGCCGCTGCTGGCCGGTGAGATCCGCAGCGCCTTCTCGATGACCGAGCCGGCGGTGGCCTCCAGCGACGCCCGAAACATCCAGACCGAGATCACCCGCGACGGCGACGACTATGTGATCAACGGCCGCAAGTGGTGGACCTCCGGCGCCAATGACCCACGTTGCAAGATCCTCATCGTGATGGGCCGCACCAATCCGGATGCCGCCTCCCATCAGCAGCAGTCGATGATCCTGGTTCCGATGGACACCCCGGGGGTCAACATCCTGCGCTCGACATCGGTGTTCGGCTGGCAGGACCAGCACGGCCACGCCGAGATCGTCTATTCGGACGTCCGGGTACCGGCCTCGAACCTGCTCGCCGAGGAGGGCATGGGCTTCGCGATCGCCCAGGCCCGCCTCGGACCGGGCCGGATCCACCACTGCATGCGCGCCATCGGGGTTGCCGAGCGTGCGTTGGCGCTGATGACCGAACGCGCCCGCACCCGCATCGCCTTCAGCAAACCACTCGCCGAGCAAGGCATGGTGCAGCAGCAGATCGCTCTGTCCCGCAACGAGATCGACCAGGCCCGGTTGCTCTGCGAGAAAGCGGCCTGGACGATCGACCGGGAGGGCAACCGCGCGGCGTTCGCCTTGGTGTCGCAGATCAAGTCGGTCGCCCCGCAGATGTCCCTGAACGTTATCGACCGGGCCATCCAGATCCACGGCGGCGGAGGTGTCAGCGACGACTTCCCGCTGGCCCGGATGTACGGCTGGCAGCGCGCGATGCGGATCTTCGACGGACCCGACGAGGTGCACTTCCGGACCGTCGCCAAGGCCGAACTCGGCCGCGAGCCCTCAGCAATGGCCGCTGCGGCCATCCGCGGGTGACCGGCGCAATCGAAAGGCTCTCCGGCGCATGGAACTTCCGTGACGTCGCCGAGACAGCGGGCCTGCGGCCGGGCCGACTGTTTCGATCGAGCGAGCTGAGCAAGCTCGACGACGCGGGACGTCGTGCGCTGACCGAACTGGGCGTCACCGATGTTGCCGACCTGCGCTCCCCCGCCGAGGTGGCGCGCCGCGGCGGAGGTGCGGTACCCGGAAGCGTTGCGGTGCATAATCTTCCGTTCCCCGAGGTGTCGCACTCGCACGACGGTGAGTCCCCCGGCGAGGCGCCGCATGAGTCGAGCTGGAACAAGATGATGACGGAGTACTCCGAGGAGGAGCCGGTCGCCGCGGCACTGCGCTGGATGACCGCGGAGTACGAGCGGTTCCCGACGCTGGCCGGGGCGGGCCGCGCGGTACGGCAGGTCATCACCATGCTGGCGGAGGGCCGTCCGGTTTTGGTGCACTGCTTTGCAGGCAAGGACCGCACCGGTTTCGCGGTTGCGGTGGCACTGGAGGCCGCGGGCCTGCCGGCCGACGCCATCATGGCGGATTATCTGCGCAGCAATGACGCCGTCGGGCCATTGCGGGAGTCCATCCTGACCACCATGCGCAGCCGCGAGGGCATTACCGAGGAGGTCATGTCGTTCGCCGAGTCACGGCTCACCGATGAGGTCCTCGGGGTACGCGAGGAGTATCTGGCCAGCGCTCGGCGGGTGCTCGATGAGAGCCACGATGATCTGAACGGGTATCTGAGAGCAGCCGGGGTGACCGACGACGACGTGGCGAGGCTTCGCATCCAACTGCTGGGTTAGAAGACAGCCTTCGCGGGATCGCTGGTTGGCGCCGTCACATGAACACCCCGACGATCCACGCCGCCGTCGCCAGCAGTGCCGCTCCGAGTTCCACCCCCACCGACAGCGCGACACCCTTGACGGCGTGCTTGGTCGACGCCCAGGCCCGACGCTGATCCCGGCGTTGGGCGAACTCGGCGAGGTAGACCCCCAGCACGAAGCCGATCAGCAGACCGGCCACCGGGATGACGAAGAAACCGATGACACCGAGGACCGCACCGGCGGCCAGGGTGCGACCACTGACGTCGGCGGCCTTCATGCGTCGGGCCGGCCACAGGTACTTCACCAGGATGCCCGCACCGAGGATCGCCGTGACCACACCGAGCACCACCCACGCGGCGGTGGTGCCCACGACGAAAGCCCATACCGCGATAGCCGCCCAGACCAGAAGTGTTCCGGGCAGCAGTGGAACAAGGATGCCTACCAGTCCGATGGCGATCGCCACCGCGACCATGATCAGACCGCCGGTGCTCATGGACTCAAACCTACCTACGGCTCCAGGACCAGCTTGCCGAACACCGCTCCGGCAGCCAGCGCCTCCAGCGCGGCCCGGCCCTCGGAAAGCGGAAAACTCTGCGGCGCAGGCGGTCTGAGCCCCTCGGCGACCAGCCGCGCCACACCGTCGCCGTACTCCTGCTGCGCGCCAGGGTTCGACATCAGGTACTCACGCCAGCCCACTCCCAGCACTCCGGCGTTGCGCAGCAACAGGCGGTTGACCTTGACCGTCGGAATCCCACCCGCGGCGAAGCCGATCACCAGCAGTCGGCCTTCGGTGGCCAGAGTCCGTACCGCTTCGTCGAACGGCTCGCCTCCCACCGGATCGACCACCACATCGGCACCGTGACCACCGGTCGCCGCACGCACCGCCTTCGACCAGCCATCGGTCATCGGCAGCACCACATCGGCGCTGAGGCCCTCGACGAATTCGCGGCCCTTCTCCCGGTGCACCACCGCGATCACCCGGGCGCCCATCGCCTTGGCAACCTGGATGGCTGCGGTGCCCACACCGCCGGCCGCACCGAGCACCAGTACCGTCTCCCCCGGCTGCAAAGCGGCGCGGCGAGCCAGTGCGAAGTACATGGTGATGTAGTTGACGAGCAGCGAAACCGCTTGTCCATCATCGAGTTCCGTCGGCGTCCTCAGCACGCTGGCCACTGGGATCGCCGCGCGCCCCGCGTAGCCACCCAGCATCACCGGCCCGAACACCCGATCACCGACCGAGAACCCCGAACCCTCCGGCGCCGAACGCACCACTCCGGCGACTTCGGTGCCGGGGATGAACGGCGGGTCCAGCTTCAACTGGTACTGCCCGCTGATCAGCAGTAGGTCGGGGAAGCACACCCCCGCCGCCCGCACGTCGACAAGCACCGAATCTGGCGAAACAACCGGATCATCGACATCGGTGTAGACCAGACCGGACGGCCCGGTCAGCTCTTGGGCGACAAGAGCTTTCACCCGCTAGAGCTTGAACGCGGCGGGCTCGGGAGAGGACAGGTCATCGATCTGCGACCAGTGCGCGGCCACGTCATCGACGCTGGGGACCTGCTCGAAGGTGACACCGGAGTTCTGGAACAGCGCCACGCGCTGCACCTTGCCGCCGCCGACGATGAACACCGAAGCACTGTCGGGCACCTCGTCGGTGCACAGATAGGCCATCACGGGCGCGACGTACTCCGGGGTGAGTTTCTTGAACACCTCCGGCGGGAGGATGTCCTCAGTCATCCGGGTGGCCGCGATGGGGGCCAGCGCGTTGGCCTTGATGTTGTACTTGGCGCCCTCCTGGGCGAGGGTGTTGATCAGCCCGACCAGGCCGAGTTTGGCGGCGCTGTAGTTGGCCTGCCCGAAGTTGCCGAACAGCCCACTGGTGGAAGTGGCCACCACGATGCGGCCGTGGCTCTGCTCGCGGAAGTGCGGCCAGGCCGCGCGGATCACGTTGTAACCGCCGTAGAGGTGAACCTTGAGCACCGAATCCCAGGCCTCGTCGGTCATCTTGTGGAAGGTGCCGTCGCGGAGGATCCCGGCGTTGCTCACGATGCCGTCGATCTTGCCGAACTCCTCGAGTGCGGTCTTGACGATGTTGGCCGCCCCCTCGGCGTCGGCCACGCTGTCGTAATTGGCGACCGCGCGGCCGCCGGCGGCCTTGATCTCTCCCACGACCTGATCGGCCATCGAGTGCCCGGCCCCGGTGCCGTCCCGGGCGCCGCCGAGATCGTTGACCACGACGCTGGCGCCTTCTTTGGCCAGCGTCAGCGCGTACTCGCGGCCCAAGCCGCCGCCTGCGCCGGTGACGACAATGACTCGATCCTGCACTCCGGGCATGAGGGTCCTTTCTGTGGTTGGGGTCATGGTAACCAGCCGAGTTGACGGCCTATGCGCGCGCCTCATGCAACAGTGGCCGCATGACTTTGCCCCGCCGCCAGCTGCTGCTTGCCGGTGCCGCACTGACCGCGCTGACGGCGTGCGGTAGGGCATCGGCCACGCCGGTCCCGATCGAGGCTCAACTCGCCGCACTGGAGGATCGCGACAATGCGAAAGTCGGCCTCTACGGGCGCAATCTGGAGTCCGGCCGCACCCTGGCCTACCGCGCCGATGACCTGTTCGCAACCTGTTCGGCGTTCAAGGCCTATGTGGCCGCGCAGATTCTGCGTCAGGTGCAACGCGGGGAGTTGAAGCTCACCGATGAGGTCTTCATCGACCCGGCGCTCTTCGTACCGGTCGCCTCACCGATGACTGAACCCAAACTGGGCAGTTGGATGCCGCTGTCCGACTTATGTGCGGCAGCTGTCCGCCAGAGCGACAACACCGCAACCAATCTCATGCTCGAAATACTCGGCGGACCGCCCAGCGTGACGCAGTTCGCCCGCTCGGTCGGCGACGATCGAACATGGATGGTGCGCTGGGAGACCGAGCTCAACACCGCCTTCCCCGGCGATCCGCGGGACACCACCAGCCCGCGCGGTATAGGAACCGGTTTTTCGAACATGTTGATCGGCAACATCTTTGATGAACCATCCCGGGCGCAGCTCGAGGAGTGGATGCGCACCATCGTCACCGGTGACACCCGGATCCGTGCCGGCCTGCCGACGGGCTGGACGATCGCCGACAAGACCGGCGCAGGCGATTACGCCAGCACCAACGACATCGGGGTGGCCTTCGGGCCCAACGGCGAGAGGTTGGTGCTTGCGGTGATGACCCGCACCCGCTCCGACGACCCCAATGCGCCGGCGCTGAATACCCTGATCGCCGACGCCGCCCGGGCAGCTGTGCCCTGGCTGCTCGCTTAGGAGTTGCGTTCGGCGACGACGAAGGTGGAGAAGCCCTCGGCATCCTGGTCTGGGACCTCTATCCACCGGCCCAGTCGGCGCATCTCATCGGTCGACGTCGTGCCGGCGGCGGTCCATCCGTGGGCGTTGAGCCACTCGGTGACATCGGCCCGGTGCGGGTCGTTGTAGGTGAGGTCGGCGATATCGACGGTCCGCTCGATGTCGAGTTCGTCGGCCATCTGATCCCAGCGCTGCCGCATCAGGGCGCGGCGTTCCTCGTCGTGGTGACGCACCGCCTCAGCCGAGACGCGACTGCCTGGCGCGCTGAGTTCGCTGATTTGCTCGAACAGGCGGTCCTGAGCCTCTGCGGGCAGGTACATCAACAGGCCTTCAGCCAGCCAGGCGGTTGGGCGGGCCGGGTCGAAGCCCGCTGCCTGCAACGCCGCCGGCCAATCCTGTCGCAAGTCGATCGCCACCTCCCGGCGCTCGGCGCCGGGTACGGCGCCATGTTTGGCCAGTGTGGCCGCTTTGTACTCCAGCACCGCCGGCTGATCGATCTCATAGACCACCGTGCCCTGCGGCCAGGCCAACCGGTAGGCCCGCGAGTCCAGGCCCGAGGCAAGAATCACTATCTGCCGGATCCCGGCGGTCGCCGCATTTGTGAAGAAGCTGTCGAAGAAGTGTGTCCGCACCGCCTGATAGCTGAGCATGTTCGCGAAGATCGCAGCGGCCTCCGGATCGGCGCTGGCGATCCGATCCTGCATGGCCGGGTCAAGAAACTTCTGCCAGCCACCAGTGTCAGCGCCCTCGACAAGGACTCGGGCGAACGGGTCGCGGATCAGCGGTTCAGGGCTGTCGGTCTCCCTCGCGCGGGCGGCCGCAACCATGACAGCCGTCATTCCGACACTGGTGGCGATATCCCAGGTGTCATCGTTACTGCGCAGTGTGCTCACGAGCTCCCAGGCTACCCGCCGGTCAGCCAGCCGCCGTCCCCGAGCAGGCCCATGAACTGGGCGGTCACAGTGACCATGTGCGATTGGTCGCCGACGAAACCGGCGTAGAAGCCGAGGCCCCAGAACGCGGCGACCAACGCTTCCGCGACGGCCTCAGGATCCAGATCGGGGCGCAGTTCGCCATTGGCGATACCGTCCCGCACCGCGGCGGTGGCGAATTGGCGGGTCTGCTCCAGCGAGTCGGTGTCGCGCGAGGACAGTTCCGGATGACGCTGGGACTCCAGAACCGAGGTGACCATGAACGCCGCCGCGGCGCGGTCATAGTCCTTGGCGCTGACGGCGGCCCCGAGGAAGGCGCGGATACGCCCCGTGAAGGTCTGCTCGCGTGCGGCATTCTCAAGGCCGGCCGCGATCACCACTGAGTTGGTGTGCTCGACAACGTGCCGGTACAGCGCGAGCTTGCTGGCGAAGTAGTGGTTGATGGCCGGGCGGGTCAGATCTGCGCGGGCGGCGATCTCCTGAAAGGTGGCGGCGTCATATCCGACCTCGCCGAAAACCTCGCGGGCGGCATGCAGAATGCGTCCACGGGTCTGCGCAGATTTCGCTGCGGGGGGCCTGCCCGGCCCACGACTCGCGGTCTTCGTCATCTCTCAATTGTGCCAGACGCAAACAAATTCGTCGCCTTCGGTACCGTCCCCCACCACCAAGGCACAGCATTCCTGCCGAAAAGCCAATTTGCTGAAAACCTCGAAATTTCCATTCGGACTGCTTAATGCCCATCTGTTATCGGCACTGTGGTTTCCACCACAGGCGCCTCTAAAACTGCGCCGGTGGCAGTCGTTAACAGCGGTTCCGGGCTGAGGAATTCCGGCCATTGAAGCCGTCCGCAGCCCTCGGATACCGACCGATGGTTTGCTGGATCTACGGTTATCTGGATACCCGCAGGCGGTGCGCGCGACGCGCCTAAAGTCTGTGCATGCCCATCGTCGCCGCGCGCGAGTCGTACTTCGAGACCGGTCTGGAAATCCTGGCCGATCTCGGGTTCGGCGGGTTGAAGCTGGCCGAGGTGTGCAGCCGGTTGGGTGTGACTACCGGGTCGTTTTACCACTACTTCAGCGGTTGGGGCGCCTACACCCGGGAGCTGATCGCCTACTGGCGCGAGGACCGGACGGTCCGGCTGATCGAGGTGCTGCGATCCCAACCCGACGCGCGGCGCAGAATCCTGGCCATCACCGATGTCGGGCTGGCGCTGCCGCACAGCGCGGAGGCCGCCATCCGTGCTTGGAGTTCGGTGGACGCCGAAGTGCTCGCGGTGCAACGCGAGGTCGACAAGGAACGGTTCGACGTCATCTACGACTCCGCCTTCGAGATCGTCGGCGACGCCCGGCAGGCCCAGACCTACGCCTCATGGGCGCTCTACGTCTTCGTCGGATACGAACAGTCGACGCTGCCCCGGGAGGCGCGCATGTTCGAGTGGATGGGCAAAACCCTGCTCGACGATCTGGAGGCCGGCCGTTTCGCCGACGTCCCTTCGGCGTAAGCCGATGGCATTCAACACGTTCCGGCGGATCGCCGATCGGCTGGCAACGCGTGATCCCAGCCGCGACGGCCTCCGGCGGGCGCTGCGCTCCGGCATCGCCATCCCGCTCGCGGCGATGGCCAGCTATCTGGTCGCCGGTGGCACCCAGGCCCCGATCTTCGCCCTTGTCGGATCCATCGCGCTGCTCGTCGCGGTGGACTTCCCCGGGTCTCTGAGCAATCGTGCCGTGGGCTACGCCGGACTGGCGATCAGCGGGGCGATCCTGATAACCCTCGGCACCTGGGCTGCACCGCATCCGTTCGTCGCGGTTCTGCTTTGTTTCGTCGTGGGAGCGCTGGTGAGCTTCCTCGGTCTGCTCAGCGAACTGGTGGCCGCCGGACAACGCGCAACCCTGATGACATTCCTGCTCCCGGTCTGCATACCGACCGGACCGCTGGCTGAGCGGCTACTGGGATGGTTTCTGGCGCTTGCGATTTGCGTACCGACGGCACTCTTGCTGTTCCCACCGCGTTATAACACCGAATTGCGCCACCTTGCTGCGGTGGCCTGCTCGGCAATGGCAGATCGGATCGAAGATGTTCCGGGTGCCGACGAACGGCTGGGTGAGGCGATGGTCGCGCTGCAGGCCGAATTCCTGAGCAGCGCCTTCCGCCCGACGGCGATGACGGCCGGCAGTCGCGGCCTGATCCGAGTGGTCTTCAACCTGCAGTGGCTCAGCGCCCGGGTCAACGGCGAGACCGCGCGATTACTCGCCCATATCGACAGCCTCAGTGTCGCGGTGCTTCGCAGCAGCGCGGAGGTACTGCGCTCACCCGGTACGCAGCGGGCGAACGAATTGGCCGGCGTGGTCGCCGCCCACCGGTTGATCGCTTACGCCCACTACGACAGCGATATTCACGACATCCTCGGCGAACCCGACGACGACGCCGCCGTCGCACTCGGCCACACATTGTTGAACCGGCGCACCATGAGCGCCACCATCGGCCTGACCGGAACCATCATCGCAAGCACCGCATTGATCGACGCCCGGCCCTTGATCGACCGGATTCTCGGCCGCGGCCTTCCCGAGACCGGTGTCGCCGACCGGGTACCCAGCCGCGGAAACGCACTGCTGGCCCTATTCGGTTACCTGAGAACCCGTTCCATCACAGTGATCAACAGCCTGCGCACCGGCCTTGCTCTGGCACTGGCCGTCGTGGTGACGATGGTGCTTCCCGTTCAGAACGGACTGTGGGTGGTACTCGGCGCCCTTTCGGTGCTGCGCAGCAGTGCGTCGAGTACCCGAACCACAGTGGTGCGGGCGGTCACCGGCACGGTCATCGGTTTCGTCATCGGCTCCGCGGTGATCGCAGTGGTGGGCGTCAATCCGGTGGTGCTCTGGACGTTGCTGCCGCTGGCGACCTTCGGGTCCACCTACGTTCAGTCGGTCGGGTCATTCACCGCCGCCCAGGCCATTTTCACCATGCAGGTGCTGATCGTGTTCAACATGATGCAACCGATCGGCTGGCAGATCGGCCTGATCCGGATCGAGGACGTCGTCCTGGGCGCGCTTGTCGGACTTGCGGTCTCGGTGTTGCTGTGGCCGGGCGGCGCCCAGACGGCGGTGCAACGCGCGGTCAGCGAGGCCGTCGGGGCCTGCTCCCGCTATCTGGCGGCGGCTGTCAACCGGGTGACCCGCGGGGTGTCCCCGCAGACCCAGGCGACGGTGACCGAGTTGGGCGCCGCTGCACTGACCGCCGCCCGCACCCACGGTGACGCCGTGCGGGTCTACCTCTCCGAGACCAGTGGCTCGACCGACCCCGAACAAATGGAGAGGGGAAGTCGCATCCCTCGCCTGCGCACCACAGCCGACCTCATCGCCGATATCGTGCCGCCTCCGCCCGATACCTACCCCCGGACGCGAAGGGTGTTGGAGCGCCGCACCGAGGCGTTGTGTGCACGCCTCGAATCAGACGGCCCGGCATCCGACCCGGCATCGGACCCGGACACGGCGATGAGCGATGAGTTCGTCCGAACGTTGCGCGCCGAGGCGGCGACGACCCCCGGCGCCCAGAACGCCGCGCTGCCCCTGGTCACCGTGGCGGCCAACATCGGCGAGCTGGAACTGACCGTCTAGCCGAGCACCGACTGCGCAGCCTCCCGGGCCTGTGCCGGGCTGGAGGTCCCGAGGACCGCTTCAGCGGCATCACGGCACTGCTGCAGGGTCACCGATGCCAGCTTGGCGCCGACCGGGGTGACCGCCGAAGCGGCCGCTGACAGAGACGTCACCCCGAGACCGGTGAGCACACACGCCAACAGCGGGTCCGCGGCCGCCTCACCGCATACGCCAACCGGCTTGCCGATGGCCTGGCCCGCGCGGGCAGTCTGGGCAACCAGGGCGATCACCCCGGGCTGCCAGGGGTCGGTGAGCGTGGCGAGATCCGACGACATCCGGTCGGCCGCCATCGTGTACTGCGTCAGATCGTTGGTACCGATGGACAGGAACTCGACGTGCTCGAGGATCTTCTCGGCCAGCAGTGCCGCGGCCGGCACCTCGATCATGACGCCTGGATGCAGGTTGCGGGCGCGGGCCAGATCGGCGAACCGCCGGGCCTCATCGGGGGTGGCGATCATCGGCGCCATCACCCACGGTGCGTTACCGGTCCGCTCGCCGGCCAGGGCGATCGCATCCAGTTGTCGGATCACCAGATTTTCGTCGAGGTCGATGATCCGGAAGCCCCGCACCCCCAGCGCGGGGTTCTCCT
>DAIPYT010000069.1:10642-14472 GCA_036782595.1 Mycobacterium sp. | reverse complement strand
CATCAGCCCGACCCCCCGGGGCTGATACACGACGACCCTCGCCTCCTCCCCCCCCTGGCGAGGGTCGTCCTTTTTTATGGGTGTCGCACAGGGCCCGATCGGGCCGTTATCCCCAGTCCTGTTCTCGTCCACAGGTCTTGAGCGGGTGACTGGCGTGTACTGGTCCTGGCGCGACAGCCTGTGCGCCGTGACCTCCTCCACCTCCGTTGCCATCCCACGAGCCACCACAATGGTCCTGACCGTGGTCGAGGATCCTGACTTGTCGGGCAACGTCGATCGTGTCATCGCGGCCGTCGGAGCACGGATGCTCAAGGCCGACCAGCCGACCCGTCGTGGTTGGCGCGAGGCCGCGGCGGTGGTGCTCGATGAGCGCAGCGCCAGGGTGTGCGCGAACGCGGGTCTGCCGCGCCGCGACGGTGTGCTGGTGGTTGGCCGGGGAACGCCTGAGGCGCAGGTCTGGGCGGCAGCCCTCGAGGTCGGCGCTCAGCAGGTGTGCGAACTTCCCGCTGCAGAATCGGAACTGTTGCGCCATCTTGCCGACGCAGTGGAAGCCGGATCGGCCGCCGCGCGGTCAGGGCGGGTGATCGGTGTGACCCCCGGCCGCGGCGGTGCCGGCGCCTCGGTGTTCGCCGCCGCCCTGGCGCAGTGTGCCGGCGACGCCCTGCTCGTCGACATCGACCCGTGCGGCGGCGGCATCGATCTGCTGTTGGGCGGCGAAACGGTTTCGGGATTGCGCTGGCCCGACCTTCGCGTGCACGGGGGCCGGCTGACCTGGTCTGCAATGCGAGAGGTGCTGCCGCAGCGGCACGGCGTGAGCTTCCTGTCAGGAGGCCGGTCGTTCCATGAAATAGAACCGGGTGCGCTGGCAGCGGTCTTGGACGCCGGTCGACGCGGTGGGGTGACGGTGCTGTGCGACATCCCCCGGCAATTGACGCCCGCCGCGGTATGCGCCCTGCAGTGCACCGATCTCGTCGTCGTGGTGACCAGTTGTGATGTCCGGGGGGCCGCCGCGGCGGCGGCCATGGTTTCGGTACTCACGACGGTCAATCCCGCGATCGGGTTGGTGGTGCGCGGCCCGTCGCCAGGCGGCCTGCGGGCCCGGGAAGTGGCTGCGGCCGCTGGTGCTCCCCTGCTTGCGGCCATGCGGCCGGATCCGGCGCTAGCTCAACGGCTCGAGCACGACGGGCTGCGACTGCGGCGCCGGTCCTCGCTGGCAGTTGCGGCCCGCACGGTTCTCGGCGTCGCTGCGGGGCGTGCGGCATGAACGGCCCGCTGATCGAGCGGGTCCGCGAGCGGCTGGCCGCAGAGCCTGCTCCGTTGCGCCCTGCAGTCGTCGCTGCCGCCATTCGGGCCGAGTCCGGTGGAGTCCTGGGCGACACCGAAGTGCTGAGCAGTCTGCGAGCGGTGGAGACCGAGCTCAACGGGGCCGGAATCCTGGAGCCGCTACTGAGGGCCGAAGGCACCACCGACGTGCTTGTCACCGCCCCTGATGCGGTATGGGTCGACGACGGAAAAGGACTGCGCCGCAGCGCGATCGCCTTCGCCGACGAAGCGGCCGTGCGTCGGCTGGCGCAGCGTCTCGCGGCGGCGGCCGGCCGCCGGCTTGATGACGCCCAACCCTGGGTGGATGGTCAGCTCAGCGGTCTAGGTGGCAACCGGTTCAGTGTTCGGCTGCACGCCGTACTTCCCCCGGTGGCGGCGGCTGGGACTTGCGTCTCACTCCGGGTCCTACGACCGGCAACCCACGATCTGCCGGCACTCACCGCCGCAGGTTCGATAGCCCCCGAAGCCGAACGTCTACTCCTCGACATCATCGAAGCCCGGCTGGCCTTTCTGGTATCCGGTGGCACCGGGGCGGGCAAAACCACCGTGTTGGCCGCCGCCCTCGGCGCCGTCTCCGACCGGGAGCGGATCGTCTGCGTGGAGGATGCACCGGAGCTATCGCCTGAGCACCCGCACCTGGTTCGCCTGGTCTCTCGTAGCCCCAACGTCGAAGGAGCAGGGGAGATCACGTTGCGGCAATTGGTTCGCCAGGCGCTGCGGATGCGGCCGGACCGCATCGTCGTCGGCGAGGTCCGGGGTGCCGAAGTGGTCGACCTGCTGGCGGCCCTCAACACCGGTCACGACGGCGGCTGTGGAACGGTGCACGCCAACAGCCCCGCGGAGGTGCCGGCCAGGCTGGAGGCGCTTGCGGCACTCGGCGGACTGGATCGGGCGGCGCTGCATGCTCAGCTGGCGGCCGCGGTACAGGCCCTGGTCCATGTCAGCCGCGGTGCCAGTGGGCGGCGGCTCACCGAGATTGCGCTCCTGCGCCGCGATGAGAACGGTTACTGCCACGCCGTGCCGGCCTGGCATGCCGACCGGGGGCCCTGCGAGGCTGCCGAAGCTCTGCGCAAACTGATCGACGAGCGGTGCGCGCGATGAGTTCATCCGCCTTGGCTGCGGTGCTTTTGGCGGCCGCCGTTCTCACCGCGGCGCCGCCGCCGGTGAATCGTCTGCCGCTATCTCGCCGCCGCACCGCCGGGCCCGTCGTGTGGTTATCCATCGCGGTGGCGGTCGGGATTGTGGCGCTGCTTGCTGCACCGTCACTGGCGTTGGTCTGCCTGATCGCAACGGGTGCGTTCATGTCCCGGCTACGCAGGCGGCGCCGGCAACAGGCCCGCCGACGGGAAGGCGAGGCGATGGCGGCAGCCTTGGATGTTCTGGTCGGGGAGTTGAAAGTCGGCGCGCACCCCATGTCTGCCTTCGCTGTCGCCGGGGCAGAGTCCGCCGGTGCGGTGGGCCGCTCGCTGCGGGCCGTCGCCATCAGGGCGCGACTGGGCGCCGATGTCGCAGAGGGCATCCGGGGAGCGGCGATGTCGTCGGCGATTCCCGGCTACTGGTATCGGCTCGCCGTCTGCTGGCAGTTGGCTGCCGAGCACGGTCTGGCGATGTCGGTTCTGATGCGGGCGGCGCACAGTGACATCGTCGACCGGCAACGGTTCGCCGACCGTATGCACGCGGCCCTCGCCGGTGCTCGCGCCACGGCCCTGATTCTGGCGCTACTGCCGGCGTTCGGGGTATTACTTGGTCAACTCGTCGGTGCGGATCCGGTCGGATTTCTGCTCGGCGGCGGAGCCGGCGGTGCCCTTCTGGTGACAGGTGTCACCCTGATCTGCATCGGGATCCTCTGGGCTGACCGAATCGTGGACAGGCTGGCGGCGTGAGCACCGCCATGCTTCTGTTGGTGGGGGCGATTCTGCTGGGCACCGGACCCGGCGTTGCGCGCCGCCGTGCCGGCGCGGTAGCGCCGGCTCGCTCAGAGGCTCGCGAAAAAGACTCTGCAGCAGACCTATTCGCTGCCGCCTCCACGCTCGACGTGCTATCGGTATGCCTATCGGCCGGGATGACCGTGCCGGCTACCGCCGGCGCGACGTCGGCCTCCGCCCCGCCGGCCCTCGCCGCGATGCTTCGTCGTGCTGCGGATCTACTGGCTCTGGGAGCCGACCCCGAGACCGCCTGGCAGACCGACGACGTCGACGGCAGTTGCGCGGCCCTGGCCCGATTGGCCCGGCGCTCGGCGGTCTCGGGCAGCGCATTGGCCAGCGGTGCAGCGGAATTGGCCGAACAGGAGCGTCAAGGCGTCACCCAGCGCGCGGCAGCCGCGGCGGAACGGGCCGGAGTTCTGATCGCCGGTCCTCTGGGGCTCTGCTTCCTGCCGGCCTTCGTCTGTCTGGGCATCGTGCCCGTTGTGGCGGGACTGGCCGGGGAGATTTTCGGTGCGGGGTTCCTGTGACCGTCACTCGCACTGATGGCCGGATAGATGAGATAGATGAAAGGGAAGGCAATGT
>DAIPYT010000069.1:0-10542 GCA_036782595.1 Mycobacterium sp. | reverse complement strand
TGTCCAACAGAATGATTCGAGATCTTCAGGCACGCCTGACTGCAGTGATGTCAGACGACACGGGAATGTCGACCGTCGAGTACGCGATCGGAACCGTGGCCGCCGCCGCGTTCGGGGGCATCCTCTACAGCGTGGTCACCGGCGATTCGATCGTCGGTGCGCTGACCAACATCATCAACCGAGCACTGTCCACCCGTGTTTAGCCGATCACGGATTCGGCACGGTGGAAGCAGCCCTGGCGATAGCCGGCATGGTGGCAACGCTGGTCCTCTGCCTCGCCGGCATCACGGCAGTCACCTTGCAAGTCCGCTGTGTCGACGCCGCGCGGGAGGCGGCACGGCTGGCCGCCAGGGGTGACCGAACGGGTGTCGCCGCGGTCGGGAATCTCGCGCCCCCGGGAGCCGCGGTCGAAGTCCAGAAGGAGGGCGGCTATGTGGTCGCCCGAGTCAGCGGCCGGTCGCCTGTGCTGCCGGGTGTCGTCATTGTCGGGCGGGCCGTCGCTGCCGCTGAACCGGGTCAGTGACGACCGCGGGGTGGCGACGGTCCTCGCCGCGATCATGGTTTCGGTGATCGCGACGGTCAGCGTCGGCGGAATAGCACTCGGGTCGGTTGTCTTGGCTCGTCACCGGGCTCAGGCGGCGGCCGACCTCGCTGCCATCGCGGCCGCGGCTAGGGTGCCGGCCGGGGCGCAGGCCGCGTGCCTGCAAGCGCGGGCGGTCGCGGCGGCCATGCGAACGACGCTGCAGGGTTGCGAGCTGCTCGGTCTCGATGTCACGGTCAGCGTTGCGGCCGGCACCGGTCTGCGTGCGGGTGGGGATGCCCGGGCCACGGCTCGGGCCGGCCCTAACGGCCGGGACTAGCGGTCTGCTCTTCAGCGAGGCTCTCGTCCGAAACTTCGAGGCCAACGTCGGCCAGTTCGGTTTTGGTCGGCAACCGTAGGGTAACCAAGCCGCCGTAGACACCCTCGTTCAACGCGACCTTGCTGACGGTGACGTGAAGGGGTACCCAGCCGCCGTCGTTGCCCGGCAGCCGAAGCACTCCGCTGGTGGCGCCGCTCTCGAGTTCCTCTGCCATTCGCGCCGAAAAGTGCTCATGGTCCTCCGGGTGCGGCTGCACCTTTCCCCGCCAGTCGAAGTAGGGGCACGGGTCGTCGATCCATTTCAGGAGCGTCCAGTTGTTCAGATCGACCATCAGCCGGTACACACCCGGCTGGGCCAGACCTTCGATGATGCGTTCGGCCAACTGTTCCGGCGGCTGACTGGACTCCCGAACCTCCTCGACCAGGTTCATAGCACGGGCCAAGAGGTGTTCGGTGCCGTCCTCCATGGTCTCCAAGAGAGTCCGTGCGACGAAGCCCACCCGGCGGAATTGCCCCTGCTTGTCCGTGAAGTCCCAACTCGAACAGTACGTCCGGTCAGGTGCGGCATCGACTGCCAACGCCAGCACCGTGGCCTCGTCGGGATTGAGGCTGCGACTCGGGATGTCCTCTACGAAGGCCCGTCCGGTGATGGCCTCGACGGTCGGGTCCATGCCCGCATTAGTCAGGTATTCCACGGTGCCCGCAGCCTCACCGGTGGTGAAGTCCCAGACCAACGGTCCCGGTATGGGTCGCTCCGTGGGCTCCTCGTCGGTGGGCCCGCACCAGACGTGCACGGCATGGATATGCCCGTCAGACATCTGGACCGGTTCGGTGCGGATCACCCGCTTGTTCTTCGGGGTGATACTCGCCAGTGCGTTACCGGTGCCGACCGTCTCGGCGATCGCGGTCTGGATAGCCGCGAGGTTGGGGTTGCGCCGCAGGAATACGTTGAGCGGGACGAAGTTCTTCATCTGCCGGCCCTGGGCGACGACGACGGGTTGGTCACCGAGTGTCTCCACCAGCAGCCAATCCTGGGTCATGCGTTCAGCTTAACGGCGAGCTTTGCCACTTCCCGCCCCGACGGCGTATCTTCGGCTACATCCGGTTTCCCGGATTGCCTGGCGGCTTGTGTTATCCGAGCGCCGGGCCTACCGGTCGGCGGTGTGCTGCGGCCATGCCTCAAGAAGCGGGGCATTCGAACGAACGGCGTGCGGTGACCGCTCACCCGAAACGCGACTGTCGACCGTTATCGAGGGGTCGGTCGGCAGTCGCGCCCTCGGGTGGCTCTACCCGGTGGGGCACGCGCCGAGTCCGTTCAGGACGATCCGCAGCACCCGCAGGGCTCCGGCCTTGTCCAGCGGTTCGTTTCCGTTGCCGCATTTCGGGGATTGCACACACGACGGGCACCCGGTGGGGCACTCGCAGGCCTCGATGGCCTCTAACGTCGCGCGTAGCCAGGTGCCGGCCAGTCGGTAACCACGCTCGGCGAAACCGGCCCCACCCGGATGACCGTCGTAGACGAACACCGTCGGTAACCCGCCCTCGCCGATCGCCGTCGACACCCCCCCGATATCCCCCCGGTCGCAGCTCGCCACGAGCGGCAGCAGACCGATGGCGGCGTGTTCGGCCGCGTGCAGGGAACCCGGTATCCGAGGTAGGTCGATACCCTCGGCGCGCAAGGTGTCCGGCCGGACCGTGTACATGACCGCCATGGTCGGCAGGATGTGTTCGGGGGTGTCCAACTCGATGAAGTCGATCACCTCCCCGGACGGCGCGCGACGCAGATAACCGACCACCCGACGGGTGACCGAGACCGGGACCAGGCCCAGTGTCACCGCGCCGTAGTCCACCCGTTCGCCGCTCCCGGTGACGGTGATGTCGGTGACTTCCCGGGCGAATGTCGAGTACCCGGGATCTTCTGCGTGGACGAAGGCGACGCCGTCCTCCAGGTCGAGCGAATCGACCAGGTAGGTCTCCCCCTGGTGCAGGTATACCGCGCCGGGGTGCACGGTGGCCGGAGCCTGACCGGCCTCCGTGCTGCCCAGCAGCCGACCTGTGCCGGATTCCACGATGGCGACCTGCCCACCGGCGCCGCCCCTGATGTCGACCTGATGGTGCGGGTCCAGACCGGCTGCCGGGAAGTACCGGCCCGAGCGCAGCCGCAGCAGTCCGTCCTCGACCAGAGTCCCGGCCACATCGGCAGCCTTCCAGCTGTCCAACTCGATGTCGGTCAGGGGCATCTCGGTCGCCGCGCACAGCAGCTGCGGGGCCATGACGTACGGATTGGCAGGGTCGGTCACCACCCGCTCCACCGGTTTGCCGAGCAGAGCATCGGGGTGATGCACGAGGTAGGTGTCCAGCGGGTCGTCGCGGGCCACCAGGATCACCAGTGCGCCCTGCCCGCGTCGGCCGCAGCGGCCGGCCTGCTGCCAGAACGAGGCGACGGTGCCCGGAAAGCCGGCCAGCACCACAGCGTCCAGACCGGAGATGTCGATACCGAGTTCCAGTGCGTTGGTGGCGGCCAGCCCCCGCAATCGGCCGTCGGTCAGCGCCCGCTCCAGCGCGCGACGGTCCTCGGCCAGGTATCCGGCTCGATAGGACGCCACTGTCTCCTGCAGATGCGGGGCGATATCGGCGAGCCGGGACCGGGTTCCCAACGCGGTCAGCTCCGCGCTGCGCCGGGACCGGACGAAGGTCAGGGTCCGGGCACCCTCGGCGACCAGATCGGCCATCATCCGGGCTGCCTCGGCTCCGGCCGACCGCCGCACCGGTGCGCCGTTCTCGCCGTGGAGGTCATGGCGCAGCTCGGGCTCCCACAGCGCGATCGTGCGCGCTCCCTGAGGTGAGCCGTCCAGGGTCACCTCGGTGACCGGACGCCCGATCAGTTCAGTTGCGGTGTCGCCGGGGGCGGCGGTGGTCGCGCTGGCCAGAATCACCGTCGGCGGGGCGGCACCGGGGTCGCGGTAGCGGTCGCACAACCGCAGCAACCGTCGTACGACCATGGCCACGTTGGAGCCGAATATGCCTCGGTAATAGTGACATTCGTCGATCACGATGTAGCGCAGGCCGCGCAGGAAGACCGCCCAGCGGGCGTGACCGCGTAGCAGTGAGAGGTGCACCATGTCGGGGTTGGAGAACAGCCATCTGGAGCGTTCGCGGGCGAACCGGCGCACTTCTGTGGGCGCGTCTCCGTCGTAGGCGGTGGGGGCGACGTCATGTAGCCCGGCCGTCGCGACCGTCAATGCGTAGGCGGCGCGGAGTTGATCGTGGCCCAGCGCCTTGGTGGGGGAGAGGTACAACGCCCTGGCCCGCGGGTCACGCAGCAAGCCGTCCATGATCGGCATCTGGAACGCCAGCGACTTCCCGGAGGCGGTCCCGGTGCTGATCACCACGTTATGGCCGACGTGTGCCAGGTCGGCGGCCTCCACCTGGTGCGACCACGGGGTGGTGATCCCCTGGCTGCGAAGGCCGGCGATCACGTCGGGGTGGACCCAGTCCGGCCAGTCGGTATGCACAGCCCTGCGAGCCGGGATCTCCGCGACGTGGAGCAGCGACGGGGGGCGGTCTGATCCGCATACCGCGGTCAGCAGTTCGCTGCCGAAACTGACCATTATCTGCCGCCCCTTGTCAGCGAACTCGTCCATGACTCTGACCGACTCTGACCGAATTGTCGCTGAGACTGTGCTAACCGCGCCCAACGTGGTTGGATGTTGGTGGTCGCAGCTTCTGTGTTCGTGTCTCCACATCGCAGGATCGTCGTTGCGGTCGCGGTTCCTGCGAGGGTGTGAGCCCAGAAGGTATGCGGTCTCAACCGGCCCGGTCTACATGAACATCGGTAGATCGCTCCCGGAAATAAGTTAGGAAAGAAATGCCACAGGGAACTGTGAAGTGGTTCAACGCGGAGAAGGGCTTCGGCTTCATCGCTCCGGAGGACGGCTCCGCCGATGTGTTCGTCCACTACACGGAGATCCAGGGGTCGGGATTCCGCACCCTGGAGGAGAACCAACGGGTTGAGTTCGAGGTGGGTCAGAGCCCCAAGGGGCCCCAGGCCACGGGCGTACGCGCCGTCTGATCGACAACCAGCCTCCAGCACCCCCGCGGGCCCGGTGACGGGCTTCGCGGGGGTGCTTTGGTTTTGACGCCCTCGGGGATTTTTCACCGGTTAGTTGCGCTCGGCTGCGTCGAACGCTTGACGCACTGCCTTACTGTCGAATCGTGAGCCAGCTGTCCTTCTTCTCCGCCGAGTCGGTGCCGCCCGCGGTCACCGACCTGACCGGAGTGCTGGCAGCGGCCGGCCAGGTGGTCACCGTCGGCGGTGCGGCGCGCCTTTCGGTCGTGGTCGATGCGGTCTGGCGGGCTGCGGCCTTGGCCGACATGATGGTGGCCGCCGGCCTGAAGGCCGAGATCACCCGCACCGAGGAGGACACCCCCTTGGTCCGCACTGCGCCGGATACCCGACTGCTGGGCATTGCCTCGGCGTGGACCCGCGGTGCGGTCAAGACCGTTCCGCCCGCCTGGCTGCCCGGCCCCCGGGAACTGCGGGCCTGGACTTTGGCCGCAGGCTCTCCAGAAGCCGACCGCTATCTGCTCGGGTTGGACCCACACGCCCCGGACACCCACTCGGCACTGGCGTCGGCGTTGATGAGGATCGGCATCGCGCCCACGCTCATCGGCACCAGGGGGGCCCGGCCGGCACTCCGGATCAGTGGCCGACGGCGGTTATCGCGGCTGGTAGAAAACGTGGGCGACCCCCCCGACGGGGCGGAGGCGGTGGCGTCCTGGCCGAGAGTCTGAGACGCTTCAAGCAGACCCCCGGTTTGCGTCGGCCGGTCTGAGGGTGCGAAATTGTCAACAAGCGCGGGGTTTTTCCGAGGGGGAATCCAAAGCCCCGGGCATCGAACGCAAGAAGTGGAGCGTAAGCGCAGTTGGCTGACGACGACCGCACCAGCGGTAACCGCAACGGCAACGTCCGGCGGCTCGTCATTGTCGAGTCGCCCACTAAAGCACGCAAAATCGCCGGCTACCTCGGTCGCAACTACATCGTGGAATCCTCCCGCGGCCACATCCGGGACCTGCCCAAGGGTGCGGCCGACGTGCCGGCCAAATACAAGGCGGAGAAATGGGCGCGCACCGGTGTCGATGTCGATAACGACTTCGAACCGCTCTACGTGGTCAGCCCGGACAAAAAGGCCGTCGTCTCGGAACTCAAGAGCCTGCTCAAGGGCGTCGACGAACTCTATCTGGCCACCGACGGCGACCGCGAGGGCGAGGCCATCGCCTGGCACCTGCTGGAAACGCTCAAGCCCACCGTCCCGGTCCGCCGGATGGTCTTCCACGAGATCACCGAGCCGGCCATCCGGGCTGCCGCAGAAAATCCCCGCGATCTGGACACCGACCTCGTCGACGCCCAGGAGACCCGCCGGATCCTCGACCGCCTCTACGGTTACGAAGTAAGCCCGGTGCTGTGGAAGAAGATCGGCCCCAAGCTGTCCGCCGGTCGGGTCCAATCCGTGGCCACCCGCATCATCGTTCAGCGTGAGCGTGAACGCATGGCGTTCCGCAGCGCCTCCTATTGGGACATCCTGGCCGAGCTCGACGCCAGCGTGTCCGACCCCAACGCCACCCCGCCGCGTTTCAACGCCCGCCTGGTGGCCGTCGATGGCAAGCGGGTCGCATCCGGACGGGATTTCGACTCCCTGGGTGCGCTGCGCAAGGCAGACGAGGTGCTGGTGCTCGACGAGGCCGCCGCCACAGGGCTCGTGTCCGGGCTGCGCGGCGCAGCCCTGACCGTCGCCTCGGTCGAGGAGAAGCCTTACACCCGACGGCCCTACCCGCCGTTCATGACCTCGACGCTGCAGCAAGAGGCCGGACGCAAGTTGCGGTTCACCGCAGAGCGCACCATGAGCGTCGCGCAGAGGCTTTATGAGAACGGCTACATCACCTATATGCGGACTGACTCGACCACGCTGTCGGAGTCGGCCATCAACGCTGCGCGTAACCAGGCCCGCCAGCTCTACGGCGACGAGTACGTACACCCGTCTCCCCGGCAGTACACCCGCAAGGTGAAGAACGCTCAGGAAGCGCACGAGGCCATCCGCCCGGCTGGCGACACCTTCGCCACACCGGGTGCTTTGCATGCCGAGCTCGACTCGGACGGCTTCCGTCTTTACGAACTGATCTGGCAGCGCACCGTCGCCTCGCAGATGGCCGATGCCCGCGGCACCACACTGAGCCTGCGGATCACTGGCAGCGCCGCAGACGGGCGGGAGGCGACCCTGGCAGCCAGCGGTCGCACCATCACCTTCCCGGGTTTCCTCAAGGCCTACGTCGAGACCGTCGACGAACTCGCCGGCGGCGAAGCCGACGATGCCGAGAGCAGGCTGCCGCAGCTGCGGCAGGGACAGCGGGTCGACGCCACCCGGCTCACCGCTGACGGCCACGCCACCAACCCGCCCGCCCGCTACACCGAGGCTTCGTTGGTCAAGGCCCTCGAGGAACTCGGAATCGGCCGTCCCTCAACGTATTCCTCGATCATCAAAACGATCCAGGACCGCGGTTACGTGCATAAGAAGGGCAGCGCGCTGGTGCCGTCCTGGGTGGCGTTCGCGGTCACCGGGCTGCTCGAGCAGCACTTCGGCCGCCTGGTCGACTACGATTTCACCGCCGCCTTGGAGGACGAACTCGACGAGATCGCCAATGGTCACGAGCACCGCACCAACTGGTTGCACAACTTCTACTTCGGCGGCGAGCACGGGGTTCCGCACTCTATCGCCCGGGCCGGCGGACTGAAGAAACTCGTCGGGGTGAACCTGGAGGGTATCGACGCCCGCGGGATCAACTCCATTCAACTCTTCGACGACGCCGAGGGCCGCGCGGTTTATGTACGGCCCGGCAAGAACGGTGCATACCTGGAGCGGATGATCGCTGGCGAGGACGGCGAACCCACTCCGCAGCGGGCCAATCTCAGCGACGAGATCACTCCAGACGAACTCAGCCTCGAGTTGGCCGAAACCCTTTTCGCCACACCGCAGGAAGGCCGGGTGCTCGGCGTCGACCCGGAAACCGGGCACGAGATCGTCGCCCGCGACGGGCGTTACGGGCCGTACGTGACCGAGGTGCTGCCCCCGCCGCCGGACGACGACGGCGGGGTTGCGGCGAAGAAGGCCAAGAAGCCGACCGGGCCCAAGCCCCGGACGGGCTCGCTGTTTCGGTCGATGGACCTTCAGACGGTGACTCTCGAAGACGCCCTGAAGCTGCTCTCGCTGCCGCGCGTCGTGGGAGTCGACCCGGCCAACGGCGAGGAGATCACCGCGCAGAACGGTCGCTATGGCCCATATCTCAAGCGCGGCACCGATTCCCGGTCGCTGGCTTCGGAAGGCCAGATCTTCGATATCGGCCTGGACGAGGCGCTGAAGATCTACGCCGAACCCAAGCGCCGCGGCGGCACCGGCGCATCGGCGCCGCCCTTGCGCGAGTTGGGCAGCGATTCGGCGACAGGCAAGCCGATGGTGATCAAGGATGGCCGGTTCGGTCCGTATGTCACCGACGGCGAGACCAACGCGAGTCTGCGCAAGGGCGACGATGTCCTGAGCATCACCGACGAGCGCGCCTCCGAACTGCTCGCCGACCGCCGCGCCCGCGGGCCGGTGAAGAAGGTCGCCAAGAAAGTCGTCCGCAAGAAGGCGCCGGCGAAGAAGGCAGCCGCGAAGAAGGCAGCGAAGAAGGCCTGAGCCTTCAGGGCGTGACGTCGAGTTTGCCGGTGATTGCGGATGGTTCGTCGGGCACGACCAAGTTGACCGGCCGCGCCAACTGAGTGGGGGCGGTCCGCCCGCGCAGTTCCACGATTTCGCCGACGTCCCAACACAGGGCCTCGGCATCCAACGCACCGCTGACGGCGATTGCCGACGCGAGTACGTGGCCCTGCTCGACCTTGGCCAGTTCGGTCAGTCGCGCCGCCTCGTTCACGGGATCCCCGATCACCGTGTATTCGAACCGGGAGTGCGCACCGATGTGGCCGGCAATGGCCCGACCCGCCGAGACGCCGATACCGAATTCGGTCTGCTCGAGCACGGAGACGAGTTCGTCATGCAGTTCGCGGGAGGCGGCCAGTGCGGCGCCGGACGCGTCGGGGTGTTCGATCGGTGCACCGAAGATGCACAGTGCGGCGTCGCCCTGAAACTTGTTGACGAAGCCGCCGTGTTTTTGCACCGTGTCGACCACCACACGGAAGAAGTCGTTGAGAACGGTGACCACTTCGCCGGGAGGCCGGGTCGCGGCGAGCTCGGTGGAACCGATCAAATCGATGAACAGAACGGCCACATCACGTTCCTGGCCGCCCAGTTCGGTGCCGCGCTCGAGTGCGCGGCGCGCGACGTCCTCCCCGACGTAGCGGCCGAACAGATCCCGCATCCGCTGGCGCTCGCTGAGTTCACGAACCATGTCGTTGAAGCCGGCTTGGAGCAGACCGAGTTCGGTGGCGTCGTAAATCTGCATGTGCGCGTTGTAGTTTCCGCGCTGGACCTCGCCGAGCGCCCAACGTAGCTGCCGCAGCGGATCTGAGATCGCCATGGCCGACAACACGTTGCCCGCCAAGCCCACCACCAGGGCGGCGCACGCCATCAGCAGGATGGGAATCAGCATGGTGTCGGCCGACGCCTCCAGCAGGGATAACCTGGTCGCCACCACGGACAGGATGATCATCACCACCGGAACCCCGGTGGACAGCACCCAGGCCAGCACCAGCCGCAGTACGACACCCGGCCGGCGGAAGTTCTCCGGAACACCGCCCCGCAGGGCCGCCACCGCCACCGGACGCAGTACCCGTTCGGACTGCAGATACCCGATGATCGCGGTCGCTGTGGCGCCCAGCAGGGTGGCGATCGCCAGCTCCGGGGCGGCATGCCGGGCGACCGGCCAACTGGCGCCGATCAATACGAACGCCCCCAACAGCCACAGCGTGATGCTGATGAGCGAGCGGTACACCGGCATGCGCAGCGCACGCAGCCTGGCCTGCTCGGTCAGCGCGGGATCCTCTTCGGTCAACAACGCGTCTTGGCGCTGCCAACGGAATACCGGGACCAGCAGGGCCAAGCTGATCGCCGTTCCGATCAGGAATGCGATGAAGACGTAGCCGAGGAAAATCGCGAGGTTCGCCGTCGGCAGGTCCTGGAGCTTGAGCCTGTCGCTGGGCGGAAGCCCGAAGCGCAGGAAGCTGATCACCAGGAGCGCGCCGATGATGTCGGCCTGTAACAGCCCGAGTGAGAACAACAGCCACGGGGTACGGGCCACCCAGCGGACGAAATCGTGGATACGTCCGCGCGGTACGGGCGCGTTACTCACTGATCTACCGTAACGGTCCGAGCTGAAACGTGGAGGCCCTTGCCGGGCGGTGCCGACCTGCTGTGTCACTGCTGCGCAGTAGGGTTGGAGACGATGTCCGGGGTGTTTTCACGGCTGGTCGGCCAAAGTGCGGTGGTGTCGGAATTGACGGCTGCGGCACTTGCGGCCCGGGGTGATTCCGATCACCCGGCCACTGGCGGCGCAATCGGTGCGATGACACATGCCTGGCTGATTACCGGGCCACCCGGATCCGGCCGGTCGGTGGCCGCCTTGTGTTTCGCGGCCGCGCTGCAGTGCACCTCCGAGGGCGTCCCGGGGTGCGGTCAGTGCCGGGCCTGCACCAC
>DAIPYT010000068.1:0-14585 GCA_036782595.1 Mycobacterium sp. | reverse complement strand
CGCCCCAGGCGATGCCGTTGGCGGCCCGGTCGACGTCGGCGTCGGCCAGCACGATCGCGGGGTCCTTACCGCCGAGCTCCAGACTGAACGGGATGAGCCGCTCGGCGCAGGCCACCGCGACCTTCTTACCGGTGGCCGTGGAGCCGGTGAAGTGGACGTAATCGGAGTTGGCGATCACCGCGGCACCGGTGGCGCCGTAACCGGTGGACAGCGCGAGCACCGGCGGGGCGCCGACCTCGTTCCAGCCGCGCACGAACTCCACCGCCGAAAGTGGCGTCACCTCAGAGGGTTTCAGCAGCACAGCAGCGCCAGCGGCAAGGGCCGGCACCACGTCCAGGCCGAGCATCGCCAGCGGGAAGTTCCACGGCTCGATGATGCCGACCACCGGGTAGGGCCGGTAGAGGGTGGTGAGTTTCTTGACCTTGAACAGCGGGCTGTGCGCCTTGGGATGCTTGTCGGCGAGGAACTCCTCGGCGTGGCTGGCCCAGTACTTGATGGCGTCGGCCACACCGACCGGCTCCAGCGCGGCGTCGATATGGCTCTTGCCGGTCTCCGACATCAGCACCTCGGTGAGGTGGTCGGCGTTGTCCAGGATCCAGTCCTGCCACTTGAGCATCCACTTCTTGCGGCCGCGCCCGCCCATGGCTTCCCAGTCCTGCTGGAAGAGCCGCAGCTCCCGGGCCTTGGCTGCGACGGCTTCGGAGTCGTCGATGGGCACCGAGCCGACCACCGAGCCGTTAGCGGGGTTGTGCACCGTGATGGTGTAGGCCTTGGGTTCAACTGCGGTCATGAAGATTCCTCCGGCTGGATCGCTTTGCTCCGATGCTATCGCCAGTCGCGCCGCTAGAACAGACCGACCGGTTGGTTGCCCGACTCCGCCGGGGCGATCAACTCCGGGCCGTTGTTTCTGACGTTGTTGACCAACGTCGACACCTCACGAATGGCGATCCCGCTGATATCGGGCCGAGCGGCCAGCAGGTCGGCCGGGGCCGGCCGGTCGGGGTCCAGCCAGCGGTCCCAGTCCGCCTCGGCGACCGGTACCGGCATCCGGTCGTGGATCCGGCCCAGCTGATCGACGGCGTCGGTGGTGATGATGGTGCAGGTCAACACCGGTTCGGCATGATGGGCAGCCCGCCAGGCAGACCACAGCCCAGCCACCAGCAGCGGGCCCTCCTCGCGGTAGATGTAGAACGGCGTCTTGCGGCCCTTCGGGTCATCGGCATTGGGCATCCACTCGTAGTAGCCGTCCATCGGGATCAGGCAGCGCTTGTGCTCCGCGGCGGACCGGAACGCCGGGGAGGAGGTGACCTTCTCGGCGCGGGCGTTGATCAGCGGGGCCCCGCCCTTTCTAGCGGCGATCGGACGACCGTCGGCGTCGGCCTTCACCCAACTCGGCAACAACCCCCACCGCATCAACCGGATCCGCCGGGTGACCTCGTTCCGAGGCTCACCCTGGGCCTCGTCGCGCCGGGCCACGACGGCGGCGATGTCGGTGGTGGGCGCGACGTTGTAGTTGGGGCCCCGAAATTCCTGCCCGGTCTCGTTGACGGCGTCGATCGCCACAGCCAACGTCGCCGGGTCGGTGGTCGCCGCGAATCGCCCGCACATACCTCCATCGTGCCCCGGCAAGGCAGGATGTAGGCCGTGAACCTTTGGGCCGCGCCGCACGCCACCGCGCCGCTGGACGCGACCGTGACTGTGCCCGGCTCGAAGTCGATGACCAACCGCGCGCTGATTCTCGCCGCGCTCAGCGGCTCCTCGACGATCAGCGGGGCGCTCCGCAGCCGCGACACCGACCTGATGATCGGCGCCCTGCAGAGCCTGGGGATCCGCATCGACGGCGACGGGACCGAACTGGTCGTCACCGGCGCGCTGGATCCCGGCCCCGGCGCCGGTGTCGACTGCGGATTGGCTGGCACGGTGCTGAGGTTCGTGCCGCCGTTGGCCGCGCTGAGCACCTCCGCGGTGCGCTTCGACGGCGATGAGCAGGCCCGCTCCCGCCCGATCACCCCCCTGCTCGACGCGCTGCGGGGCCTGGGTGTCGACATCGACGGGTCGGGCCTGCCGTTCACGGTGCACGGCCGTGGATCCGTGCCGGGCGGCACCGTGCACATCGACGCTTCGTCCTCCTCGCAGTTCGTCTCCGGCCTGCTGCTGTCGGGTGCGGCCTTCACCGACGGCCTGACGGTGGTGCACACCGGCACCTCGGTGCCGTCGGCTCCCCATATCGCGATGACGGTGGCGATGCTGTCGGAGGCGGGGGTGGAGGTCGACGAGACCGTCCCGAACCGGTGGCGGGTGCAACCCGGCCGGGTCAAGCCCCGCGACTGGCACATCGAGCCGGACCTGTCCAATGCCGTGCCGTTCGCGGCAGCGGCGGCGGTCACCGGCGGCACCGTGCGGATCGCCGGGTGGCCCACCATCAGCGTCCAGCCGGCGCCGATCATCCTGTCCATCTTGCGGCTGCTGAATTGCGCTGTGCACCATGAGAATTCCGGTCTGTGGGTGACCGGGCCCGCCGGCTACCCCGGCTTCGACATGGATCTGCACGAGGTCGGCGAGCTCACCCCTTCTATGGCTGCCCTGGCTGCGCTGGCCGAACCCGGTTCGGTGTCGCGACTGACCGGGATCGCCCATCTTCGCGGGCATGAGACCGACCGGCTGGCGGCCCTGCGCACCGAGATCAACGGACTGGGCGGGGACTGCGCCGAAGAACCCGACGCCCTGGTGATCACCGCCCGGCCGTTGCACGGCGGGCTGTGGCGGTCCTACGCCGACCACCGGATGGCGATGGCCGGGGCGATCATCGGGTTGCGGGTCGCCGATGTGGAGGTCGAGGACATCGCCACCACCGCCAAGACACTGCCGGACTTCCCCGGGATGTGGGCCGCGATGCTGGCCGGGGACTCCCGGATTTGAGTCGCCGGCTGGACTACGACGAGTCCGACGTTCACGTCCGGGCCGGCCGGGGTTCGCGTCCGCGCACCAAGACCCGCCCCGAGCACGCCGACGCACACGCCGCGATGGTGGTCACCGTGGACCGCGGCAGGTGGGGCTGTGTGCTTGGCGGGGACCCGGACCGGCCGGTGACCGCGATGCGGGCCCGCGAGTTGGGGCGCACCCCGATCGTCGTCGGCGATGAGGTGGACGTGGTCGGTGACCTGTCCGGGCGGCCCGACACCCTGGCCCGGATCGTGCGCCGCGGCCAACGGCGAACGGTGTTGCGCCGCACCGCCGATGACACCGACCCCACCGAACGGGTGGTGGTGGCCAACGCCGATCAGATGATGGTCGTCGTCGCACTGAGCGACCCCCCGCCACGCACCGGACTGGTGGACCGGGCGCTGATCGCCGCCTTCACCGGCGGGGTGCGCCCGATCCTGTGCCTGACCAAGACCGATCTGGCTCCCGCCGCGCCGTTCGCCGAGCAGTTCGCCGACCTGGATCTGACCGTGGTCGCGGCCGGTCGCGACGAACCGGTCGACGAGGTGCGCGCCCTGCTGACCGGGCAGGTCACCGTGCTACTGGGCCATTCCGGGGTCGGCAAATCGACGTTGGTGAATCGCCTTGTGCCGCAGGCCCAACGGGCCATCGGGGAGGTCTCCGGCGTCGGCAAGGGCAAGCACACCTCCACCCAGTCGGTGGCGCTGCCGCTGCCCGGCGGCGGCTGGGTGATCGACACCCCGGGCATCCGCTCGTTCGGGCTGGCCCACATCAAGGCCGACGACGTGATGCTGGCATTCTCGGATCTGGCCGATGTGGTGGCCGACTGCCCGCGCGGATGCGGCCACCGCGGGGTACCCGCTGATCCGGAATGCGCGCTGGACAACCTGACCGGGGCGCAGGCCCGCCGAGTCTCCGCCGCGCGCCGGCTGCTGGCGGTTTTGGACGAGAGCACCGGCTACTAGAGACTCGACATATGGAGGAGCAGCGATGAGCACGATCGGCCCCAACACCGTCCCGATGATCACCCTCAACGACGGCAACCAGATTCCCCAGCTGGGCTTCGGGTTGTATCTCGTACCGCCGGAGGACACCGCCGCGGTGGTCAAAGAGGTCCTTGAGATCGGCTACCGGCACCTCGACACCGCGCAGATGTACGGCAACGAATCCGGTGTCGGGCAGGGTATCCACGAGTCCGGCCTGGACCGCGGGCAGGTGTTCGTCACCAGCAAGCTCAACAACGGATTCCATCGGCCCGACGACGCCCGCCGCGCCTTCGACGAGACCCTGCGCGCACTGGGCACCGACTACGTCGACCTGTTCCTGATCCACTGGCCGCTGCCCACGCTCTACGACGGTGACTTCGTGTCCACCTGGAAGACGTTGGAGGAGTTCAAGGCCGACGGCCGGGCCCGCAGCATCGGGGTGTCGAACTTCCAGATCCACCACCTGCAGGAACTGGCGCGGGAAACCGAGACCACCCCCGCGGTCAACCAGATCGAGGTGCACCCCTACTTCACCAATGACGAGGTGCGGGCCTACGGCACCGAGCACGACATCGTCACTCAAGGCTGGTCCCCCATCGCCCGCGGCAAGGTCCTCGGCGACCCGGTGGTGATCCGTATCGCGAAGTCTCTCGGCGTGCATCCGGGGCAGGTGGTGCTGCGCTGGCATACCGAGCGCGGCGACGTCGTCTTCCCGAAATCGGTTCACCCGCAGCGGATGCGGGAGAACTTCGAGATCTTCGACTTCGAGATCAACGACGAGGAGATCGAGGCCCTCACCGCCTTGGACAAAGGAGGCGAGGCGGGCCGGATGGGCCCCAACCCCGATACCTTCGCCTACCTCCCTGACTGAAGCGTGCCGAAAGTGCGCTCAGATCGACGATCAGGGCGGAAAGCGGCCCTCAGTCGATCTCAGCGCACTTTCGACGCCCGACCCCGGCCCGGTGTCGGGCGCGAGCCTCCTGCAACGCCGTCTTGAGGCCGCGCGACCGCACCGCGAGCCCCTCGAACATCTTCTCGCTGCGGGTTTCCGGGGCGTTGTCGGCGGTCGCGCGCAGGAACCGGTCCGGCAGGGACAGCTTGGCGATGGTGCGCCAGGTCTTGGCGTACTGCACCGGAAACGGCCCGCTGGTGTAGGGCAGGTCGTACTTCTCGCAGATCTGCCGGACCCGTACCGAGATCTCGGCAAGACGGCGACTCGGCAGATCTGGGTAGAGGTGATGCTCGATCTGGTAGGACAAGTTGCCGGTCATGAACCCCAGCACGGGACCGGCGTCGATATTGGCGCTGCCCAGCATCTGGCGCAGATACCACTGCCCCTGGCTCTCCCCCGCCATGTCGGTGGTGGTGAACTTCTCCGCGCCGTCCGGGAAGTGGCCGCAGAAGATCACCGCGTTGGTCCACAGATTGCGGATGACGTTGGCCAGCAGGTTCGCCTTGACGGTGGAGCCGAAACGCCCCCTGCCCGACCCCGGCCGCAGTGCCGTCAACGCCGGGTAGACCACGAAGTCCTTGGCCAGCTGCCGCCCCGCCTTGGTGGACAGTTCCTGGAACCGCACGATGGTGGCCGCCCGGGTCTCCGGCTGGAGGATCTTGCGGAGTTCCAAGTGCTGCAACGCGATTCCCCACTCGAATCCGAGCGCGAGCATCGTGTTGATGCCCAGGTTGAGGACGTTGCGCGGCTGCCACGGCTCATCGCGGGTGACCCGCAGCACGCCGTAGCCGACGTCGTCGTCCATGCCGAGGATGTTGGTGTACTTGTGGTGGGACACGTTGTGGGTGACCCGCCAGTGCTTGGCGGCGCCGACCATGTCCCACTCCCAGGTCGAGGAGTGGATCTCCGGATCGTTCATCCAGTCCCACTGACCATGCAGGACGTTGTGAGCGATCTCCATGTTCTCGATGATCTTGGCCAGCGCCAGGCTGGCGGTTCCGGCCCACCAGAACACCCGCTTGGAACCGAAGGCCAACAACACCCGGCCGGCCACCTCCAGGCCGCGTTGGGCGGCGATGGTGCGGTGGATGTAGCGGGCGTCGCGATCGCCGAGGGACTCCTCGACGTCGGTGCGAATCGCGTCGAGTTCGGTTGCCAGCGCCTCGATATCGGCGTCGGTGAGGTGGGTGAAGGCCTCGATGTCGGTGATCGCCATCAGATGTCCACCACGCAGTCTCCGCTGGGGGCGACCACACAGGTCTGCACCCTGGTACCCGGTTCGTATTCGACGCCGGTGCGCAGGTCGCGGACCCGGCCGTCCACCAAGCTGACCACACAGGTGTGGCAGATACCCATCCGGCAGCCGAACGGCAGTTGAACTCCGGCCCGCTCCCCGACCTCCAGCACCGAGGTCGCCGCGTCGGCGGATCGGGTGGTGCCGGTGCGGGCGAAGGTGACGGCGCCGCCCCCTTCCGCGGCGGGGACGCGGGTGGCGGCGAACCGCTCCAGGTGCAGCCGATCCGCCAGACCGGCTAACGACCAGAGACTGTCGGCGTCGCTCAGCAGTCCCTCCGGTCCGCACACCCAGGTATGACGATCACGCCAGTCCGGAACCTGATCGGCCAGCCGGGACAGCTCCAGCCGGCCCTCGGTGTGGGTGGCCCGAACCGTGAGCCGGTACCCGGGGTGGGTGCGTTGGAGTTCGGTGAGCTCGGCGGCGAACATGACGTCCTCGGCGGTGGGCGCGCTGTGCAGATGGACGATGTCCGCTAGCCCGCCTCGCCTGACCATCGTCCGCAACATCGACATCACCGGGGTGATGCCGGACCCGGCGGTGAGGAACAGCACCGACGCCGGGGCGGGGTCGGGCATCACGAAGTTGCCCCGCGGCGCGGCGAGCCGGACGACCGTTCCGGGCCGCACGCCGTTGACCAGATGGGTGGACAGGAATCCTTCCGGCATCGCCTTGACGGTGATGCTCAGGGTGCGGGCCGCACCGGTCCGGGCCGGCGAGGTCAGCGAGTAGGAACGCCAGCGCCAGCGTCCGTCGACGAGCACCCCGATCCCGATGTACTGCCCGGGCTGGTGGTCGAAGCTGAAACCCCAACCCGGCTTGATCACCAGGGTGGCCGAGTCCCTGGTCTCGGGCCGGACCTCGACGATGCGCCCACGCAGCTCACGGGCCGACCACAGCGGGTTGACCAGTTTGAGGTAGTCGTCGACCAGCAGCGGCGTGGACACTGGGCCGATCAGGGCGCGAACCGCAGCGCCCAGCCTGGCCTTGGGCCTGGCCTGGGTGCTCACGCCCCCCACCGTACCGGCCCGTCGCAGACCTCAGAGCAAGTCGAGCAGGAACGGCACCTCCTGGGTGGCGTACCAGGCCAGGGCGTGGTCCTGGGCATCGCCCACCGTCAACTCGGCATCCTCGTCGCCGAAGTCGGCCTCGTCGATGACCTCGATGGCGGCCCGCACGGCGGGCTCGGCGTCGGCGTTGTCGACGTAGACCGCGGCGACCTGATCCATGGCGATCCGGCCGCTGACCCGCACCACGGCGTCGTCGAGGTCGGGCCGCAGCGTGGTTTTGTCGGCGTCGGCGACCACCACGGCCCGCCGCAACGGCAGACCCCCGTCGGGGTCGGCGGAGAGCAGCCGAATCGAGGCCAGTGCCGCCTCCGCGATCGCGATCTCGGCCAGTTCCTCGTCGTCACCCTCGGCGTAGGCCTCGCGCAGCGCAGGGGTGACCGCGAACGCGGTCCCGCCGCGTGGCTGCAGATAGCCGTCGGTGACCAGTTCTTGCAGCATCGGCAGGGTGGCCGGGATGTAGACCCGCATGCCGGTGAGACTAGGCGATCAGCCCTCTTTGTCCCCCATCAGCGACACGGCGAAATCCGGCACGAAGTTGGTCAGATTCCGCGGCGGTCGCCGGTAGTTGCCGATCTGCGGCCGTTCCGGGATGACCACCTTCTCCACCTCCACCTCGGTGTAGGGGATGGTCGACAACAGGTGGGAGATCATATTGAGCCGGGCGTGCTTCTTGATATGGGACTCCACCTCGTACCAGGGGCTGCCCGGGGTGTCGCAGTGCACCATCATGTCGTCCTTGGCCCGGGAGTAGTCCTCCCACCGGTAGATCGACTCCATGTCCATCGGGCTGAGCTTCCAGCGCCGCAGCGGGTCGTTGAGACGGGATTTGAACCGGCGCAACTGCTCGTCCTCGGACACCGAGAACCAGTACTTGCGCAACATGATTCCGTCGTCGATGAGCATCTGCTCGAACAGGGGCGTCTGGCGCAGGAACAGCGTCTCCTCCGCGGGGGTGCAGAAACCCATCACCCGTTCGACTCCGGCGCGGTTGTACCAGGACCGGTCGAACAGCACGATCTCGCCCCTGGTCGGAAGATGCTCGATATAACGCTGGAAGTACCACTGCCCCTTCTCCCGGTCGCTGGGTGCCGGCAGTGCGGCGATCCGGGCGGTGCGCGGACTGAGGTACTCGGTGATCCGTTTGATGGTGCCGCCCTTGCCGGCGGCGTCACGGCCCTCGAACAGAATCACGATGCGCGCCCCGGTGTCGCGCACCCACTCCTGGAGCTTCACCAGTTCCGTTTGAAGGCGGAAAAGTTCGGCCTCGTAGACGTCGTTCGAAACTTTCGCGACTTTGGCCTTGTCACTCTTGCCGCTCTTTTTCGACTTTTCCGGCTTTTTCGGCGTGTCCTTACCCATGGCCGCATCGTACGACGGGCGGACCTACTGGGATGCCTCGATCAACTCTTCCAACGATTCGGCGAGCAGTTCGGGAAAAACATCGACGTCACTCATGGCGTCGCGGTCGGCGTTGATGCCGAAGTAGACCATGCCGCAATAGGACGTCACACCGATGGCCAGAACCTGATCGTGCAGCAGCGGCGGCACCGAGTAGGTCTCCAGAAGTTTGGCCCCCGCGATGTACATCTGCGATTGCGGCCCAGGCACATTGGTGATCAGCAGATTGAATTGACGGGGCGGGAATCGGGTCGCGACCCGGGTACCCATGGCGTGCAGGGTGGGCGGTGGGAAACCGGACAGCGTCACGATGGTCCGGGCATCCACCAGACTGGCCGCGGCGGAGTGCGACTCGGTGGCGTGGGCGATCTGAGAGAGCCGGACCACCGCATTACCCTCACCGACCGGCAGGTCGATCAGGAACGGCGCCACCTCGCTGATGGCCTGACCGGGCCCGGAGGACGCCATGTCGACGTCGGGGTAGACCGATGTCGGTGCCATCGCCCGCACCGCCATACCGGCCGGAACCGGCTCACCGCGGGACAGCAGCCAGTTGCGCAGCGCACCGGCGACCACCGACAGCAGCACATCGTTGACATCGCAGTCATACCGAGCCCGCAGCCGGCGGAAATCCGCCAGCGGTGCGGCGGCGACGGTGAAGCGGCGGTGCCGCGACACCGTGGTGTTCAACGGACTCTCCGGCGCGTTGCGGCGGGTCACCCGGCGGGCCAGGTCGGCGGCGCGACGGCCCAGCGCAGCCCGCTCGCCGGCGTTGGTCACCACCTCCCCGACCGCCGATCGAAGCGCACTCAGTTCCTGACCCGGACGCGCCAGCATGTCCGTCACCGCTTCGAACACAAGCCGGCCATCGGAGGGTTCCCGGGCCGGCAGCCAGATGTCCTCGCCGACGTCGGCCGGCTTGCGGGTGCGGTCGGCGACGACGTGCCCGATCTCCAATGCCGTCATCCCGTTGATCAACGCCTGATGGGATTTGATGAACAGTGCCAGGCGATTTCGGTCCAAACCCTCGATGAGGTACATCTCCCAGAGCGGGCGGCTGCGGTCCAACGGGCGACCCGCCAGCCGGGACACCAGGTCGTGAAGTTGAGCGTCACTGCCCGGGGACGGCAACGCCGAGCGCCGAATGTGATAGGTGATGTCGAAATCGGGATCGTCGATCCAGACCGGGCGTGCGATGCCCAGGGTGACCTCGCGAACCTTCTGCCGGTACCGCGGAATCTGCGGCAGTCGCCGCTCGACGGATTCCAGCAGGGCGTCGTAGCTCAGTCCGCCACGAGGCCGGCGCAGGATCGACAGCGAGCCGACATACATCGGCGTCGCGGTGTTCTCCTGGTGGTAGAACGCCGCATCAGAGGTCGACAGCCGGCTCACCATCGCGCGGAGTGCTCCTGGATCACCCTGTAACGCTAACCGGAGGTTTGCCGCCGAGCCCGGACCAGGATGCCAAGCGCCCCCAGCCCCGCCAACGCGGCGACACCGCCGACACCCCACCAGAACCAGCGGTCGCTCTCCCCGCCGGCCGGCTTCTCGGCGGTCTCCGCGTAGTCCCCCGGGGGATTGGCGATCGTGACGGGCTCAGCACCTGGAACGGCGATGACGGCCCGGCCGTCCAGTCCGGACCACCGCCCCGGCTGGGCAAGCAGGTAGCGAAGCAGGTCGTCGAGTTGGCCCGGCACCCCGGTCGAGGTGGCAATCAGAACGGTGCGCTGGCCGTCGAACACCGTCTGCAGCGACCCGAAGCCCGCGGCCGGATCGAGCGTGAGGGTGACCGACCGTTCGGCGGCGTCCAAGCCGGTGATGTCCACCTTTCCCTGGTCGACGCTGAAGGGCAGTGCGATCGGCTTGTCCTTCCAGCCGTCGGCGGCGATCAGCACAGCCGGATCGGTCGAGGCGATCGCCTCATCCAACGACGTCACCTCGGCGAGCAGTGGCACCGCGCTGGACCGCTGTAGACCCAACATGATCTGGACGGCACGCACCGTGTCACCGAAGGAATCGGAGCCGATACCGAAGCGGACACGCGGCGTCATCAGAGACTGCGGTAGGGACTGGAAGCCCTGCGGCACTGGTGGGTTGGCCCGCTGGACCGTGATTTTGGTACTGCCGTCGATTTTCAGCAGCGCCGGAAAGTAGTCACCGCAATTCCCCGGGTCACCGGTCGCGCGGATGACCACGTCGAGGCCGATCGACCGCTTGAGCAGACGATTCGGGATGGTCATCGTCCGGTCGATCGTCCCGGTGGCGTCAGCCGGCCAGCGCGCAACGGTCGGACCGCCACCGAGGTAGGCGCTCGGCGAGTTCTCGAGGGAATCGCCGCCGATCGTGACGACCACTTCACCGCCGAAGTCGGCCGGCACCGGTGTGTAGGACCCGATGAGGCGCACCGTCACGGCGTCCACCGGTTTTCCCCACCGACTCTGGTCGATGGGCACAACGACCCGCGGCCAGGCGGCCTCCGAACTGAGAGTCCGGCCCATCATCTGCTCGACCGTGGTGGTGTCGTTCTCGAATACCGGTTCCGGGAGGGCATCGGACACCGCACCGGTGCTCGCGGCGTACTGGACGGACTCGTCGCCCAGCAGTCGGGCCTGGTCGGCGAGTTCATTGGCGGGGCCCGAGATCAGCAGCGCCGGCCCTTGCAGCGACAGTCCCCTGACGGGCCCCTCCTTGACGATGATCTGCCGCTCCAACGGATCAGCCGGGGGAGGCAGCGCGGGCGCACCGTCGGGCAGCCGTACCACCACCACCTCGGGCTTCTGACCGTTGCGTTCGGCCACTGCCGCAGCCGTCTGCACCGCCCCAGCGGTCTCACCCGGTGAGGGCTTGGCCGGAACAGCGATGGTGACCTTGCGCAGCACGGGCGGCAGGAAATCGGCGACATTCGTCGGTGGTCGAACGGTCCCGGCGAAGTTCACCGCAGCGTCGGCGAGCCGGATCGGCGATCTGGAGTCCCAGCAGTAGCCCTCCAGTGGGAGCGCGGTGATCGCGAAGTTGAGGCTCACCCAGCCCCCGGAGGCCTCGACACCGTTGAGCGGAATGACCACCTCGGCCTGGTCCTGGGTCGGCAGCAGTTGGCGGCTGATGGTGCGTTCACCCTGCCTCACCGACAGGTTTCCGAAGCGCAGGTTGACCGGCAGTTCGAGCCTGGCCTTGATCGAGGCCGGCACCAACCCCGGGGGTGCCGGGAACGTCACGCTGGTTAAGGCGCTGTCCCGGGTGACGTAGAAGGTGATGCTGCCGCCCGCACCGAGATCGGCCAGCGAGATCGTCGGGCCGGCGGCCGGGGCAGCAGCGGGGGCGTCGGCCGGAGCCGGAACCGGGACCGGAGCCGGAACCGGATCGGGGCCCACCGGTTCGGCGAGCGCGCCGGGGGCGGCCCAGATGACCGGCCCGGCCACCACGCTCGCGATCGCGAACAACGCTGTTGTACGGCGCACTTTCACTCCTGACTCTGCGGGGTGGATGGATCCAATGGCTGATAGGAGAACCAGTCGACGCTCATCGAGGCCGGGAACGGGGTCGACGGGTCGGGCTGCCCCGGCCAGTCGCCGCCGACCGCAAGATTGAGTAACGCGAACATCGGACGATCGAAGATCCACGGCGCCGGGAACGATTCGGCCGTGAAGTTGGCCAGAGTGGCCTTGTCGACGCCGACGGTGACGCGGTCTTCGGTGCGGGTCATCCAGTAGTTGTGGTAGTCGCGACTCAGGTCGTCGATCGAGTCCTTCTTCTCAACGTCGGCGCCCGGCGCGTGCAAAGCGATGTTATAGGTGCTGCCGGTGTTGATCATCTCCATGATGTCGATTTCGCCGCAGTCGGGCCAGCCGATCGTCTCGATATCGGCGCCCAGCATCCAAAACGCCGACCAAAGTCCTTGACCGGCGGGGAATTTGATCCGCGCCGAGATCGTCCCGAGTGGGAACAGCAACTTACCGCGAGTGACCAATCGGCCCGAGGTGTAGCCGTCGCCGGACTTCCGGGCTTCGATGACCAGGTTTCCGTACCCGTCGAGACGAACGTTGTCCGGGGAATCGGTGTAGGTCTGCAGACTGCCGCGCTCCCAGCCTTTCTCAGCTGAGGGCCCGACATCCATGGTCCAGTACTCCGGGTTCGGTCGCGAACCTTGCGGACCGGAGAAGTCGTCGAACATCGGCCCGGAGACGATCGTCCCGGCCGCCGCGCGCGCACCGCAGCCCGCGACGGGCTGACACAGCAGAACCGCGGCGAGGCCGCAGGACAGCGCGGTACGCAGTCTCATGACGCCGGCACCCCGGCGAGACGTGCCTGCACGTCGGCCCGCCCACGGTAGGCCGCAACGACACGGGGTCCGTAGATCAGCATTCCCACGCCCACCGCCGCCAGCCAACCGAGGGCGAGCCCGGTGAGTCCGCCGCGGACCGCCCCGATCGCGGCACAGACCACCTCAGCGACGGTCAATGTCCAGACCAGGAGTGCCTCACGGCCGACATCCCCGGTGATACGCGCCAGCGCGACATGGTGGTCTTTGACGATGAGGCCCATACCGCCCAGCGACAGCAGGATCAGCGGGAGGTAGCCGTAGTCGGCGTAGGCGGCCCCGAAGATCTGCAGGATGTAGCGACCGACGATCGCGACCACGGCAATGGCACCCAGGCACGCCAGGACCGAGTACCGGATGGTCTTGCGGAACTCCATCAGAAAGGTGCGGGAGTCACGGGCACCGGAGGCGAACAACGCCGTGGACAACGACATCGGCAGAAAGAAGACGGCCCCCGACAGCGACAACGCCGCGTAGAAATAGGCGGCCTGCTCAGAACCCACGATCACGTTCGCGACGATCGGCATGGCGAAGTACGGCACCAGCAGGGCGGTGTTCAGCACGTGGTGGCGTGCGGCATCGAAGTGCAGTCCGCGCAACATCCGAGGAGCGGGCAGCAACTGCCGCACCGAAACGCCGTGACGCCGCATCAGCATGACGCCGACGATCAGCAGCGACACGACATTGGCCAGCATCCAGCTGGTGAGGATGGCCAGCGACCCGAGCCGTGCCACCGTCACCGCGAAGGCGATCAGCAGAACCAATTTGACGATGCTCTGAATCAGGTTGCGGCGCAATTGCATTCCGCCGCCGATCACCGAAAGGAGGGACTGATCGAGGAGCAGACCGACGCATTGCGTACCCACCGCCGCGGCGAAGAGCAGCGCAACCGGAAGGTGGGTGCTGATATCAGGCAGTCCGAGGAAGTCACTGGGCAGGACCAAGGTGCAAATCAGCGCGATACCAGCGGAGAAAAGCCCGGTAAGCAGTGCAGCCGTGGCCACCAATGTGCTGCGCCCGCCCTTCATGGTGGGCAGTTCCGACAGCAGTAGGGTTCCCAGACCGAGCAGGGTCAGCGGGGCCATCAGGCTCATCGCGGCGATCGCGGTCGAGGCCTCGCCGACATCGACGGCCGGGAATGCCCGCGCGGCCACGGCCCAGTAGACGAGCCCGAGGGCTGCGGAGACGACGCTCGTCGATGCCAGGGCCGCGGCGCTGCGCAACAGAAATCGCAGCTTGCTGTGATGCTCGGCATGGTGGTCGGTCATGGTCAGCCCCGTGACCGCCGATCGCCGATCGCATCGGCGTACATCGTCTCGATCCGCGAAACGACTGCGCTGACGGTGAACTGCCGGGCGCGGTCGCGTCCGGCGACCCCGAAGGCCCGTGCCTTGTCGGGCTGACTGAGCAACTCGGCGAGCGCAGCTGCCAGTGCATCGGCATCACCGGGCGGTACCAAGAAGCCGGTCTGCCCGTCGACGACCATGTCGACGATGCCACCGGAGGCCGCGGCCACCACCGGCCGGCCGGCCGCCATCGCCTCCAGCACCACCGTGGGGCACGGATCGGCCCACACCGAGGGCACCACCACCGCTCGCGCGGAGTTGAACAGTGCCACCACTTC
>DAIPYT010000067.1:12350-14683 GCA_036782595.1 Mycobacterium sp. | reverse complement strand
TCGGCGCTGGAGGCGGCGCTGACCTGGCAGCGCGACGGCGCCGAGTGGATTCACCTGGTGGACCTCGACGCCGCATTCGGCCGCGGGAGCAACGCCGAACTGTTGGCCGAGGTGGTGCGTGCACTGGACGTGAAAGTCGAGCTGTCCGGGGGTATCCGCGACGACGCGTCGCTGCGAGCGGCACTGGCCACCGGATGCGAGCGGGTCAACATCGGCACCGCGGCGCTGGAGAACCCGCTGTGGTGCGCCCGGGCGATCGCCGAGTTCGGCGACAAGGTGGCGGTGGGACTGGACGTGCAGATCATCGATGACGAACACCGGTTGCGGGGACGCGGCTGGGAAACCGATGGCGGGGACCTCTGGCAGGTGCTGGAACGCCTTGACGGCGAGGGCTGTTCACGGTTCGTCGTCACCGACGTCACCAAGGACGGCACCCTCACCGGACCGAACCTGGAACTGCTTGAGGGTGTCGCCGAGTGCACCGACGCCCCGGTGATTGCATCCGGGGGAGTGTCGAGCCTGGACGACCTGCGCGCCATCGCCACCCTCACCGGCAGTGGGGTGGAGGGCGCGATCGTCGGAAAAGCCCTCTACGCCGGTCGTTTCACACTGCCTGAGGCG
The DNA here is from genome assembly GCA_036782595.1 of Mycobacterium sp. Taxonomy (GTDB): domain Bacteria; phylum Actinomycetota; class Actinomycetes; order Mycobacteriales; family Mycobacteriaceae; genus Mycobacterium. The sequence continues at coordinate 14,062 of DAIPYT010000067.1, read as the reverse complement.
CTGGCGGCGATGAAGGACGCGGTGAACGGTTAACGTGCCCGACCTCGAGGGCCTGGTCGCCGAAGCCGCCGCGATCCTGGACCGCGCCGCCGACCCGTTCGTCGCCGGGCACCGGGCGGAGTCCGCGGTGCGCAAACACGGCAACGACTTCGCCACCGAGGTGGACCTGGCCATCGAACGTCAGGTGGTGGCCGAACTGCAGGCCGCCACCGGGATCGGGGTGCACGGCGAGGAGTACGGCGGGGCTGATGTGAAATCCCCGCTGGTGTGGGTCCTCGACCCGATCGACGGAACCTTCAACTACGCGGCCGGTTCGCCGATGGCCGCCATCCTGCTGGGCCTGATCCGCGACGGCCAACCGGTAGCGGGGCTGACCTGGCTACCCTTCACCGGCGACCGCTACACCGCGGTCGCGGGCGGTCCGCTGTATGTCAATGGGGTTGCGCACCCGCCGCTGGCTCGCACCGGGCTTGCTGAATCCATGGTGGCATTCGGCGCCTTCAACATCGACTGGGGCGGGCGCTTCCCCGGCCGCTACCGGATGGCGGTGCTGGAAGAACTGAGTCGGGTTTCATCCAAGCTGCGGATGCACGGATCCACCGGCATCGACATGGCGTTCGTTGCGGCCGGAATCCTCGGGGCGGCAGTCGGTTTCGGTGGCAAGGTGTGGGATCACGCCGCCGGGGTGGCCTTGGTCCGGGCGGCGGGCGGTGTGGTGACCAGCCTCGACGGCGAGCCGTGGACCATCGAGACCCGGTCGATGCTGACCGCGGCGCCCGTCGTACACGAGGAGATCATGGATATTCTGGATCGGGTCGGCTCACCGGAGGAGTACCGCTGATGCCAAACAAGATCACGGATGTGGCAGTGCGGGTCATTCCCTGTTTGGACGTCGATGCCGGCCGGGTGGTCAAGGGCGTCAACTTCGAGAACCTGCGCGACGCCGGTGATCCGGTGGAACTGGCCGCGGCCTACGACGCCGAGGGCGCCGACGAACTGACCTTCCTGGATGTCACGGCGTCCTCCTCGGGGCGGGCGACCATGCTCGACGTCGTCAGCCGCACCGCCGAGCAGGTCTTCATTCCGCTGACCGTCGGCGGTGGCGTGCGTTCGATCGCCGACGTCGACGCCCTGCTGCGGGCCGGGGCGGACAAGGTGTCGGTCAATACTGCGGCCATCGCCCGGCCGGAGTTGCTCGACGAGCTGTCCCGCCAGTTCGGATCCCAGTGCATCGTTTTGTCGGTGGACGCCCGGACCGTGCCGGCCGGATCGCCGCCGACTGCGTCGGGCTGGGAGGTCACCACCCACGGTGGCCGCCAGGGAACCGGCATCGATGCGGTCGAATGGGCAAGGCGCGGAGCCGAACTCGGCGTCGGGGAGATCCTGTTGAACTCGATGGACGCCGACGGAACCAAGGCCGGTTTCGACCTGCCGATGCTGCGGGCGGTGCGCGCTGCGGTCACCGTGCCGGTGATCGCCAGCGGCGGCGCCGGTGAGCTGGAGCATTTTGCCCCGGCGGTGCGGGCCGGAGCCGACGCGGTACTGGCGGCCAGCGTCTTCCACTTCGGGGAGTTGAGCATCAGGGATGTGAAGGCGGCAATGGCGGCTGAAGGGGTGACGGTGCGATGAGCGAAGCGAAGAGCACGAATCTGGCGGGGGTGCGATGAGCGAAGCGAAGAGCACGAATCTGGCGGGGGTGCGATGAGCGAAGC
>DAIPYT010000067.1:0-12250 GCA_036782595.1 Mycobacterium sp. | reverse complement strand
TGCGATGAGCGAAGCGAAGAGCACGAATCTGGCGGGGGTGCGATGAGCGAAGCGACTCTCGATCCGGCGATCGCAGCCCGGCTCAAACGCAATGCCGACGGCCTGTTCGCCGCCGTCGCCCAGGAGCGCGGTACCGGTCAGGTGCTGATGGTGGCCTGGATGGACGACGAGGCGCTGGCCCGTACCCTGGAAACCCGCCAGGCGACCTATTTTTCGCGCTCCCGGGGCCAGTACTGGGTCAAGGGCGAATCCTCCGGGCACACCCAGTACGTGCACTCGGCGCGCTTGGACTGCGACGGCGACACCGTCCTTCTCGAGGTGGATCAGGTGGGCGCAGCGTGCCACACCGGTGAGCACACGTGCTTCGACGCCGATGTGCTCCTGGCGCCTGAAACCTGACTCGCGAGGGTGCTAGCGCCCCCGCAGAGCCTCCAGCGCCTTGTCGGCGTGGGTGTTCATATTGACCTCGCTGGAAATGACCTCCAGCACCGTGCGGTCGGAGTCGATGACGAACGTCGTCCGCTTCACCGGCATGAACTTGCCGAGCAGGCCGCGCTTGACACCGAACATCTCAGCGACCTTGCCGTCGGTGTCGGACAGCAGTGGGTAGTCGAAACGCTGGGAGTCGGCGAACCTGGCCTGCTTCTCCACCCGGTCGGTGCTGATCCCGACGCGGGAGGCGCCCACCGCGTCGAAATCGTCGGCCAAGTCGCGGAAGTGACACGCCTCCGCGGTGCAACCCGGGGTCATCGCCATGGGGTAGAAGAACAGCACGACAGGTCCGTCGGCCAGCAGGCCGGTCAGGGAGCGCACCTGCCCCGTCTGATCCGGCAGTTCGAACTCGGGTACGCGGTCACCACGTTTCATGGCGGCCACGGTACGCCGATCCTCCTCTGGGAGGATGTACGCCGTGCAATCCACCCCCACCACGACCAGGGAACAGTTCCGGGCGCTGGCTGCCGAGCACCGGGTGGTTCCGGTGACTCGCAAGGTGCTCGCCGACAGCGAGACCCCGCTATCGGCGTACCGCAAGCTGGCCGACAACCGTCCCGGCACCTTCCTGCTGGAATCGGCCGAAAACGGCCGTTCCTGGTCCCGCTGGTCGTTCATCGGTGCCGGGGCGCCGGCGGCGTTGACGGTCCGCGACGGTGCTGCCGTATGGCTCGGGGCCGCCCCCCAGAGTGCGCCCACCGGCGGGGATCCACTGCAGGCGCTGCGGGACACCATGGCGTTGCTGTCCACCGGACCGCTCGCGGATATGCCGCCGCTGACCAGCGGCCTGGTGGGATTTTTCGCCTACGATTTCGTCCGCCGCCTCGAGCGACTGCCGGAACTGGCCGTCGACGACCTGCAGCTTCCCGACATGCTGCTGCTGCTGGCGACCGATCTGGCCGCCGTCGACCATCACGAGGGCACCATCACGCTGATCGCAAACGCGGTCAACTGGAACGGCGGTGACGAGCGATCTGACGAGCCTTACGACGAGGCTTACGACGAGGCTGTCGCCCGACTGGATGTGATGACCGCAGCCCTGGGTCAGCCGCTGGCTTCCACGGTGGCCACCTTCACCCGCCCCGACCCAGCGCCCCGTTCCCAGCGCACCATCGAGGAATACGGAGCGGTGGTCGAGCGCCTCGTCGGCGAGATCGAGGCCGGCGAGGCCTTCCAGGTGGTGCCCTCTCAGCGTTTCGAGATGGATACCGCTGCTGATCCGATCGACGTGTACCGCATGCTGCGGGTGTCCAATCCCAGCCCGTACATGTACCTGCTGAACATCCCGAATGAGGCTGGGGGAACGGCATTTTCGATCGTCGGATCCAGTCCCGAAGCGCTGGTGACCGTGCAGGACGGCTGGGCCACCACGCACCCGATCGCCGGCACCCGGTGGCGCGGGCACACCGAGGAAGAAGACCAGCTGCTGGAGAAGGAGCTGCTCTCCGACGAGAAGGAACGTGCCGAGCACCTCATGCTCGTCGACCTCGGCCGCAACGACCTGGGCCGGGTGTGTGTGCCCGGGACGGTCCGGGTCGAGGACTACAGCCACATCGAGCGCTACAGCCACGTCATGCATCTGGTGTCCACGGTCACCGGGCTGCTGGCCGAGGGCCGCACGCCGCTGGATGCGGTCACCGCGTGCTTCCCGGCGGGCACCCTCTCCGGAGCCCCGAAGGTCCGAGCGATGGAACTCATCGAAGAGGTGGAGCTGACCCGCCGCGGCCTGTACGGCGGTGTGGTGGGTTACCTGGATTTCGCCGGCAACGCGGACTTCGCGATCGCCATCCGCACCGCGCTGATGCGTGACGGCACCGCCTATGTGCAGGCCGGTGGCGGAGTTGTGGCCGACTCGAACGGGCCCTTCGAATACACCGAGGCGGCGAACAAGGCCAAGGCGGTATTGGCTGCCATTGCCGCCGCCGAGACGCTGCGGGCCCCGTGAAGAACGCCGGGATCCGCCTCGCGCAGCTGCTGTTGCTGCTGTCGGCGGGCGGGTTGTGGGCGGCATCCCGGCTGCCGTGGGTGTCGGTGACGTCGTTCGACGGCCTCGGACACCCCAAGACGACCAACCTCAACGGGGCGGCCTGGTCCAACGCACTGCTGCCGATGGCCCTGCTGCTGTTGGCTGCAGCACTGGCCGGTCTGGCGGTGCGCGGGTTGCTGCTCCGTGCGGTCGCCCTGCTGCTGGCCGTGGTGTGCCTGGCGTTGGGCTACCTCGGTGTGAGTCTGATGGTGATGCCCGACGTGGCCCCGCGTGGCGCCGAACTCGCCGATGTCCCGGTCGCGACCCTGGTCGACAGCAACCGCTACCTGACCGGAGCATGGGTGACTCTGGCCGCGGCGGCCGGCGTATTGGTGGCGGCGGTGCTGATGATGCGATCGGCCGGTAAGGCCGACGCCGCAACCAAATACGCGCCCGCGGCGGGCGAGGGTGGCCAGAGTTCCGGCGCGCTGTCCGAGCGCAGCATCTGGGATGCCCTGGACGAGGGCCGCGACCCGACCGGGGACACCGAGGGTCGGTGACGGGGGCCCGGTTGGGGACCGTTACCCTTTGACCGATCGGCGTGTTCGGCAGTTAACGCAGGAGGGGACCACCCGCAATGAGTTCGGCAACCGTGCTCGACTCCATTCTTGAGGGGGTTTGCGCCGACGTTGCCGCACGCGAGGCGGTCGTCAGCATGGCCGAGGTCAAGGCCGCCGCCGAGTCCGCACCGCCGCCCCGGGACGCGATCAAGGCACTCAGTGCGCCGGGTATCGCGGTGATCGCCGAAGTGAAGCGCGCCAGTCCCTCCCGTGGCGAGTTGGCGCCCATCGCCGATCCAGCCGAACTTGCCCGGGCGTACCAGAACGGCGGCGCACGGGTGATCAGCGTGCTCACCGAGGAACGCCGATTCCGCGGTTCCCTTGCCGATCTGGACGCCGTCCGCGCCGCCGTGACGATCCCGGTGCTGCGTAAGGACTTCATCGTCCGTCCGTATCAGATCCACGAAGCCCGGGCGCACGGCGCTGACATGCTGCTGCTGATCGTCGCCGCCCTGGATCAGCCCGCATTGGTGTCCATGCTCGACCGCACCGAATCTCTCGGGATGACCGCGTTGGTCGAGGTGCACACCGAGGAGGAGGCCGACCGCGCATTGCAGGCCGGCGCCAAGGTGATCGGTGTCAACGCCAGGGACCTGAAGACCCTCAGCGTCGACCGGGACTGCTTCGGTCGGATCGCTCCGGGACTGCCGTCGAACATCATCCGGGTCGCCGAATCCGGTGTGCGCGGCCCGGCCGATCTGCTGGCCTACGCCGGTGCCGGTGCCGATGCCGTTCTGGTCGGTGAGGGACTGGTGACCAGCGGCGACCCGCGGACCGCGGTGTCCGATCTGGTGACCGCCGGGGCTCATCCGTCCTGTCCGAAACCGGTACGCTGAGTTACCACCGGCTGAAAAACCTCACGATGGCCGATACCTCCACTCCGAACCTGCCGCGCGCCAGCGTGGGCGTCGCCGAGCCGACAGTCCACGACCCTGACGCGCGCGGACACTTCGGAGCCTTCGGTGGCCGGTATGTCCCCGAGGCCCTGATGGCCGTTATCGAGGAGGTCACCGCCGCCTACGAGAAGGCCCGCACCGACCAGACCTTCCTCGATGAACTCGACCGTCTGCAGACCCACTACGCGGGCCGGCCCTCGCCGATGTACGAGGCGTCGCGGCTCAGCGCGCATGCCGGCGGCGCCCGGATCTTCCTCAAGCGCGAGGATCTCAATCACACCGGCTCGCACAAGATCAACAATGTGTTGGGCCAGGCTCTGCTGGCACGCCAGATGGGCAAAACGAGGGTGATCGCCGAGACCGGCGCGGGCCAACACGGTGTCGCGAGCGCCACCGCCTGTGCGCTGCTGGGCCTGGAGTGTGTGGTCTACATGGGGGCGGTCGACACTGCCCGACAGGCGCTCAACGTGGCGCGGATGCGCCTGCTCGGCGCCACGGTGGTGGCGGTGCAATCCGGCTCCAAAACCCTCAAAGACGCGGTCAACGAGGCCTTCCGGGACTGGGTCGCCAATGCCGACGACACCTACTACTGCTTCGGCACGGCTGCCGGGCCGCACCCCTTCCCGCTGATGGTGCGTGACTTCCAGCGGATCATCGGCCTCGAGTCGCGTACCCAGATGCTGGCCATGACGGGCCGGTTGCCCGATGTCGTGACGGCCTGTGTGGGTGGCGGATCCAATGCCATCGGTATCTTCCACCCGTTCATCGACGACGCGGCGGTGCGTCTGGTCGGCTGCGAAGCCGGCGGCGACGGCGTCGAGACCGGACGGCATGCCGCAACCTTCGCCGGCGGATCGCCGGGGGCCTTCCAGGGTTCGTATTCCTATGTGATGCAGAACCAGGACGGGCAGACCATCGAATCCCACTCCATCTCGGCGGGTTTGGACTACCCCGGCGTCGGACCTGAACATGCGTTCCTCAAGGACCTCGGCCGCGCCGAGTACCGGCCGATCACCGACGCCCAGGCGATGGAGGCTTTCCGGCTGCTGTGCCGACTGGAGGGCATCATCCCGGCGATCGAGTCCGCCCACGCGATAGCCGGGGCGGTGCAGTTGGCGGCCGAGATGGGCCCAGAAGCGATCATTCTGGTCAATCTCTCCGGCCGCGGCGACAAGGACGTGGAGACCGCGGCCCGCTGGTTCGGCCTTTTCGACCCTGAATCCAACGGCGCAGGCCCGGGGGCCCGATGACCGTCCAGCACAGCCCGCCGGGTCGGCTGGGCCCGGTTTTCAGCGCCTGCCGCGAGCAGGGCCGCGCCGCGCTGATCGGATACCTGCCGACCGGTTATCCCGACGTGTCGACGTCGATCGACGCCATGGTGGCCATGAGCGCGGAGTGCGACATCATCGAAGTGGGCGTGCCCTATTCCGATCCCGGTATGGACGGTCCCGTCATCGCGACCGCCACCGAGGCGGCTCTGCAGCACGGCGTGCGGGTTCGTGACACCCTGCGTGCGGTCGAGGCGATCAGCGCCGCCGGGGGCAACGCAGTGGTGATGAGCTACTGGAATCCGGTGCTGCACTACGGAGTTGACGCCTTCGCCCGCGACCTGGCGGCAGCCGGGGGATTGGGCATGATCACCCCTGACCTGATTCCCGACGAGGCCGAGGCCTGGCTGTCGGCTTCCGAGGCGCACGACCTGGACCGGATTTTCCTGGTCGCGCCGTCCTCCACCCCGGAGCGGTTGGCACGCACCGTCGCGGCCTCCCGCGGCTTCGTCTACGCCGCGTCGACCATGGGGGTGACCGGTGCCCGCGACGCGGTGTCCAATTCAGCTCCGGAATTGGTCCGCCGGGTCAAGGCGATCTCCGACATCCCGGTCGGGGTGGGCCTGGGCGTGCGCTCGCGTGGGCAGGCGGCCGAGATAGCTCACTACGCCGACGGGGTTATCGTCGGTTCCGCTCTGGTGTCGGCGTTGACCGACGACGGAGTACCCGCGGTCCGGACACTGACCGGGGAACTTGCCATCGGGGTTCGAGAGAAGGTGCCTGCCACGTGACGACAACGGTGCTTGCCTACTTCCCGAGTCCGGGGCAGGGCGTCTGGTACCTGGGCCCGATCCCGATCCGGGCTTATGCGCTGTGCATCATCGCCGGCATCATCGCCGCGCTGGTGATCGGCGACCGGCGCTGGGCCGCCCGGGGCGGAGAACGTGGCGTCGTTTACGACGTTGCGCTGTGGGCCGTGCCGTTCGGCCTGATCGGCGGCCGGCTCTACCACCTGCTCACTGACTGGAAGACCTACTTCGGTCCGGGCGGGGCCGGAATCGGTGCCGCGGCGAGGATATGGGAAGGCGGCCTCGGGATCTGGGGCGCGGTCTTCCTCGGTGGCGTCGGAGCCTGGATAGCCTGCCGCCGCAGGGGAATTCCCCTACCGGCCTTCGGCGACGCGGTGGCACCGGGCATCGTGCTGGCCCAGGCCATCGGCCGCCTCGGCAACTACTTCAACCAGGAGCTTTACGGTCGGGAGACCACCGTGCCGTGGGGCATGGAGATTTTCTACCGCCGTGATTCCTCCGGTGTGGTGGATGTGCACTCCCTCGACGGGGTGTCGACCGGCCAGGTCGCCGCGGTGGTGCACCCGACATTCCTCTACGAGCTGCTGTGGAACCTGCTGGTATTCGTCCTCCTGCTCTGGGCCGACCGTAAGTTCCGGCTCGGTCATGGCCGGTTGTTCGCCCTCTACGTGGCGGCTTACTGTGTCGGCCGGTTCTGGGTTGAGTTGATGCGCGATGACACCGCCACCGAAATCGCTGGCATCCGCGTGAACGTGTTCACCGCGACATTCGTGTTCATCGGTGCGGTGGTCTACATGCTGCTGGCACCGAAAGGCCGGGAGGACCCGGCCACGCTGCGGGGCAACCAGCCGCTGGAGATCCATGCGGAGTCGCGGGTCGAGGAGTTCGCCGAGGACCTGGTTGCGGTCGGCACCGGCGGCGGAATCCTGGCTGCGGTCAAGGTCGCCGGTGAGCATGAGGACGAGGACGCCGCGGCGGTCGGCGATGTCGAGGTGCTCGAGGACGCCGAAGACATCGAAGAGATCGAAGACGCCGAAGACGCCGAAGACATCGAAGAGATCGACGTCCAGGAGATCGATGTCGACGACGTCGAAGAGGCTGACGTCGCGGTTGATCGGACCGCTGACGTCGATCTCGGTGCCGAGGTCGACGAGGAGGCCGAGGCGACCGAGGGCGCCGACGACGCCGCGGTCGTCGTGCTGGAGTCCGACGCCGAGCCGGAGACCGTCGTCGTCTACGAGACTGAGGATCCTGATGCCGAGTTCGTCGCCGTGGCCGTCGCCGAGGCCGATCAGGCTGAGGCTGAAGCCGATGTGGCTGAGGCTGAAGCCGACAAGGCTGAAGCCGACGAGCCCGAGGCTGAATCCGAGCTGTCCGAACCGGAGCCAGAACCTGAGCCAGAACCGGCAGTGGAGCCCGAAGCCGCCCAGCCGAAACCAAAGCCCGAACCGGAACCCGAACAGCAAGCCGACACCGAGGACGAGCAGGTCAAGCTGAAGGGCTCGACTCTCAAACGCCTGCTCTGGGGCGCCGGCAGCAACTAGGGCTGCAACGGGGGCTCTGGCATGCTGGAAGGTATGCAGGTCCCACGGGTCTATACCGGGTTGGGTTCTGCCGCCCTCGGTGCGGCCGCGCTGAGCTATCTCGCGGTCGTCGACCCGCACCGCCCCGGGGCGGTGTTCCCGTTCTGCCCCTTCAAACTTCTCACCGGGTGGAACTGCCCGGCGTGCGGCGGTCTGCGGATGACTCACGATGTGCTGCACGGCAATCTGCCGGCAGCGGTGGTCGACAATGTGTTCCTTCTGATCGGTCTGCCACTGCTGGCGCTGTGGTCGCTGTGGCGGTGGCGCCGGGGCCGGGCGATCGTCACCACCCCGGTGCTGGTGGTGGCCGCGGTGACCGCCGTCGTCTGGACCATCGTCCGGAATCTGCCGGGATTCCCGCTGGTTCCGACGATGCTCGGCCCCTAGGTAGTCGACGAGACTATGCTCAGGCGTCGTGACCCGGCGCGCGAAGATCGTCTGCACACTCGGACCCGCTACCGACTCCGAGAGCGGGGTCAGAGCTCTCGTCGAGGCCGGGATGGACGTCGCCCGACTCAACTTCAGCCACGGCGACTACAGCGACCACGAGGCGTCCTATAACCGGGTGCGCGCAGCCTCTGACGCCACCGGACGGGCGGTCGGGATCCTTGCCGACCTGCAGGGTCCCAAGATCCGTCTGGGCCGGTTCGCCGACGGCCCCACCGAGTGGGCCAACGGGGAAACCGTGCGGATCACCGTGCAGGACTGCGAAGGCACCCACGATCGGGTCTCCACCACCTACAAGAATCTGTCCCACGATGCTGCACCGGGTGACCGGTTGCTGGTCGACGACGGCAAGGTCGGCCTGATCGTCGAGCACATCGATGGCGACGATGTGGTGTGCACCGTCACCGAGGGCGGCCCGGTCAGCAACAACAAGGGCCTGTCCATGCCGGGTATGAAGTTCTCCGTTCCGGCCTTGTCGGAGAAGGACATTGCCGATCTGGAGTTCGCGCTGAAACTCGGCGTCGACCTGGTCGCCCTGTCGTTCGTCCGGTCACCGTCGGACGTGGATCTTGTGCACGAGGTGATGGACCGGGTGGGGCGCCGGGTGCCGGTGATCGCCAAACTGGAGAAGCCCGAGGCGGTGGAGAATCTCGAAGCCATCGTGATGGCCTTTGACGCGGTGATGGTGGCCCGCGGCGATCTCGGCGTGGAACTGCCGCTCGAGGAGGTCCCGCTGGTCCAGAAGCGGGCGATCCAGACCGCCCGGGAGAACGCCAAGCCCGTCATCGTCGCCACCCAGATGCTCGAGTCGATGATCGAGAACTCCCGACCCACCCGCGCCGAAGCCTCCGACGTCGCCAACGCCGTTCTTGACGGCGCCGACGCGGTGATGTTGTCCGGCGAGACGTCGGTGGGCAAGTACCCGATCGAGGCGGTCCGCACCATGAGCCGGATCATCTGCGCGATGGAAGAGAACAGTCCGCCACCGCCACTGACGCACGTTCCGCGTACCAAGCGCGGCGTAATCTCCTATGCCGCAAGAGATATCGGTGAGCGGCTTGATGCCAAAGCGCTGGTGGCGTTCACCTCGTCGGGGGATACCGTGCGCCGGTTGGCCCGGCTGCACAGCCGGCTGCCACTGCTGGCCTTCGTCACCGCTGAGCAGATCCGAAACCAGTTGGCGTTGACCTGGGGTGCGGAGTCCTTCATCGTGCCGCACGCCGACTCCACCGACGACATGATCCGGCAGGTCGACCATTCGCTGTTGGAGTTGGGCCGCTACAAGCGCGGCGACCTGACGGTCATCGTGGCTGGCGCGCCGCCGGGCACTATAGGCTCGACGAACCTGATTCACATCCACCGGATCGGGGAGAACGACCACTAGCGAGGGGCGGCGCGTGCCAGAGGGTCAATTCTCGCTGTCGGAAAAGTCCGATTTCGAAGAACTGCTATCCATCCTCGAGCTGTCACCACTGAGCGGGTCGGGCGAGGACGTCTTCTCCGGCCGTCATCCGCGGAAGAATCCGGTCCGCACCTTCGGCGGGCAGTTGATGGCCCAGGCCTTCACGGCCGCCAGTCGCACTCTTGCGCACGACCTTCCACCGTGCGCCCTGTCGGTCCACTTCATCGCAGGCGGCGATCCGGCCCGCGACATCGAGTTCCATGTCCACCGGTTGCGCGACGAGCGCCGGTTCGCCAATCGTCGGGTTGACGCGATGCAGGACGGGAAACTGCTGGCCACCGCGCTGGTGTCCTATCTGGCGGGCGGACACGGGTTGGAACACAACCACTCGGCCCCCGATGTTCCCGAACCGCACGGTCTACCGACCATCGACGAGTTGCTGGTGGGGTACGAAGAAGTGGTGCCGCACTTCGCCAATGCGATGCGTCCGATCGAGTGGCGCTACACCAACGACCCGGCGTGGGTGATGCGCGACAAGGGCGCCAAATTGGACCGCAACCGGGTGTGGATGACCGCGTCGGGGGAGATGCCCGACGACCCGGTGCTGCACACCGCCGCGATGGTTTACTCCTCAGACACCACGGTGCTGGATTCGATCATCACCACCCACGGCTTGTCCTGGGGCTGGGACCGGATCTTCGCCGTCACCATCAACCACTCGATCTGGTTCCACCGGCAGGTCGACTTCTCCGACTGGGTGCTCTACTCCACGGCGTCGCCGGTGGCCGCCGAGTCACGCGGACTGGGCATGGGGCACTTCTTCAACCGGGCCGGCGAGGTGGTCGCCACCGTCGCCCAGGAAGGCATCGTCAAGTACTTCCCCGGCAAGTGAGGCCGATTCGGCCCGGCCTGATCAGCCCGGAGTGGTACCCCGCCCGGTGCCCGCATCCACGCGCTGCTGGAACTCGTCCATGCACAGCTGGACCCTGTCGTTGTCCCCGCCGGCCTCCTGGATGCAGCTGACCAGGTCGCTACCGCCGTATTGGTTGAACACGCTGACGTACAGGGCGATGAAGGCGAGGCTGACGACGACGGCCAGGGCGCCCAGGATGATGCCGGTCATGGCCACCCCGCCGTTGTTGGCCTCACCCCGTTTGACGCGGCCGCGACCAAGTACTCCGATGATGATCGCGGCGATACCCAGAACCAGCCCGCCGGCGACGGAGCAGGACGCGACCAGCGCGATGACTGCCAGGACCAGGGCCGCGACACCCAGGCCGTTGCGCGGCGGTACCGGGGCGCCCGGGTAGTAGTCCCCGTAGGGCATCGGCGGCGGTGGATAGGCACCCGGATACGGACCGGGCGGATAACCCTGCGGTGCTCCCGGAGCAGCCGGGGGATATGCGTACGGATACGGGGACTGTCCCGCCTGCGGCGGACCGTTCTGGGGAATGCCGGGGTAATCCGGCGATCCCTGCTGGTCAGTCATATCTCCCGCCTCAGGGTCGTGGACATGCGAACGTCACTCAATTTACCCGCCGGTGTCTGCGTTGACGGCAAAGGCGCGGAGGTCAGGCGTATTCACGCTGCCCTCCGCGCCTTCGACGTTGTCAGCGGCTCGCGCGGATGGCGTCGCTGATGACGCCGCGGACCTGGTTGCCCGCCTTGCGGATCTGGAGCGAGGCGATGACCTCCATGACACCGATGATGATCAGCCAGATGCCGACGACCATGGTCAGAGTGCCCAGCGAGGAGATCGGGTAGGCCAGCACGATCACGCCCGCGATCAGGGTGACGATGCCCAGGGCGATCTGCCAGCCACGGCCCGGAGTGTCGTGGTCGCTGATGGCGCTGGCGGCCTCGGCAACACCGCGGAAGATGAACCCGATACCGACCCAGATTGCCAGCAGCCAGATGGCGTCGCCGAGGTGGCGGAAGGCCAACACGGCCAGCACCAGCGAGGCCGCACCGCTGATGAACAGCAGGGCCCGGCCGCCGCCGGAGATGTGCAGCGTGAAGGCGTGGAAGACCTGGGAGAAACCGGTCACCAGAAGATAAGCGCCGAAGAAGATCGCCGCGGTGACGATGGTCGCTCCCGGCCAGCGCAACACCATCACGCCGAGGATCACCGAAAGGATGCCGGTGATCAGGACCGACTTCCACAGATGCGGGAACAGAGTCCCCTGAGAGGTACCAGTGGTACCAGAGTGAATTGTCATGGGAAGAAGTCTTTCACACGTGCCGACGGGTGGTCGGTTTGGTGTCTTCGCCGGGCCAATAGTGTGATCACGCTGTAGCTTTCTTGTGTCGCGGCGGTAATGCGGCCCTCTGTCGGCCACAAAGTTAGGGGCGGTTTATGTTCACAGGACTAGACAATCGGCAGCGCTGGTGGCGGACCGCGGCGGTCGTCGCCATGGCCGGCGCCCTGACTCTGTCAGGGTGTGCCAAGAACACCGAGGGCGGTTCGGAACCGGGGGCGGCTCCCACCGTGACCCCCACCGACCTGCAGCTGAAGCCGGTCCAGAACATCGCCGACACACTGCCGGCGGAAATCCGCGAGTCGGGCAAGCTGGTCGTCGGCGTGAACATCCCCTACACCCCCAACGAGTTCAAAGACCCCGAGGGCAAGATCATCGGCTTCGATGTCGACCTGATGAACGCCGTGGCCCAGACCCTCGGGCTGACCGCCGAATACCGCGAGTCCGACTTCGCCAAGATCATCCCGTCCATCGAGGGCGGCACCTACAACGTCGGCATGTCGTCGTTC
>DAIPYT010000066.1:0-14731 GCA_036782595.1 Mycobacterium sp. | reverse complement strand
ACGCGCAACTCGCCACCGCGATCACGCAGACGATGCAGACGCTGCGCGAGATCGCCGGGCCGGACCAGCGCACAGCGGTGCGTAGCGCCTCTCGATGAGCCCCGGTGCCTGCTCGCCGGTCCGGCGGCTCCGGCGTGCGGCGCAGTTCCTCCCGATAACGCGAAATCAACAGCAGCGCATAGTTGGTGCCTGCGCCGAACACCAGCACGCTGGTAATGCCCGACGTCGACCCGTCCCCGCCCAGACCGGCCGCCTCGGCGACCGCCGCACCCACCACCGCGGCGAGCCGGTCAGCGAATGCGATCACCAGCAGTGGCACCAGCCACAGCACCGGTGAGCGGTAGGTGACGATCAGCAGCAGGGCCACCACGCCGCCGGTGACGGCCAGCAGGTTGACGTTGGCCCCGGCGAAGGAGTTGGCGATGTCCGCGCCGAACGCCGGACCGCCCGTCACGTTGGCCACCACCCCGTCGGGCAGGCCGCCGCGGGCGGCCTCGCGCAGGGCCGTCACCGTGTCGGAGAGGTCGAAGCCCGACAGGTCGCTCGTGAGCGCCAGCGGAGCAAGGGCCGCCCTGCCGTCGGCTGAGGGCAACAATGGAATCGGCGGCCCCGGCGCCACTCCGCTCAGGCCGGCCATGCGGTCGCGGGCCTGCTGCGCGGCGGCCAGGTCATCGGCAGACAGGTCCGACCCGTCGCCACGGGTGATCACCAGAAGCACCGGCGCGGTATCTCCGCCGGGAAATTGTTTGAGCAGTTCGGTGACGCGGGCCGACTCGGCGCTCGGCGGCAGGACCACCGGGGATTGCTGGTCGGCGCCGGTCTGTGGAATCAGGCCGAGCAGCGCACCGCCGACCATCGTCAGCAGCAGCGCGAGCAGCCAGGAGCGCCGACTGGAGACCAGCGCGCCGACTCGCTCCCAGAACGAAAGGTTGGGCTCAGGTGCGCGGTGCATGCCGACACCCTACAACTAACTTCACAGACTTAACATTTCATCTACTTAACGTTATTCTGATGTCATGGACGACCGGCGGGCCCTCGAGTCTGCGGTGATCGCCGACATTCAGGCGCTCTCGGCTGAGTCGGATCAGATCGGCCGGGTCTTCGCCGGAGTCCATGAGTTGTCCGCCAACGATTTCAGGGCGCTGCTGCATGTCATGGTCGCCGAGCGGGCCGGGGCGCCGTTGAGCGCCGGAGAGCTTCGCGACCTGATGGGTATGTCGGGTGCGGCCATCACCTACCTGGTCGAGAGGATGATCGCGTCCGGGCATCTGCGCCGTGAATCCCACCCCACGGATCGACGCAAAGTCATCCTCAGATACGCCGACCACGGCGTCGAAGTCGCCGAGCTGTTCTTCACCCCGCTCGCCCACCACGCCCATCGGGCACTGGCTGAGCTGACGGCGGACGACCTCACCGCCGCCCACCGCGTACTGGGCGCTGTGGCGGGTGCGATGCGCCGGTTCAGGGCCGACCTGGCCGCACAGGCCGAATAGAGTCCCTAACCGTGCTGGACGCCCTCGCGGTGGCGAACTATCGGTCCTTACGCCGACTGGTGGTGCCGTTGCGCCGGTGCACCGTGGTCACCGGACCCAACGGCAGCGGCAAGTCCAGCCTGTATCGCTCGGTGCGACTACTGGCCGACATGGCGCGCAACGGCGCGGTCAATGCGCTGGCGCGCGAGGGCGGGTTGGCATCGACGATGTGGGCCGGCCCCGGGCGCAAAGGGCCGGTCAGCCTCAAACTCGGCTTTGCCGGCGACGATTTCGGCTACGCCGCCGATCTCGGGCTCCCGCAGGAGGGCAACACCGCCTTCGGCCTTGACCCGGAGATCAAATCCGAGGCGGTCTGGGTCGGGCCGCTGCTGCGACCGGCAGCCCTGGTCGCCGAACGCTCCGGCCGGCTTGCCCGGGTTCGCGACGATGCCGACCAGTGGCGGACCGCCTCGTCGGCCCTTCGGCCCTACGACAGCATGATCAGCGAGGTCGCCGACCCGCGAGATGCTCCTGAGCTGTTGGCGCTGCGGGAACGGATGCGTTCCTGGCGGTTCTACGACCACTTGCGCACGGACAGCGCCGCGCCGGCCCGACAACCTCGAATCGGTACCCGCACAATGGTTTTGAGCCATGACGGCAGCGACCTGGCAGCTGCCTGGCAGACCATTGCCGAGATCGGGGATGCGGGTGTGCTGGAACAGTCGGTTCACGCCGCGTTCCCGGGAAGTCGGGTCGAGATCAATGTCGCCGACGGCCGTTTCGAATTGATGCTGCGGCAGCCCGGGATGGTGCGGCCGCTCAGCACCGCCGAGCTGTCCGACGGCACCCTGCGCTACCTGCTGTGGGTGGCGGCACTGCTCTCGCCCAGACCAGCGGAACTGACCGTTCTCAACGAGCCGGAGGCCAGCTTGCATCCGGACGTTCTGCCCGCCCTGGCCGGGCTGATCGCGCGGGCCTCTGAGGTGTCGCAGATCCTTCTCGTCACACACTCCGAACCGCTGGTGACCGCTCTGCGCGAGCACGGCGAACCTGCGCTGCTGACGCTGGCCAAGCATGACGGTGAGACCGTCGTCGAGGGGCAGGGTCTCCTCGACGAACCTCCCTGGCACTGGCCGGACCGCGGTTAGGCGCGCACGGTCCGGCCTATCCTGTGCAGCTATGACTGATCCTGAGGAGACTCGGCCAACCCTGCTGCCGATCCTCACCGCGCTGGCGGTCGTGGGCGTCGCGCTGGTAGCCGTGTTCGCGCTGCGGATCTTCCGCGGGGGCGACACCCTGCCCGACGCGGTTGCGGTGGGCGAGGCGGTCGTCGGCCAGAACGACGCGCTGCAGCGCGGTGACTACACCGACTTCCAGGCCTTCACCTGTGTGGCCCAGCAGGGCGTCGAGGGCCAGGTCCTCGCCGACCAGAAGCGGTCCACCGACGGCAAGGGCGCCCGATATGTCGACGACGTCAAGGACGTCGCCGTCAGCGGTGATTCCGCCACCGCGACGGTGGTCTACCACTTCGAGAAGTCCGACGACGACAAAGTCAGTAGCCCGATGACCTTCGTGCGGGAGAACGGCACCTGGAAGGTCTGCTCAGCCGGGCCGAAGTAGCGGCCGACCGGCCACCGGCGCGAGCCGCACCGAAGCGCTCTATGGGAGACTCACGCATGTGAGCTACGCCGGAGATATCACCCCGCAGGAGAGCTGGCAGTTGCTGGCAGACAACCCGGACGCGGTGCTGGTTGACGTGCGCACCGACGCGGAGTGGAAATGGGTTGGTGTGCCCGACCTGTCCAGCCTGGGTCGGGACGTCGTGTTCGTGCAATGGAACACCGCTGGCGGCCGCAACGAGAACTTCGTTGCCGACCTTCTCGCCGCCGGGCTCACGCCGGGCGAGCGCCCGGTCGTCTTCCTGTGTCGATCCGGGAACCGCTCCATCCCGGCTGCCGAGGCCGCCACCGCGGCCGGTATCGCGCCGTCCTACAACATGCTGGAGGGCTTCGAAGGCCAGCTCGACGAGCACGGTCACCGCGGTGGAACGGGCTGGCGTTCCGACGGTCTGCCCTGGAAGCAATCGTGACCGACCCCGACATCCCATCGGTCCGCATACCCAAGCCGCTGCCCGAGGGAGTCGATAAGGCCACCATCGGGGTACGGGGCGGGCTACTGCGGTCCGGCTTCGACGAGACCGCCGAGGCGATCTTCCTGAACTCCGGCTACGTCTACTCCTCCGCCGAACAGGCAGAGAAGGCGTTCACCGGGGAGATCGACCGCTACGTCTATTCCCGCTACGGCAACCCCACCATTTCGATGTTCGAGGAACGGCTGCGGCTGATCGAGGGCGCCGAGGCGGCCTTCGCCACCTCCTCCGGAATGGCTGCGGTGTTCACCGGACTGGGCGCGCTGCTCGGGGCGGGCGATCGCCTGGTCGCCGCTCGCAGCTTGTTCGGCTCCTGTTTTGTGGTGTGCAACGAGATCCTTCCCCGGTGGGGCGTGGAGACGGTGTTCGTCGACGGTGAGGACCTCGACCAGTGGGAGGAGGCGCTGAGCAAGCCGACCACCGCCGTCTTCTTCGAGACGCCGTCCAACCCGATGCAGAGCCTGGTCGACATCGCTGCCGTCTCGGAGATGGCGCACGCCGCCGGGGCGAAAGTTGTGTTGGACAACATCTTTGCCACCCCGCTGTTGCAGCAGGGCCTGCCGTTGGGCGTCGATGTGGTGATCTATTCCGGGACAAAGCACATCGACGGTCAGGGCCGGGTGCTTGGCGGTGCGATCCTCGGTGACAAGGAGTACATCGACGGTCCGGTACAGACGCTGATGCGGCACACCGGCCCGTCACTGAGCCCGTTCAACGCCTGGGTTTTACTCAAAGGCCTTGAGACGCTGTCGGTTCGGGTGAACTACAGCAACGCCTCCGCGCAGCGGGTCGCCGAGTTCCTCGAGGAGCACCCGGGTGTGCGCTGGGTCCGCTATCCCTTCCTCGCCTCGCACCCGCAGCACGACCTGGCGAAGCGGCAGATGAGCGGCGGCGGGACCGTCATCACCTTCGAGCTGGACGCCCCGGAGGGCAAGGGCAAGCAGCGCGCGTTCGAGGTGCTCGACAAGCTGTCGGTCATCGACATCTCCAACAACCTCGGCGATGCCAAGACGTTGATCACCCACCCGGCCACCACCACCCACCGGGCGATGGGCCCGGAGGGGCGGGCCGCAATCGGGCTGGGTGACGGTGTCGTGCGCGTCTCGGTCGGCCTGGAGGGGACCGAGGACCTGATCGCCGATCTCGATCGTGCGCTGAGCTAGCGGTGTCGCGACAGTCCGATGCCAAGAAGGCCCGCCGCCGCAAGCGGCAGGCCGCCCGGGACTCTTCCTGGATCGCCGCACCGGCGTTCGAGGAACTTCCCGCCGACAACAGCACGGACGCCATCGGCGACGCGGTCGCCGGTATCGACGAATGGATCACCGCCCGCGGTTGGCTGCTCGACCTCGAGAACGCGCAGGATCTGGTCAGTTGGGTCTACCCGCCCTCGGCGTCCGAATTCGACGACGAGGACCGTGAACCGGTCACCCGGATCTGGATCACCGCTGCGGAAGACGATGACGAGGTCGTGCTGGAATTCGGCGCGGTTCTGGTGGGAGCCGGCGGTGACGACGAGAGCTATGTGCTGGACCCCGACACCCTGGCCGAGGGCGTCTCGGCCCTGGAGGGGTACCGGCTCGGCTCGCTCAAGCCGGAGTTCGTTTGAGCGCACTGCGTTTCGTCGAGGTTCACCAGGACGACGAGTTGGCGCAGCCGTTGATCGCCGAACTCGCCGTCGAATACGCCACCCGCTATAACGGCACCGAGGAACGGGTGCTGCGGTGGCTACGCGGGTACCCGGCCGAGGAGTTCTCCCCGCCGCACGGTGGCGGCATGCTGATCGGCCTGCTGGGCGGCCAACCCGTCACCGGCGGCGCCTTCCGGCGCTTCGGCGTCGTCGACGGTGTCGAAACCGCCGAGCTGAAAAGGATCTGGACCGACCGTAGCCACCGTCGGCAGGGTTACGCGCGGATGCTGTTGGCGCAGTTGGAGAGTCGTATCGCCGATCTGGGGTATCGCCGGGTCTACCTCACCACCGGTGACCGTCAGCCTGAGGCCGAGGCGCTCTACGCCGCCGCCGGCTACTCCCGGCTCGCCGAGCCGTTGCCAGCCGACGGTGAGATCTACCCGGTGGCCTTCGACAAGCTCCTGAACTGATTTCCATTCCCGCGAGCGTGCGTGTCGGCACTGCGACACGCCGCACGGTGTGTGCGCTTTGCGCACCCTCAGCCGGCCGTGGCGTTCCGGAGATGGGCGCCGATGCGACGGATGAGCAGTTGCGGACGGCCACGAACGTCGTCGGCCACGATCGGTACTACAGTCCAGCCGAGGTCCTGCACAGCCGCGAGCTTCCGCCTGTCACGCCGCAACGCATCAGGACCGCTGTGCCACGCGTCGCTGTCGTATTCCGCGGCAACCATCTGCTCCGGCCAGGCGAAGTCCAGCCTTCGCAGCTCTCCTGCTGAGTCGATGATTTCGTGTTGAAGAACCGGGGTGGGAAGACCGCCGTCAATCATCACAAGTCGGGCCTCGCTCTCCATCGGCGACTCCGCTCGAGGATCGGCAATGGCGAGCAGTGCGCGGACTTTCACCACGCCCCGTCGTCCTGACTGCGCGAGTAGGGCCCGCTCCATGCCGGCCGGATCGCAACGTCCCGAGCGCAGTGCGGCATCCAGGGTCGCCAACGCCCGTGGTCGCGGCAAGGTGCGTGCCAACTCGATCGCCGTCCATGCCGCAGTTGTGGCCGGCCGTCCCCGCACCATAGTCAGCGGTGCGCCCTCGCGGCGGTGTACCACGAGGCCGACGGTCGACCGGATCTGGTGGTGCAGAGGGTTGAGAATATGAAGTTCGGCGGTGTTCTCGGTATCGAACCCGTAGGTAGCAGCCGCAGTGGCCAGACACACGACGACCACCTCACCGCAGGCGATGTCCAGACCACGCAGGAGCTGGGTGCGGTCAGGGTCGCCGACGCTGTAGACGCCGAACCAAATGCGTTCGAGCGCCGTGCAATCCACCATCATCTGTAGTTGGCGTCGGCTCACCACCGTCAGGATCTGTGCGGTTGTGGCGACACCGCCCTGAAGGTCGAACAATGCCAAGAGTTCCGGGTGCACGCCGAGATGCTCGCTGAGCGGACGGCGTCCTGAAAAGTCATATCTGGTCAGGCCTGGGGACAACCCGGCGTGCGCAAAGAGCACGGCCGCCGCGGCGTGTCTGCGTGCCGACACGCACGCTCGCGCAGGGCAGGGGGTTATCAATCAGGCGCTTCGGCCACGCCGGTGGCCGACTGGGCCCGCCGTTCATAGTCGGCGCGGGCGGCGTTGTCCAGATCCAGGAACACTCTGTCGGTGCCCATCTTGGCTGACAGCCAGCGCCGGCCTCGCGGCGGCAGGAATGCTGTGGTGGCTGCGACGAACCGCAGCGGATAGGGAACCGACACAGCGGTCTTCGGCTTGTCGAGGGTTGCTACCACGGCCGCCGCGATGTCCTGCGGCTCCACCGGGGTGGTCATGCCGCCGGTGGTGGTTCCTGCGATCAGCTCGGTGTTGGTGAACGTCGGCATGACGCAGCTGACTTCCACGCCCTGCGGGGCGAATTCGTCGGCGAGTGCCGTCGAGAGCCCCAGCACACCGAATTTCGTTCCGGCGTAGAGGGCCTGCCCGGGCACGGCCAGCATGCCCGCCATCGAGGCGATGTTGATGATGTGTCCGCTGCGCCGCTTGGTCATCTCCGGCAACACCAGCCGGCAGCCGTTGACCACACCGTAGAAGTTCACCTCGATCGCCGATCGGATGGACTGCTCGGTGTGGTCCAGAAAGGGGCCGACCGGCATCACTCCCGCGTTGTTGATCAGAACGTCGATGTGACCGCCACCGTCGGCTCGGGCCTTGTCCAGAAACGCCGCGAACGAGGCGGGGTCAGCGACATCGAGCGGGTAGCCGGATACCGGGCCGAGATTGCTCAGCTTCGCGACCGCTGATTCCCCGAGTGCGACATCGCGGTCGCCGATCACCACCCGGGCGCCGCGGGCGATCAGCGCCTCGGCGGTGGCAAAACCTATTCCCCGGGCGGCACCGGTGATGACGATCGTCTTACCTGCGATCTTGTCCGGCGACATCTTTTTCATGGGGCCGAACTCTAGGCGGTGGCCTGGTGGACCGCCTCGGCGATCGGACCGGTCCAGATGTCTCCGTGCCCGGGGATGAGCACCTCGGTTCCCGCGGTCGCCAACGCCGACAGGCTTCGGACACACTGCGCCTGATCGTGGTTGGCTACTGACGGCAGCAGCTGCGGTCCGCGGGTGCGTGAGAGCGGGTGACCGGTGACCAGTGCGTCGCCGGTGACCAGCACCCCGTCAACCACATAGGAGCAATGCCCTCGTGTGTGCCCGGGAGTGGGAAGCGCCTGAGGTCGGCCGGGCAGGGTAGCGGCGACCTCCGCGGTCAGGGCCTGGGTGCTGGGTATTCCTTCGCGCACAAGGCCGCCTTTGCCGACGACCTCCGCTGACCAGCGCAGCCACCGCGGTCTCCACAGATGGGGCAGCAGGTCCGCCGGCGAAATCTGCTCGAGGTAGTCGCGTTTGGCGTGACCCACCTCGCCGGCGTGGCAGTACACCGGGGTCCGGTGCGTGTGCGCGAACCAGATCGCGCTGCCGAGATGGTCGATGTGGGCGTGGGTCAGCAGGATCGCGCTGACGTCGGCCGGCCCGAACCCCAGGGCCTCCAGCGAGGCCAGGACGTCGTGGCGGCTGCCCGGGTAGCCGGCGTCGATCAGCAGCACGCCCGAATCGTCGCTGACCAGAGTCCAGTTGACCAGCGGGGTCTGCGCCAGGTGTATCCGGTAGGTGACGGTGGTCAGCACCGGGGCCATCGGAGCAGTCTAGTGCTGTAGAACTAAGTCATGGCGGACTTGAAACTGGGATACAAGGCGTCGGCCGAGCAGTTCGGTCCTCGCGAACTCGTTGAACTCGGCGTCCTCGCCGAGGAACACGGCATGGATAGCGCGACGGTCAGTGATCACTTCAACCCGTGGCGTCACGAGGGTGGCCACGCGCCATTCGCGCTGTCATGGATGACAGCGGTGGGCGAGCGCACCAAGCGGATCGCCCTGGGCACCTCGGTGCTCACTCCGACCTTCCGCTACAACCCGGCGGTGATCGCACAGGCCTTCGCGACCATGGGATGCCTCTACCCGGGACGGGTGCTCCTCGGGGTGGGTACCGGCGAGGCGCTCAACGAGATCGCGACCGGTTTCACCGGAGAGTGGCCGGACTTCAAGGAGCGCTTCGCCCGACTGCGCGAGTCGGTGAAACTGATGCGCGAGCTGTGGCGGGGCGAGCGGGTCGACTTCGACGGTGAGTACTACCACCTCAAAGGTGCCTCGATTTACGACGTGCCGGACGGCGGGGTGCCGGTGTACATCGCTGCCGGCGGACCGGTGGTGGCCAAGTACGCCGGCCGGGCCGGCGACGGGTTCATCTGCACGTCGGGTAAGGGCGAGGAGCTGTACGCCGACAAGTTGATGCCGGCGGTCCGCGAGGGTGCCGAGGCGGCCGGCCGCGACCTCGATGCCATCGACAAGATGATCGAGATCAAGATCTCCTACGACCCCGATCCCGAGGCGGCACTCGAGAACTGCCGGTTCTGGGCGCCGTTGTCGCTGACGCCCGAGCAGAAGCACAGCGTGTCCGACCCGATGGAGATGGAACGACTGGCCGACCAACTGCCCATCGAGCAGGTGGCTCGGCGCTGGATCGTCTCCTCCGACCCTGATGAAGCGGTCGAGAAGGTCGCCGCCTACCTCGGATACGGACTGAACCACCTGGTCTTCCATGCCCCCGGCCACGACCAGCGGCGGTTCCTCGACCTGTTCGCGAGGGACCTTCTGCCACGGTTGCGCAAACTGGGCTAATCCGCGGACCCACCGACCCCGACTGAGGGATGCTGTCGTCGTGACAGACCCCGTTTCCAGAGGCCCCACGTCGATCTATGTCGCCTCGCCGGAGGGTGAGACCGGCAAGTCCACCGTTGCTCTGGGCATCGTCAACAGGCTGTCGTCGATGGTGCCCAAGGTCGGGGTGTTCCGGCCCATCACCCGGCGCGAGGAGCGCGACTACATCCTCGAGCTGCTGTTGGCCCAGAGCACCGCCGGCCTGACTTACGACGAGTGCGTCGGGGTCACATATCAGAGGCTGCACGAGGACACCGACGGTGCGATTGCCGACATCGTCGACCGCTACCACGCGGTGGCCGCGCGCTGCGACGCCATGGTGATCGTCGGTTCGGACTACACCGATGTGGCGACCCCCACCGAATTGGCGGTCAATGCGCGCATCGCGGTCAATCTCGGTGCCCCGGTGGTGTTGTCGGTGCGGGCTTTCGACCGCACCCCGGAAGAGATCGCGCAGGCGATCGAACTGTGCATCGTCGAGCTCGCAGCCCAGCATGCGCACACCGCAGCCGTGGTGGCCAACCGCTGCGACCCGCGCCAGATCGAGGCGGTGGCCGACGCGTGCAAGGACCTCGGCGTGCCGGTGTACGTCATCCCTGAGGAGCCACTGCTGGTTGCGCCGACCGTTGGCGAGTTGCTTGAGGCCGTCGACGGCACTCTGATCCACGGCGACCCCTCGCTGCTCGGCCGGGAGGTGCGGCACGTCATGGTCGCCAGTATGACTGCCGAGCACGTGCTGGAACGGCTACAGGAAGCCTCCGCAGTGATCACCCCCGGTGACCGTTCCGACGTCGTTCTCGCGGTCGCCAGTGCCCATGCGGCAGAGGGGTTTCCGTCGATCTCGACCATCATCCTCAATGGTGGACTACCGCTGCATCGGGAGATCGCGCGCCTGGTCACCGGGGTGGGCTTGCGGCTGCCGATCGTGGCCACCGATCTCGGTACCTATGCTACGGCCAGCGCGGTGGCCAACACCCGTGGCCGGGTGACGGCCAACGCCGAGAGCAAGATCGACACGGCGCTGCAATTGATGGACCGTCATGTCGACATCGGCGACATGCTGGAGCGGCTGGCGATCCCCATTCCCACGGTCACCACGCCGCAGATGTTCGCCTACCAGTTGATGGAACGGGCCCGGGCGGACCGCAAGCGGATCGTCCTTCCGGAGGGCGACGACGACCGGATCCTGCAGGCCGCCGGACGGCTGCTGCGCCGCGATATCGCCGAACTGACCATCCTGGGAGACGAGGCCCTGGTGCGCGCCCGGGCAGCCGAACTGGGCGTCGATCTGACCGATGCGACGGTAATCAACCCGCGCACCAGTGAACTGCGCGAGAAGTTCGCCGAGCAGTACGCCGAGATCCGTAAAAAGAAGGGCGTCACTCTCGAACAAGCCCGCGATGTCGTCGAGGACGTCTCCTATTTCGGCACGATGTTGGTGCACAACGACATCGTCGACGGCATGGTTTCCGGAGCGGCCCACACCACCGCCCATACCGTGCGCCCGGCATTCGAGATCATCAAGACCCAGCCGGGGGTGTCTACGGTGTCGAGCATCTTCCTGATGTGCCTGTCCGACCGCGTGCTCGCCTACGGCGACTGTGCCATTGTGCCGGATCCCACCTCCGAGGAACTCGCCGATATCGCTATCAGTTCCGCGCGGACCGCAGCCCAGTTCGGCATCGAACCGCGGGTAGCGATGCTGTCCTATTCCACCGGTGAGTCCGGCAGCGGTGCGGGTGTCGACAAAGTAAGGGCGGCAACGGAATTGGTCCGTGAGCGTGAACCAACAATGTTGGTCGAAGGTCCGATCCAGTATGACGCCGCAGTCGAACCGTCCGTCGCCGCATCGAAAATGCCGGACTCTCCCGTCGCCGGTCGGGCGACCGTGCTGATCTTCCCCGACCTCAACACAGGTAACAACACCTACAAGGCCGTGCAGCGAAGTGCGGGAGCCATCGCGATCGGTCCGGTTCTGCAGGGCCTGAACAAGCCGGTCAACGACCTTTCCAGGGGAGCGCTCGTGGATGACATCGTTTACACCGTCGCCATTACCGCCATTCAGGCCCAGTGATGGCAGGCACCGTTCTGGTCCTCAACTCGGGCTCCTCATCGCTGAAATACCAATTGGTCGAACCGGAATCCGGGACATCGGTATTCGACGGCATAGTCGAACGCATCGGTGAGGACACCTCCGGAGCCAAGCTTCGACTCGGTGAGGCCAAGTTCGAACGTGAGGGTCGGGTCGCCGATCACGAGGCCGCGTTGCGACTGGCCTTCGATCTGGTGGCCGAGGCAGGCAAGAACCTGGACGAACTCGGACTGGTAGCCGTCGGTCACCGGGTGGTCCACGGCGGCCCGAACCTCTACCGGCCGACTATCGTCGACGACAAGCTCGTCGCCGAGTTGACCGACCTGGCTCCTCTTGCGCCACTGCACAACCCGCCCGCTGTGTTGGGTATCGAAGTCGCGCGGAAGGTGCTGCCGGATCTGCCACACGTCGCGGTGTTCGATACCGCGTTCTTCCATGATCTGCCGCCGGCGTCGGCCAACTATGCCATCGACAGCGACATAGCGGCCAAGTGGCGCATCCGGCGCTACGGGTTCCACGGCACCTCACATGAGTTCGTCAGCCGGCAGGCGGCCGAGTTCCTCGGCGCCCCAGTCGGATCGCTGAACCAGATCGTGCTTCATCTCGGCAACGGTGCCTCCGCATCCGCCATCGCCGGTGGCCGGCCCATCGACACCTCGATGGGGCTGACGCCGATGGAAGGCCTGGTGATGGGAACTCGCGCCGGAGACATCGACGCCGGGGTGATCAGCTATCTGTGGCGTACCGCCGACATGGGGGTCGACGAGATAGAGACCATGCTCAACCGACGTTCAGGGCTGTTAGGCCTCAGTGGTGATGTGGACATGCGGGTCATCGACCAGCGAATCAAGGACGGCGACCAGACCGCCAAGGTCGCCTACGAGGTCTACATCCACCGGTTGCGCAAATACATCGGCGCATACCTCGCACTGCTCGGGCACGTCGATGTGATCACCTTCACCGCCGGTGTCGGGGAGAACCAGTCGTCGGTGCGACGCGACGCGCTCACCGGGATGAGCCGCCTCGGCATCGAACTCGACGAGCATCTCAACGACAGCCCGTCCAGGGCGGCCCGGCGCATTTCGGCCGACACGTCGCCCACCACCGTGCTGGTGGTCCCCACTGATGAGGAGTTGGCGATCGCCCGGGCTTCTATGACGGTGATCTAGGACGGTGGTCTAGAAGGTGGTGACCGGCCGAACTTCGTTGGCCAGATCCACCAGTGCATAACGGTGCGCCTGGCTGGTAGCCACCCGCGCCAGGCCGCGCAGCGAGGCCTCCACCCCGAGTCGAAGCCCGTTGTCGGTGAACGCGAATCCGAGGATCGGGTTCGGCCTGGCTGCGTTGTCGGCGATCCAATCCATCGCAGTGCCCAGCACCAGGGCGCGGATCTGCAGCACCCTGGGCTCGCTGTCGGGAAGGGCTTCGACACGACGGGCGGCGTCGCGGATCTGCTCCTCGCTGAGTTCGTGCGCCGAACGGCCGGAAAGCAGTGTCACCGCACTCGTCAGCCTTGCGGTGGTGAAATGCCTTGATCCAACCGGGACTTCGTCCAGTGTCGTGACCGCTGCCTCACGCTCGCCTTCGACTGACTGTGCACGAGCCAGTCCGAAGCCCGCGGAGATGATGTTGTTGTCGGTGTGCCAGACCGTCTCATAGAACGGCCGCTCGTCGGAGGTCCCGGCCAGTTCCGCCGTTGCGGCAAGGGCCAATTTGGGGGCCAATTCGCCGGGGAAGGTGTCCAGCACCTCAGTGAAATGCTTGATCGCCGTGGCATAGTCGCTCGTCAGCAACTCCGATACTGCCTTGAACCACACTAGTCGCCAGCGCCACCCGACCCGCTCGGCGAGGTCCTCGAGCTTACGACTGGCCTTCGCGACGTCGCCGAGGTCGAGCAGCGCGCGCACCTCCATGAGCGGAAGCTCCACTGAATCCGCAAGGTCCACGCCGTCGGAGTCCAAGCTGCCATGCCGGGCGGCCCGCAACGAGTCCAGGGTCTGCACCGGTTGTGACAGCACCGTCGCGGAGAGAACCGTTGCCGCGAGATCGGTGGGATCGACCAGTGGAACCGGCAGTGCCATAACGATTTCCGGCGCGGTGAGTTTCTCGGCATGAACGAGGCCGTCGAGGTAGACGTCGGTATGGGCGACGAGCAGATCTACCCCGAACGTCGACCGGGTTCGGGTGAATACCGTCGACAGGCCCGGCCGGGGCGCGCCGGTGTCGGCGGCAACCACTTCGCGCAGGACGCCCAGCAGCTGTGCGCTCATCTCCTCAGCGCTGACGAAACGACGCCGCGGATCCGGATCGATGGCCCGGCGCAGCAGGCGGGCGAATGAGTCATAGCTCGCCAGCACCGGATCGTCTTCTGGCAGACCGTCGACATAGCGGCCGTTGCGGGTGCGCAGCTTCAACGTCAGAGCGGCCAGGGTACGGCCGACGGTGTAGATGTCGGTCGCGATGGTGGGTCCGGTCCGGACAATCTCCGGCGCTTGGTAGCCCGGAGTGCCGTAGAGATATCCGAAGGAGTTGACGGGCGAGACCGCACCGAGGTCGATCAGTTTCAGTTGCTCCTCGGTGACCATGATGTTCTCCGGCTTGAGGTCGTTGTAGCACAAGCCGATTGAATGCAGATAGCCCAGCGCGGGCAGGATTTCGAGCATGTAGGCGATGGCCTCGGAAACGGGAAGCTTCTCGCCCACCGGAAGCTTGAGGGACTTGCCGCCGACGTACTCCATCACGATGTAGCCCACCGGCTCGCCGCGGGAGTCCGGGTGCTCGACGAAGTTGAAGATCTTGACGATCGACGGGTGCGCCACCTCGGCCAGGAACTGGCGCTCCGCCATGGCGATGGCCTGCGCCTCGGCATCGCCGGAATGCACCAGGCCCTTGAGCACCACCGGCCGTTCGTTGACGTTGTGGTCGACCGCCAGGTACACCCAGCCAAGTCCGCCGTGGGCTACGCAACCCTTGATCTCGTACTGGTCTGCCACCATGTCGCCGGGATTGAGCTGAGGCAGGAAGGAGTAAGCGCTCGCGCAGTGCGGGCAGAACCCCTCCGACTCGCCCGGGTACTCGTCGGTCGAACGGCCCACCGGGCGCCCGCAGTTCCAACAGAACCGCTTCGAC
>DAIPYT010000065.1:0-14785 GCA_036782595.1 Mycobacterium sp. | reverse complement strand
GCGCTGGCCCTGCAGCAACAACAACATGGCGGCGTTGCGGTCCGAGGACGAGATCACCGCGCTGTTGCTCACCCAGTAGTCATTGTCGACCGGGGCCTTCCGCACGGCTTCCTGCTGTTTGATCAACTCGGGGCGATAGCCGTCGGTGACCAACGACTGCGCCTTGGCGAAGTCCTCCTCGACACTCGTGGCGGTGTAACTGAGCATGTCCACGATGATCTTGGGGCCTTCGACGGCGATCTGTTCCCGCGAACGCTCGGCATCCTGCTGATGCCGGAAAATCAGGGCATAACCCAGCGCGGCGGCAAGAACCGCCAAGGCCGCCATGCCCGCGAGCACACGTGCGGCCAACCGGCCCGCATCCGGCCGCGCACCATCGGAGTTGTGGACCTCCGTACCGAGCAGCATGTCGGCGAAGGTGCGGCTTCGGCGGTCGATCAGGGGCCAGAGCCAGCCCAGGAATAGCGGCAGCGTGTCCAACAGGTGCGCCAGGTCGCGCAACATCAGCCGCAGTGGCGCCCGGGTCTTCCCGTCGTGGTCAACAACGTCGATGCCGAACACAGCGCGGCCCAGGGTGAAGCCGACCACCGAGGGCAACAGCCATCTGTTGGCCGCCACCGCCAGCACCAGGAGCGCGGCCACCACCAGGCACAACCACCACAACCAGCCTCGCTCGGGTGCCGACCATCCGACCAGCAGCACGGCGGCTGCCACTGCCTTCCCGGCGATCACGTCGATACTGAACGCGCCGGCTCGCGACCACCAGCCGGCCAGTCGGGAATCAAACAGCCACGGCTGTTCGGCCTCCGCGTCGTCCACACCGTCGAGGTCGCTGTCCAGCGCGACGGTCACTTGCTCACCGGTTCGATGTTGTCGATCTTCCAGGTCCCGTCGGACGGCACCATCTTCACCCGCAGCCGGTAGCTGAGTTCCTGATCCATCTGCTGGGTATTGGACATCTTGACCCGGGTGGCCACCAGTACGTCGATCGAACCGTCCGGGTTCTGCTTCTCCGCGGCAGCCCGCATATCGGAGACCTTCACCTGGGCGTTGACCGTCTGATAGGCATCGAACAACAAACCGCTATACAGATTTGCCTGTGCCGCATAGTTTTCCGACGAGCACTCGACGATCTTGCGTTGACTTTCGTTCATCGCCTTGACGTCGGGGGCCTGGGTAGCGGTGATGCAGTCCTTCGCGGCGGCCACCGCCGCGGCCTCGTCATTGACAGCAGCCGCGCTCCGGTGATCACCGATCAACGCCAATACACCCGCCGCGGTCAGCAGCAATGCCCCCAGCGCGATTCCGGCGATCACAGAGGACAGCCGCCGGCCGGACAGCCGTGAATCAGAGGCCGGTTCCGGGCTCTCGTCAGCTGCGAGTGGCGGGGTTGGGGTCAGCTGGCCGGAGCCAGCATCTCCTTCCATCCGTCGTCTCCTGTAGTCGTCGAGTTCTGGACGGTGTACGTCGTGCCATCCGGCCCGACGACTTCACCGCTGGCCGCATTGTAGGTCGCCGACGCATTGGTCGCCGGTGGGGCAGCAGGCGTGTAGTCGCACGGGTTCGGCTGTTGGCCGTTGCACTGAACCGTACCCTGACCCGGCTTGGACGGAGCGTCGCTGGTCGCCGCCGTGGGTGGCGGCAGCAAGTCGGCCGGCAGCGGGTTGAGCCCGTTGTTGATCGATGGAGCCCGGATCACGGTGCCCGGATTGACCGGCTGATCGCAGGCCGCGCCGGCCGCCGGGCAGTTGAGGATCTGCTGCGGGTCGCCGTACCAGGGGTTGGTGCCGAGCGGGGTATAGGGCTCGTCGCTACGGCATTCCATCGGGGTGGCGGCCCGCTTACCCGGCACATCCACACAAGGCAGGTTCCGCGCACCACGGACGGTGTTGGAAGGAACGTCCTGCGGCACCTTGCAGTACAGCCCGTCCTCGACCGGCTTGATGCTGGTATCCGCAGGGGACCTCCATTCGGAGGCCGGCAGGAATCCGGTCAAGCAGGGCGGCGGCTGGTTGATCGACAGTCCGAGGTCCAGCGAGGCCTCGCCGGGGAACGGCGCAGCGACCGCCTGCCCGGCAGCCGGTGCCTGGGGCAGCAGCACCAGCGCCTGCTCCACGCCCTTGTTGTACCGCTTGAGCATCTCGGTGATGATCGAGACGTTGGCCAGCGTCTGCGGGAGAGCATCCTGAACGTCGACGAACAGCGTGTTGAGCTGCTCGGCCGTCGGGGCCGCTTCCTGCAGTCCGTTCCGCAGAGCGGCGTCCTGCTCCTTTGCCTGTGCGGTCAGGGAGTTGAGGTTGGCCGCCCACTGGTAGATCGACGCTGAGGACTGCACCTGGCTGGCGAAGATCGGGGGCGCGTTGTCGACGATGCTGTTGATGTCTCCGATGTTGTTGCTCAGCTCGGTGACGAACGACTGGGTGTTGTCCACCAACTTCTGCAGGGTCGGGCCGAGACCGCCGACCGCCTGAGCAGTCTCGTCAAGCAAGTTCGGGATCTTGCCCGCGGGAACCGAGGCCAGGGCCGCATTCGCCCGGTCGAGCGCGGGTCCGATCGGCACCGGGATGGTGCTCTTGGTGATCGTCTGGCCGTTCTCGAAGTACTGGCCCGAATTGCCGGACGACACCAGGTCGATGTACTGCTCGCCGACCGCGGTCACCGAGCGGACGTTGGCCGACGCATCCACCGGGATCTTGAACTTCTTGTCAAGACTGATCGTGGCTTGCGCACCGGTCGCGGTGGGCACGACATCGGTGACGCGGCCGACCGAGACACCTCGATAGGTCACGTTCGCCGTCTTGTACAGACCGCCCGCTGCCGGCAGATCCACCTTGAGTCCGTACTGGCCGATGCCGGCGACGGTGGGCAGGCGGAGGTAGAACACCGAGAGAGCGATGACCGCCAGCACTGTCAGCAGGGTGAAGATGAACAGCTGGGTCTTGATGAACCGGGTAAGAACCATCAGATCACGTCCTTACTCGCCACGCTCGACGAACGGCCCGCCGCCGTCGGTCATGTTCGGATGCGGGGTAAACCGGACGTCCGGGATCATCGTGCTCGGATCACGGCCCCACGACTGCTCGAGTGCACGCAGCATGCCGGAGACTCCGGTGCCGGTGAGCAGGCCGTTGTCCAGCGCGCTCAGCGTCATGTCGACGTTCAGCGACAGGTTGATGTAGTCGCCCCGGATCACCTTCGGGATGTTGTCCAGCGGATACGGGTTGGTGATGATCAACCGCATTGCGTCCAGGAAGTACGGGGCACTGCGGCCCAACTGGACCAGCGGACGCTGCAGAACCTCGAGGTTGGTCCGCAGATCGGCGTTGGCGGACGTCAGCGTCTCATTGGTGACCTTGCCGAACCGGCCCAGCGCCACGATGGCGTCGGCGAGTCGGTCCCGCGAGCCGGCCAGATACTCGGCCAGCGGCGGCAGATCCACCAGCAACTGATCGAGGGTGTCATTGCGGCTGGCCACGTAGGAGAACAGGTTGTTGGTCGATTCGATGGCCTGCGCGATGTCGTCGCGTTGCTTGTTCAGTTCACCGGTGAAGGTGTCCAGCTTGGTCAGGAAAGCCCGGATCTGGTCGGCGTTGCCGCTCAGCAGGTTGTTGACCTCGTTCTGGATGATCTCGAGGTTGGGGATACCGCCACCTCGCAGCACGGTGGCCAGGCTGGCCAAGGTGCGCTCAATGGTCGGGAACGACGAGGACCGGTCCAGCGGGATGGTGTCGCCGGTGCGCAGCACCTGCGACGACGGGTTGGCCGGAGCCGCCAGCTCTACGTGCTGGCTGCCCAGGATGCTGCTCTGACCGATCTTGGCCGTGGCGTTGGCGGGCAGATTCAGCCCCGGCTGGATGTTCAGCGTGAGGGTGGGGACCCAGTCCTTGAGTTCGATCTTGCGAACGGTGCCCACGAAGACGTCCGCCACCCGAACACGGCTGTTGACGTTCAGCGCCAACGTATCCGGGACCTGGACGTAGACCGTCTCCGAACCCTTCTGGCTGCCCGGCCCCAGGTTCAGCGGGACGTTGGCGATGCCCTTCCACCCGCAGGAAGTCAGGACCATCGCGGTCACGCCCAGAGCGAGACCGCGCGCCCCCATCCGACGCGCGCGGGTCACTTTTGCGATCATCGTCCGGCCCCCGTTTCGGCAGATAGAGCGGGCGCTGCTGGCATCGGCGCTGCGGCAGGTGCCACGGTGCCAGGTGCCGGCGGGCCGATCTGCTGTGAGACCGGCAGCGGACCGGGCACCACATCCGGCCCCGGCGCCGGGTCCGGCGGGGCAGGCGGATACCACGGCGGCGGCAGCGGGTTGTTCTGGTCGTAGGAGTTCGACGGGGCGCCGCCTCGCGGACCCGCGGCCGGGTAGCCGGCCGGGTCGGGGCCGCCCATCAGGGCCGCCAGCGAGTCGGGGGTCAGCATGTTCGCAGTGAACGGCTGCACCTGCAGGCCCTGCATACCGGGTGCCACGATCCAGCCCGGCTCATGGTTGCCGTGCGAGAACAGGGTGTCGCGCGACCACACACCCGGCACTGTCGTGTCCTTGTAGCCCGGGGGCGGACGCAGCCGCTCCTCGGCATACGCAACATACTTCGGCAGGGTGGAGGCGCTCGCGAACTGGTTCAACCCGAAGGGCGGATAGTTGAACTTGGTTGCGTCCAGGATCGGGGCGAGGTACTGCGCGCACAACTCCGCCGAATCCTGGTAACCCAACCGACTGCCGGCCTGGATGGCGCTGCAGAGGAACTGCATCGGGTTGGCCCAGTTGGCCACCGCCGGTATGGCGACGATGGCGCCATGGGTCGGGTGGTAGATCTGGGAGGTGTTGGCGGCCAGCGTCGGGTAGACGTGCAGCGCGGTCTCAAGACCGTTGCGGGCGTCCGGCTGCATCAATGCGTTGGTCACGTCGGCCAGGTTGTTGATATCCCGGGACAACAGTGTTCCGTTGTCGTCGACGAACTGACGGGCGGTCTTGAGCAGGTTGTCGATCTCCACCAAAGCCTTGGACAGCTCCTGGTCGGAGTTGGTCAGCGCACCGGTGAAGGTCGCCAGGTTGGTGTTCAGCGCCACGAACTGCTGATCGCTCTGGTGCAGTGCGTTGACGAACACGGCCAACGCCTTCGTGGTGGCGAACAGATCACCGCGGCCCTCGTTGAGGGCGGCGACCGCGTCAGACAGTGAGCGGAAGGTCTCGTTGATCTGCTTGCCCTTGCCGTTGAGATTGTCGGCGAGGGAGTCCACCAGATCGCCGAGCGGGCCCTTCGGCTGGCCGGGTGTGGGACCGAGCTCGGTGACGAGCTTGTCGAGCTGATTTCGGATGTCGTCCCACTCGACGGGCACCCGGGTGCGCTCGACGGGAATGTTGTCACCGCTGGCCAGCGCTGGTCCACCGGTGTAAGGGGGATCCAGCTGCAGGACGCGGGACGCCACGACGGTGGGGTTCAGGACCGATGCGGTGGCATTGGCCGGCACCTTGTACTGGCTGTCGTAGTTCAGCGTCACCTTCATGCGCTCGCCGTTACCGGACGGCTCGATCTTCTCGATGTTGCCCACCTTGACGCCCATGATCTGGACCCGGTCGCCGGGGTACACGGCTAACGCGTTGTCGAACTCGGCGGTGATGGTGGTGGTCGTGGCCTTCTTGTACATCCGGTAGCCGACGACAGCCGCCAGCAGAGCCAGCACTACCACCAACGCGGCGATGATCGCCCCGGTGCGGGAGAGCTTTGACAGACCCAAGTTACGCACGGACATCGCCTACTGCCCTCCCGTGTCGACTGGCGCAATCGGCGGGACCGAGTTGCCTGGGCCCGGTACCGGAACGGTGCGGGCTCCCGGGGGTCCCGGAGCCAGCGCCGGGCCGGGCGCACCCGGAACCAGCGGCCCGGCCATACCTGGCACCGCCGCGGCAGGAACGCCGTGGTTCGGCGCCTCGGCTGCCGGGTTGAACTGTGAGAGCGCGACATCGGGTGGCGGGAAACCACCGGGGACCGGACCGTACGGACCCTGGGTCGCGGCGGCACAGGGCAGCGGGTTACCCGGGGTCGGGTTACCGCCGACAGGCGGCGTGTACGAGCACGGGGATCCCGGCCCAACCGCCGGGCCCGGATTATCCGGAGTGCCCTCGCGGACCGGCAACGATGCCGGCGGTGCGCCGTTGGCCTGGGTTGCGCCGTTTGGATCCGGGAACTGGTAGGCCGGCAGACCCGCGTTGCGCCAGAACTCCTCGGGGTCGATACCGCGCTGCTTGAACGCCGCATCCACCCAGGGCTGGATGATCTGGTACGGGAGGATGTTCACCAGCAGGGTCTTGAAGTACGGGCCCGATCCGATCGCCTCGGTAAGCGAACCCATGAACTTCGACGCGGTGGTGATCGAGTAGGCCAGATCCTCTTTGTGCTTGGCCAGCACGTCGCTGACGGTCTGCAGCTGAGTCAGCACGTTGTTGAGGTTCGGATTGTCGTTGATGAACCCGGCGAACTGCTGGGACACCGCTGAAACATTGGCCAGCAGGACGTCGAGTTCCGCGCTGCGCTGGTTCACCGCGCCGAGCAGAACCTGAGCGTTCACCAGTAGACGATTGATCTGCTCGCTGCGGTTACCCAGGACGCTGGCCGTCTTGTTGGCCTGTACCAGGAGGTCTTTGAACGCCTGGTCACGCTTGCCGATGGTGTCGGAGAACCGGGTGACACCATCGAGGGCCGCCTTCAACTCCGGCTTGCTGGCATCCAGGGTCGATGACAGCGCGTTGAGCGACTGCTTGACCGCGCTCAGATCCCACTGGCTGGTGTTGGTGGTCAGTTCGGAGAACGCGTCATAAAGCTGGTACGGCGTGGTGCTCTGCTCGATGGGCAGCAATGCGTTTACCGGCAGGGCCTTGCTACCGCGCGGGTCAATCTCCATGACCCGCTTGCCCAGGATCGTGTCGGTGCGGATGGACAGCCGGCTGTCGGTGCCGATGCGGTGGCTGCCCAGGGTGAATCCCACCTTGACCCGGTCACCGTCGATCTTCAATGACTTGATCTGACCCACGTCGTAACCGCTGATGCGGACCTTGTCGCCGGGCGCCGAGCCTGCCGAGTCGGAGAAGTGGGCGTAATACATCGGCTTGGCGAACAACATCGGGATGCTGGCAAAGCTCTGCCCGACGATGACCACCATCACCAGGATCAGCAGACCCAGGATGCCTACCCGAACCCGGTTATTGCCTTGGAGAGTCCTCATTGCGGCGTGCACCTCCCCGTCGGCTGCTTGGTGATCCGGACCTTGCGAACCGGGCCGCCGGGCTGGAGGCCGTTGAGCGTCAGGGTGAGGTCGCAGAGGTAGAAGTTGAAGAAGTCACCGTAGACGCCGCCGGCGCGGCCGATCAGGTTGATCGCCGTCGGGTACTCGGTCAGCAACTTGTCCAGCTTCTCTGGCTGGTCGGCGAACGGCTGCTGAATGGTCTCCAACTTTCCGATGGTCTGCTGCAGCAGCGGTCGGTCATCGCTGAGAAGTCCTGCCAGCGTCCCGGACGCGTTGCTGATGTCGGCGATGGCCCCGGCCAGCGGGTCGGCCCGGTTCTTGAGACCGGTGATCAGGACCTCGAGGTTGCTCACCGTCGAGTCGAATTCCTTCTGGTGCCGATTCACGGTGTTCAGAACGGTGTTCAGGTTGGTGATGACCTCACCGATGGCCCTGTCCCGGTCCGCGAGTGTTGAAGTCAGCTGAGCGGTCTGGCTCAGGATGTTGGCCACCGTCCCGCCCTGACCCTGGAAAACGGTCACCAGGGAGGTGGCGATGTTGTTGACCTTCTCCGGATCCAGCGCCTTGAACAGCGGCTTGAAACCGCCGATCAACGCATCGAGGTCCAACGCAGGCTGGGTCCGCGCCAGGGGGATCAAACCACCGGGCGGGAGCACCTTGTCAGCGCCCGCACCGGTACCGCGGTCAAGGTTGACGTAGCGCTCGCCGATCAGGTTGGCGTAGCGGATCTGCGCGGTACTGGACTGGTACAGCGGCAGCGACTTGTCCACGCTCAGCGTGACCGTGACGCGTTGGCCATTCTCGGCGAGTTCGACGCCCTTCACCTTGCCGACCTCGACACCGCCGGCGCGCACGAACTGCCCCGGCTTGAGCCCGCTGCCGTTGCTGAACTCGGCGGTAAAGGTGTTGAACCGCTGGAAGCGCAACTGGCCGAAGACCACGACCAGCAATGCGGTGCACAGGGCGAGGATCGTCGAGACGATCCCCAGCTTGATTAAAGTTCCACGGATACTCATGGGTTGATCGTGTTCTCCCCGACCTGACGTCCCCAGACGTACTCGTTAAGAATCGGCTGCCCTAACTCGAAGTGGTTGTAAGGAGCGATGCTCGCACCGGTGTCGGCGACCAGCGTAGGAGCCGGCCAGAAATCCCGGGTGACCTTCTGCCAGCAGCCCGGAGCACCGCCAGGACCACCGCGAGCATTCACCCGAGGCAGGTTGTCCGGATAGATGTAGGGGTTCGGGGCGCCGATCAGTTCGGCGCGGTCGGCCAGCGAATAACCATTGCCGCCGAAGCCGTCCAGGGCCGCCGGCAGCACCTCGGCGTAGTTGCGGATCATGCAGAACAATTCGGGGCTGTAGGTGTTCAGCAACTGCGACGTCGGGACCAGGTCCGACAGCGCGCGCACCAGGTAGGGGGCACCGCGCTCGAACACATCAGCGCCGGTATTGCCGAAGCCGGCCGCTGCCAGCAGCGCAGCGTCGAGATCGCCACGCTGATCGTTGAGGGTGCGGACCGTGGTGAGCGCGTTATCGATGGCGTTCCAGAGGTCCGGTCCGGCGCCGGTGTAGACGTCGGCGAATCCGGCGAGCTGCTGCAG
Organism: Mycobacterium sp.; assembly: GCA_036782595.1. Lineage (GTDB taxonomy): Bacteria > Actinomycetota > Actinomycetes > Mycobacteriales > Mycobacteriaceae > Mycobacterium. The sequence goes on along the minus strand of DAIPYT010000065.1, from coordinate 5,940 downwards.
GCCGTACTGCAGGCGAGGCAGGCGCGGGTTGAGGTTGTCCAGGGCGACGTTGGCCTTGACGATCGACTCGCCGAACTTGGTGCCGAGGCCGGTCAGAGCCTCAGCCGTTGCTGACAGGGTCAGGTTGAGTTTGACCGGGTCGATCTTCTCCGCGAGGCCGGTCACCGTCTCGAACAGGGTATTGAACTCAACGGTGGTGCTGCGCGCGTCGATGACGTCCGAGCTGCTGATCCGCTCCGTGCTCGGGTTCTTCGGCGTCGACAGCGAGACGTACTTGTTGCCGAAGATCGTGGTGGCCTGGATGTCGGCGTCCACATTCGACGGGATCAGCGGAATGAACTTCGGCTTGACCTCGAGGGCGAACTTGGCCGCTTCCTTGCCGTCGATCTGGGCGGGCTCGATCCTGGCCACGCGGCCGATTTCAACCCCGTTATAGGTGACCTTGGCGTTGGGATCCATCACCAGACCCGCGCGTGCGGCCACCATGGTCAGCTGGGTCTTGGGGGTCAGCGAACCGCGGAACTGCAGCAGCAGGAACGTGACTACGAGAGCCAGGATGATCAGCGTGACGATGCCTGCCAGCCGGATCGGCGGCGTACGGGTGTCGTTCAGGGGTGCTGTCATGGTCTACACCGTCAAGTTGAAGTTCGGGTCGGTGCCGTACAGCGCCAACGAAGCGAACAGAACGACGAACTGAACAACCACCAGGGAGGCCCGCATCGCCTTGCCTACGGCCTCACCCACGCCCACCGGACCGCCACTGGCGTTGTAGCCGAAGTAGCAGTGGTTGATCATCACGATGATTGAAATGACGATCACCTCGATGAACGACCAGAAAACGTCGTTGGGCCGCAGGAACGTGTGGAAGTAGTGAGCGTAGGTGCCGCCCGACTGCCCGTAGAGCACCGTGGTGGTCAACTGGGCGGCCAGGAACGCCATGATCAGCGACATCGCATAGAGCGGGATGATGACCACCGAGGCCGCTACGAGCCTGGTGGACACCAGGTAGGAGATGGATTTGATGCCCATCACTTCCAAGGCGTCGATCTCCTCGGATATTCGCATCGCGCCCAGTTCGGCGGTTGCACCGGCGCCAACGGTGGCTGCCAGCGCCTCGCCGGTGACCACCGGTGCGGTCAGGCGGACGTTGACCATGGCGGCGAGGAACCCGGTGAAGGCCTCGACACCGATGTTGCCCAGCGACGCGAAGCCCTGGATGGCGATCAGCGACCCGGCAGACAGGGTGACGAAGCCGACGATCGCGACCGTGCCGCCGACCACCGCCATGGCGCCGGCACCCATGCCGACCTCGGCGATCAGGCGAACGATCTCTTTGGGGTAGAAGCGAATCGCGTGCCCGATTTCCTTGAGGGCCTGAATGGCGAACCAAGACACCTTGCCGGTGCTTTCCAGCATCTTGCTGGGCGCCTTTGCCAATTTGTCCGGAAACCTCGGGAACCGGGCCGGGGCCGCAGCCTGTGGATTCGCTGTCGCAGTCGCCATCTATCGCCCCGTTCCGAACCGCACACCGATAGTCGTGAAGATGACGTTCACCGCGAACAGGGCGACCACGCAGAGCACCAGGGTCTCATTCACCGCGATTCCCACGCCCTTGGATCCGCCGGCCACCGTCAGACCTCGATAGCAGCCGACCAGCCCGGCGATCAATCCGAAGGCGACCGCCTTCGCGATCGCGATGACGACCTCGGGCAGGCCGGTGATGAGTGTCAACGTCTGCAGGTAAGAGCCCGCGGAGATGTTCTGCAGGTAGACGCCGAAGATGAAGCTGCCGACGAGGCCGATCACGATCACGGCACCGTTGAGCAGCACCGAAACCAGGGTTGCGGCCGCCACCCGGGGCACCACCAAGCGGTGAATCGGATCGATGCCGAGCACCTCGAGCGCGTCGATCTCTTCGCGGATGGTGCGCGCTCCGAGGTCGGCGCAGATAGCCGTTGAACCGGCGCCGGCGACGACCAGCACGGTCACCAGCGGGCCCAGCTGCGTCACGGAGGCCAGCGCGGCACCCGCGCCGGAGACGTCGGCGGCGCCGAACTCGGTCAGCAGCAGGTTGAAGATGAAGATGATGAGAACGGTGAGCGGGATCGACATGGCGAAGGTGGGCAGAAGCGCCACCGTCATCAAGAACCAGCTGTAGTTGAGGAACTCTTTCCACTGGAAAGGCCTAGTCAGCGCCTTTGCAGTCAGGACGCACATCTTGAAGAAGCCGCCCATGGCCGTCATCGGGCCGTCGAAACGCTTCCGCAGGAGACTGGTCGCGGTCACTGCACGCACCCCTCCCTGGTCCTATCGGACGTGATCTGAGTCTCCCCTACCGTCGGTAGTAAGGCGGACCACAGGAATGTACCCGATGCCGGAGAGACCTCAAGCCGCAACCGCACTATTGACTCCCGGTGGGTTTTGCGCGGCTGTCAAAACGTGTCCTCAACTCGGTCTTCAGAACCTTGCCGGCTGGATTCCGCGGCAACGCATCGACGATCTCGAGGGCCTTGGGGTGCTTATAGCGGGCCAACCGTTCGTCCAGGAATCCCGCGAGGTCCCCTAAAGCGAGGTCCTGGCTGACCGCGGCGACGGCGACGGGGACCTCGCCCCACTTCTCGTCGGCCCGCCCGATGATCGCCACCTCCACGATTGCCGGATGACCTGCCAACACGTTCTCGACCTCCGCGCAGTAGACGTTCTCCCCGCCGGAGATGATCATGTCCTTCTTGCGGTCGACGACCCAGATGTAGCCCTCGTCATCGCTACGGACCAGGTCTCCGGAGTGGAACCATCCCCCAGCGAACGCCTCCGCGGTGGCATGGGGCTTGTTCCAGTACCCCGCCATCAGCGTCGGGGCCCGATAGACGATCTCGCCGACTTGACCCACCGGTACGTCATTCATGTCGTCGTCGACGATGCGCGCGGCGACGGTCGGGACCACCTTGCCAACCGAGCCGAGCTTCCGGATCGCGTCGTCGCCCAGCAGCATGCAGGTCACCGGCGACATCTCGGTCTGGCCGAAGGCCGCCAGGATCCGACAACCCGGGAATGTCTCGGCCATCTGACGCAGCAGGGTGTCCGATGCCGGGGCCGCTCCCCAGGACAGATTACGCAACCGCAACTGCCGCGGACGGGCTTGCTGTTCGGCGCAGACCGCCTGCCATTGGGCCGGGACAAGGAACAACCCTGAAACGCCTTCCGCTGACAGAACGTCGAGCAACTCACCGGGATCGAAGCCGCCGAGCGGGTGTATGACGGTTGGCAGCCCCATCGTCATCGGCGGGAGAACGTTGCCGATACCGGCGATGTGAAACAGCGGTACCCCGATGAAGCCGACGTCGTTGTTGATGTCCGGCGCGCTGGTGTAGATCGCCGTCGTGACCTGCCCAGCCAGATTGGTATGGGTGAGCACCGCCCCCTTGGGATGTCCCGTGGTACCGGAGGTGTACATGATCAGGGCTGGGCTGTCTCCGGGGACGTCGACCGGCGGGGCCGGCTCTCCCGCTTCGGAGATGAGATCCTCGTAACCCAGAACCGCTGCGCCCGAGGGTGTTTCGGCCGCGATCACCATCTCCAGCTCGGCAGCGATCTCACCGACCGCAGCCGCCACCGGCGCGAGCATCGGTTCGGTGACCAGGACCGAAGTGCCGCAGTCCTGCACCAGATAGGCCAATTCAGTTGGCGTGAGGCGGAAGTTCACCGGTACGCCGATGGCTCCGAGCATCGTTGCGGCCAAACATGTTTCGATGAACTCGGGGCGGTTCAGCATCAAAATCATGACCCGGTCGCCGCTGCCGACGCCGCGGCGGTGCAGGGCCGCCGCCAGAGCGGAGACCCGGCGTTCGAGCTCGGACCAGGTGATGGTGCGTCCCATGAATCGCAGCGCGGTGGCGCCGGGCTGCATCAACGCGTGCCGACGAAGTTGGGTGACCCAGTTCTGCCGGCGGGACAGATACGGCTGTTCGGTGGCAGCCTGCCCCATTGGGATATCCATCGCGTTTAAGCTTGCGATACGGATGCCGGAAGGTGGCGCGAAACGCCGGAAAATCAGCCGAAATGTTTCCCCCTGATTCACCGAATCAGCGGGAAAGTTGTTCCGCTCGCGTCTTGAGGTTGCCGGCAAGGTGATCGAGGGCATCGTTGACCAGTTTCTTGACCATCACGGCCGGTACGCCGGGGATCGAGGTCTCCACATCGAGGTCTACGGTCAGCAGACTGGACGGACCCATGTCGACGACCGAGAACAGTTGGTTCTGCTTGGAGAACAGGTCGCCCTGTTGCATGACGGTCTGGATTTGCGCCGGACTGGGGTAGTACACGGCCTGGATGTAGGTGCCCGGCTGGCCCTGGATCTCCGTATCGATCCGTAACTGGCTGGGCCGGCCGTCGTTGTAGCGGGCAAGGATGTATACGGCTTTGACCTCGTCGTTCCACTGCGGATAGGCCTCGAAATCGGCCACGATCGCAAGAATCGCGGCGGAGTCGGCACTCACCTCGACCGTCTTGCTGACCAATGGCATCAGACCGCCGCCTTCTTCGCAGTTCCGAGCGGGGTTTCAACACGGATCTTGTCGTCACGGATCAGACCGCGCAGCAGAGCGGTGGAAAACTCCTCGGCGATCTCCTTGGCGGTGCGCCGGCCGTCCGGACGCAGCCAACGGTAGGCGCCCATGGTCATGCCGATGTAGCCCAGGGCGACCACATGAGAATCACATTCGAAGAACTCACCACTGGCGATGCCCCGGTCGATCAGGCCGGCGACGTGTTCGTAGACCTGGGTCTCCTTCTCGCGCACCTCGGCGACCTGTTCGTCGGTGAACCACTCGGTGATGTAGGGCTGTTCCTGCCAGTACACCGCGGCGCCTTCGGGGTTCTCCGCGATGTTCACCAGCAGCCGCGCCGTGTACTGGTAGAGCGCCTCGCGGGCTGTCCAGGACGGGTCGTCGTGCACTGCGGCCAGGGTGTTTTCCGCCGCCCGGCGGTAAATGTCGAAAAGGATCAGCGACTTGCTGGCGTAGTAGTGGTAGACCGTCGCCTTGTTGAGCCCGACGACGTCGGCGACGTCATCCATCCGGGTGCCGTGGTAACCGCGGGCCGCAAATAGCTTGGTCGCGACGGCCAGCAACTCCTCGCGCCGGGTCGTCCCGTTCTCCGGTGGCATGCAGTCCTCCCTATCAACTGGTTGGACAGTCTAGGCAATGATCCCTATCGGCCCTGCCGCGCATCGCGTCGGGCTACACTCACCAAAAGTCGGCTAAGTAGGGAGGTACGTCATGAATCCGGATCCGCAACCCGACTACGACGCGACCGACGAGATCGAATACTTCTTCAGCTGGCTGCCCTGGGCATTGCGCGGCACAGACTGGACTGGCACGCCCGCTTATCCGCCGGTCTGACCGTCCTTCAGTAGCACCGTCTCCAGCGCCACCCGGAACTCATCCGAGATCGGCGTCGGGCCGGTTTGCCCGAGTAGAACCAGCACGGTGTCACACACGCCGATACAGGTGCCGTCCAAAAACAGCCCGGTCGAGGCGATGAACGATGTCCGGCCGATGCGGCCGACCCCCGCCCCGGTCTGAATCACCGCCGGCCAGTGCGCCTCGGCGAGAAAATGCACGGCGTTCTGTGACGTGACCAACCGGACGCGACGCTCACCCGCGCGGTAGGCCTGTGGGAGCAACCGGCGATTCATAGTCGCCCGAGCGTTCTCGTGCATCGACTCCAGGGCCAGGTTGTTCAGATGAGCATTGGCATCCATATCCCCGTAGCGGGCAGCGACCTCGCCTATGACGGGGTAGGCGTCGAGGCTCAGTCGCATCGGATCGGGCCGCGGGGCGGTCGTCGTCCAGTCAGTCACAAGATGGCGAGCCTAATTTGTCGGAGTGTGATGTCTCAGGACATCGGTGACTGTTCTGTATCAGGACATGGGTGACAGTT
>DAIPYT010000064.1:0-15563 GCA_036782595.1 Mycobacterium sp. | reverse complement strand
TCAAATAGGCAAATGGCGCGAAGCCCCTACTCCGCGTCCTCACGCCTCAAGACAATAGCCTGTGACGCGTCTGTGAGTATGCACCAGCCCATGTCATCGCGTTAGGGACGAAGGTCCTTCAGGACCTGAGTTCGAGATCAGCTATGTCACACTCTTCGGCGAAGTTGGGCTAAACCACGAACCGGCCTCGGACAAGCCACCCTGCGACTCCATCCGACAACCCGGTATAACCGCAGTTCGACTCACCTGCGCAAATGATTTACACGCGTCAAGGATCTCAACCGGAAATCCAGCCGCAAACACCACTCAACCCAAGACATAGCTAACTAAGAACAGGGGCGGACGGCTAAGCCCCGACCACATCTGCAACACTGAGACAACACTGAGATGCAGGGAGAATCCATGCGGGTAGTCGCGTTCGCGCCGGCACTGATCGCCACCGAGGACCAGGGTGGCGGCCTCAGCGCCGCAGGTTTCCCGATGACCCAGTGCTACGTCGACGTGTTCCCTGCGGAAATCACGATCAGCATGGTGTTGGCCGTCTGCGGGCTGGAGGGCGAAGAGTACGACCCGATCCGCTACATCATCGTGAAGGGACCCGACGGCGAACGCGCCAGCGCCATGCAGTTCGGGTGGCACTGGGAGGACAACCCTGAGACCCCGGTCAAGTTCCGGGTCTTCGTTCAACAGCTGCCGATCCGCGTCGAATCTGAAGGCATCTACAACCTCGGCCTGTACCGCGATTTGGCCGCGACGCAGCACGAGCAGACCTTCCCACTTCAGGTCGGTTTGAGCCCGAACGCTCGGCGGTAGGGCCGCCGCCGGCAAACCGTCACTAGCAAAAGGCTCATAACCGCTGGTATAGTCCCTAGGACCGCCCGCCAGCGTGGCGAGGTCGGAGGTTTCCTCGCCTTCATCATGGGACACGGAATCTCCGCGGCAATCGGACTACCAGGACGAATTCGACCATGCTGCCCCGTTTGTACTTCTCGAGACCCGCGACCCTGCTGCCGGATTTGGCCGTCGACAACGACGCCGTGCTATCCCGGCTCAAGGATTCCTTCGGTGGTTCGGCAAACGAATGGGAAATGGTCGAGGCCGGCGTCCGCTATGTCTTCGACCGCTGCAACACCCAGGTCCGCTACTACGAATCCGACGACAAGATCGCCTCGCCCGGCGAGTGGGCTGCCCGCGCATCGGCGGCGTGTCTCGAGGAGAACGGGGTCGCCGCCAGCGATGTGGACCTGGTGATCTACGGCGGGGTTGCCCGCGACGCGTTCGAGCCGGCGACGGCCACCGAGGTGGCCGGCCGGGTGGGCGCCACCCCGGCCATCACCTTCGACGTGACCTGCGCCTGCGCCGGACTCATCGAGGCGCTGCATGTCGCCGCCGGCTACTTCGCGCTACACGAGGACATCGACACGGCGTTGATCTGCGCCGGTGAGATCACCCGCGACCGCATCACCTTCGACATGCAGACGGCCGAAGAACTGATGGTCGGCGTGGCGGGCCTGACCATCGGAAACGGCGCCGCCGCACTGTTGATCACCCGCAAGGCGCTGCCCAAGGGCGGGGCGCGCCTGGAGCAGATCACCCACAAATCGCTCCCGGAGAACTGGGAGCTGTGTCGGGCGCCGGTCGACGGCCACTTCATGTCGCAGTCCAAGGAACTGTTCGCGCTGTCGGTTCACGTGGTGCCTCTGATTCGCGATCTGCTGGCGAAATCCGACTGGACGCCGCAGGAGATCGACCACTACGCCTTCCACCAGCCCAGCGAGGCGGTCCTGAAGAAGATTTTCTCCGGACTCGACGCCAAGCCCGGGGCCGGTGTATTCACGCACCACATTTACGGGAACACCGCGAGCACGGCCTGGGCCTTCGCGCTGGATCACCGGCTGAGGAACGGCACCGTCGCCGCCGGCGACAAAATCGTCATCGGAAGCGCAGCGGCCGGATTCACCATGGTCGCGGCCTCCGCCGAATGGGAGTGTTGAGTTTTGCGCCATTACATGGAGCTGTACCGGACCATCAACAAGTCTTTCGGATTCAAGGTTCGGCCGCTCGGCACCTTCGTGGTGCTTCAACTCCGTCAGGCGATTTCCGGGATCACCCTCGGGCTTGATCGTGTCGTCTTCCCAGGATTCCGCAAGAAGCCCATCGACCGGCCGATCTTCATCGTCGGCAATCCGCGCAGCGGCACCACATTTCTGCACCGGTTGCTGCTGGGCTCGGGCAATCTGGCCGCGTTCGAACTGTGGGAGATGCTCTTCCCCGCCATCACGGCGCGAAAGCTGCTCGGCCGGATCGTCCCGCGGTTCGACCGGCTCTCCCCGGCGCGGTATCACCCGTCGGATATTCACGACACCAACCTGCGCGGTATCGAGACCGATGACGTGCTGTGGTTCTTCCGCACGCTAGACGGACCGTTCGCGTGGGCGTACTTCCTGGCCTGGCAGGACACCTGGGGCAGTGAGCTGTGCCGCCGGGAGATGGGCGTCGAAGGGGTCACCCGGCAGGAGAAAGACCGCTTCTTCAAGTACCACGAGGACTGCTGGCGGCGGAACCTGGCTTACAAGAACGCCGATCGGGTCCTGGCCAAGACCAGCATGCTGACCTTCCGCCTCGACGAACTACTCGAGCGCTACCCCGACTGCAAGCTGGTCTACATCATCCGCGACCCGGTCGAGGTCATCCCGTCCGGGATGTCGCTGGTGTCCGGGGTGCTGGAGAACGGCTACAACGTCTGGGAGAACTCCAGCGAGGAGGACCAGAAGCGCTGGGTGGAGAACCTCTACCAGGCCTCCTGCCAGATGCTGCGCTCCTTCCACGATGACTACGTGTCCGGGCGCATCCCGGAGCGCAACCTGTGCGTGGTGCGCTACACCGACCTGTTGCACGACCTGGAGCCGACGATGAAGCGGATCCTGGACTTCATCGAGGTCGAGCCGAGCGCGGAGTTCCTCGCCGAGATCACGGCGCAGGCGGAGAAGCAGCGCTCATACAAGAGCAAGCACCAGCACTCCCCGGAGAAGTTCAACCTGGACCCTGAACGGATCCGGCATGACCTGGCCTTCATCTACGACACGTTCGATCTTCCCGCCAAGGCCAACTGAAAACTCCTTTCGTTCTCAAATTACGTTCTTCTTTCTCGGACCCTCTCGGCTTTGAAAAATGCTGAAAATTTGCTATGAATAAGCGCAGAAACGCTTAAAAGTGAAGGGGAGGGCCATGGGTCCGTCTAAGTACATCGGCCGCGTCGGAGGATTGGCAGCCGCCCTGGGTATCGGGATGGCGGTCTTCACCGCTCCTGCGGTCGCCTGGGCCGACACGGACTCCCCGTCCAACACTTCCGACACCGCATCGGCGTCGGATTCGGCGTCCAGCCGAGCGGGTTCGGCGTCCAGCCGAGCGGATTCGCCTCGTGCCCGCCGGTCGGACACCAGCACCGAAAACACCGGGCGGGTGCGGGCCGGCCGCGCGGCGGACTCCGCAGCGGAGACTCCTTCGGCCGATGCCCTCACCCCGGATGTGCCCGCGGAGGTCACCACGCCGCGCCGCAACCGGGCGTCGAACAACTCTGACGTTCCCAGCCCGGCAGCCGCGGCCCCGGCGAAGGCGTCCAACGCCACTCCGGCGATCCCGGCGGCGGCCACCGACATCGCGGCACCCGCCGCGGCGACGGCCCCCTCGGTCGCAGTGGCACCGGCAGCCTCGCTGCCCGCACAGGTGACGCTGCCGCCGGCGGTGGTCTCGAAACTGACCTCGCTGCTGCCGGCCAAGCCGATCGTTCTACCGGCCAAGCCGGCCCCGAACGTCGGGGCGACGCTGGCGAAGGTGGCTGACCGCGTCACGGCGGCCGTCAACACCGCGGTGGCCCGCATCGTGGAGTCCCTGGCCAGCGGTACGCCGTTCATGCCCGCCGCAGAATCGCCGGCCAACTGGCTTCTGCTGGCATTCACCCGCAAGCAGCTGCTCCCGGCGGCCGCCACCACCACCAGCAGCGTGGTGGGAAGCAATGCCCAGACACTCCCGGTCATGATGGTCCTCAACGGCTACAACGTGGTCCCGGCCTCGATCGAGACCGTCGTCAACTTCTACGGCCAGTGGACCTACTGGCCGGGTGTCTCCAGCACCACCCAGGGCAAGCAGGACTACAGCCTGGTCGACCCGAACACCCAGCAGACGGTCGGCAATTTCACCGCCCTGGTGCAGCAGGGTGACCCGACGTCGCTGGGCACCAGGTACGTCGAGTTCCTGGTGACCGCCAATGACGGTCAGAACGTCGGGACCGACGCCGGGCAGACCCCGCCGGTCGGCTCCCTCATCTCGTCCTGGACTGCACTGGGCATTTTCGGCTGGAAGTACTCGTCGATGCCCACCTCCCCGACCACCAACAAGGTTTCCTTCAAGGCGGTGACGCCGTTCGGGGACATCCCGGTCCCGTTCTTCCCGTACGACGCCGGTAAGGGGATCGCGGACCACACCTTCGACAACAAGCCGATGGACGTGACCGGGGGCTTCAGCATCGTTCCCGCGGATCCGGTCGGCGAGAAGATCACCGCGCTTTCCGGTCTGCTGCCGCTGTTCAACAGCCTCCAGGGCAACCAGCGTTTCAACGTCGTCGACTCGCAGGGCACCTCGGTGGGCAGCTTCCAGGGTGACTTCACCGTCACCGGCGACGTCCTGGGGATCGCAACCGAGGCCATCCGGGTCACCGCCAACGACGGCATCAACGTCGGCACCGGTCCCGGTCAGGTCCCGCCGGTGGGCACCGTCTACAACATCGCCTACCTGGATCTGCTGCGTTCTTCGCTGCTCTACTCGTCGAAGCCGACGGCCAACGGCACCGTGATCGAGACCGTCTTGATGACCCCGTTCGGCAACATCAAGTTCCCCAGCCGGTTGGACGCCTCGGTCGAGCCGCCCATCAACCTTGTGGCCCCGGGCGGCAAGACTTTCGTCGCCAGCTCCGATCAGCTGCCCGCCGGCGTCAACGGGCTGCCGCCCCGGGATGTGCAGATCCAGGGCTACCAGCAGTTCGATGTTCGCAACTCCGACGGCACCAAGATCGGCAACGTCGACGCCGATGTGGTCTCCCAGTGGGACAACTATGGGATTCACAGCAAGTCGTTGCTGATCACCAAGGTCAACGAGGGCACTCCCGGCACCGGCGCGTCGGACGTCCCGACGGTCGGCACCGTCGTGAACGTCATCTATTTCGGCAAGAACGGCTTCGGGGTATCCAATTCGACCACCCCGATTCCGACCGGCGAGGTACGGGCGTTCCAGTTCCTGACGCCGTTCGGCATCATCCCGCTGACCCCGAGCACCGTTCCGGTCGGCCGGGTTCCGGTGGAGTACTACAACCCGTTCGACATCGTCTGACACATCACGACCACTGTGGGCTCCTCCTGATGGAGGGGCCCACAGTGGTTTGCGCGCAAAGTTCTCACGCCCGGCGGTAGAGAACCACCCGGCCGCCCTTCTTCGGGGTGAACGCCACGCCTCGGTGGTGCCACTTCTCACCCGGCGCCGTGGTGGTGCGGATGGTCCAGTGCCGCAACACCGTTCGCAGCACGACGTCGAGTTCCATATTGGCGAACGCCGCCCCGACGCAGCGGCGGGTACCGCCACCGAACGGCACCCAGGAGAAGGTGTTCGGCTTCTCGTCGAGGAAACGCTGCGGGTCGAACCGTCCGGGATCGGGGAACACCTGCGGATCGCGGTGCAACTCCAGCAGGCTGATCAGAATCGAAAACCCTTGCGGCAGGCGCCAATCACCGAGTTCGTAGATCGGCGCGGCGACATGGCGACCGGCGAAGTCGATGACGGTCCGATTGCGCTGCACCTCGAAAATGGTGGCCTGCCGGTAGGTGTTGTCATCTCCTGCCGCCTCGGCGACGAGGCGTTCCAACACCTGCGGGTGCCGGGAGATCCGCTCGAAGGCCCAGCCCAGCGTCGAGGCCGTCGTCTCATGTCCGGCGGCCAGCAGGGTCAGCATCTCATCGCCGAGATCGCTCCGGCTCATGACCGTTCCGTCGTCATAGGTGGAACGCAGGAACAGCGACAGCACATCGGTGCGGTCCTCGAAATGCGGGTCCTGCCGGGCGCGGGTGATCAGCTTGTCCAGGATCGACTCGTAGGTCGCCCGGTAGCCGGCCAGCCGGGCCCACGGGCTCAAGGGATTCCAGCTGCGCGGCGGGCGGGCCGGGCTGGGAAACAGCGCCAGCCGCGAACCCAACGTCACCCACTTGGGGAGTAACTCGCGCAGCTGCTGCAACTCCGCGCCGTCCGCCCCGAACACCGCACGCAGGATGACGTTGACGGTGATGCGCGACATCGGTTCGAGGGTTTCGAACTCCACGCCCTCGGGCCAGGAGGCCATCTCACGCATGGTCTCCTCTTCGACGATGCGCTCGTAGACGGCGATGCTCTTGCCATGCAGCGGCGGGGTGAGCAGCTTGCGGCGACGCCGGTGATCGGCACCCTCCAGTCCGAACACCGAGCCCTTACCGAGCAGCCGGCTCAGGTTGGGCTGGATGTTGTGCAGCACCTCGGGACTGGTGGTGAAGATCTGCTTGGCCAGTGCAGGGTCGGAGACGATGACGGCGTCGCCGAACACCGGAAGTCGCACGGTCGCGGCGCGGCCGTACTTGCCGGTGATCCACTCGATGAACCGCCGCCGGGCGCCCACGAAGGCAACACCGATCAGCGGGTCGGGGGTGCCGGGCTTGGGTGGAAGCTTGGCGCCGTCGCCGGCGGCGGTCTCGAGGGTCGGTGCCTGAGTCATCAATCCTCCTGCGGTACTGGCCGGTACCAGATCGTTGGTTCATACGGTACCGTTACGTACCAAGCTTTGACAAGGGAGGAACCGGTGAGCGCACCCGTGGCCGCGGAGGTCGTCACCGGCCAGGACTTCCGGCGCCGCCTCCTCGAAGGACTGGCGGCCTCGATCGAGGAACGCGGCTACCGGGAGACCACCGTGGCCGACGTCGTCCGCCACGCCCGGACCTCCAAGCGCACCTTCTACGACACTTTCGCCACCAAACAGGAGTGCTTCTTCGAACTGCTGGACGCCAACAACGAAGAACTGGTCGACACGTTGCGCGCCGCAGTGGACCCGGCGACCCCGTGGCGGGAGCAGGTGCGCCAGGCGGTGACGGCGTATGTGCGGACCATCGAGGCGACACCGGCGCTGACCCTGAGTTGGATCCGTGAACTGCCGGCGCTGGGCGCGGCCGCCCGGCCGATGATGCGGCGCGGGTCGGGCCGGCTGGCCGAGGCGATCGTCGAACTCACCGCGGGGCCCGGGTTCTCAGCGGCCGGAGTGGCCCCGCTGTCGCCGACGGCGGCGGTGATTCTGGTCGGCGGTCTTCGGGAGCTGACTGCACAGACCGTCGAGGACGGCCATCCCGTAGCCGAAATGGTCGGGCCGGCGGTCTCGGTGGCGACGGCACTGCTGGCCGGCCGGGACTGATCTCGACTCTCAACGCACGGGCAGCACGAACGCGAAAGGCCTTGGGAAGCCGACGCCTTTCAGTGCGCCGGACCGGATATCGCCGATCTCGACATCGACCAGCCGGCCGGAGGACGGCTCGTAGCACCGCAGCGCCGACCCCTTGACCTCGGTGAGCAGCACCCAGTGCCGGGGGATCACCGAACCGATCAGCATCGCCACCGGCCAGCCCTGTTCCAATGCGGCGCGCACGTCGGCCAACGGGTCGCTGCGGCGGGCCGGACGCCACCGATACCGAATGGCACTGCGGGCGTTGAAGGCCCGCGCGATTCCCGCCGGGGTGGTTCCCAGCGCGCGGGGCCACACCCTGTTGACCGCCCGGTGCACCCGGCCCTGCTCAGTGTCGAACCACTGCTGGGCCCGCTCGGCTTTCAGGGCCGCGCCGTACTCGGCGTCCAGTATCGCGCCCGCCATCACCGCCACACTCGGGCCGCAGGTCACCCCGTCGCGCTGACGCAGCCACATGAATCCCAGGCTAATGCGGTTTGATGGGGCCATGGTCATAACGACGCCGGGTTCAACGATGCGCGCCGAACGTTTCTACGCCGACACCAGAACGGTGACCGTGGAGGATGTGCCGATCCCCGAACCCGGCCCCGGAGAAGTGCTCGTCAAGATCGCGTTCTGCGGCATCTGCCACTCCGACCTGAGTTTGATCTCCGGCGCCTTCCCCGGCCAGCGGGAGGTGGTCACCCAGGGACACGAGGCGTCGGGCACCATCGCCAAGCTCGGCCCGGACGTCACCGGCTGGTCGGAGGGTGATCGGGTGGTCGTCGCAGCCGGACGGCCCTGCGGTGACTGCCCGAACTGCCGGCGCGGTGGCTTCGGCGACTGCCTTCGGATGCAGTTGATGGCCTTCGCCTACGACGGCGGCTGGGCGGAGTACACGGTGGCCCTTGCCGCCGGATTGACCCGGGTACCCGACAACGTTCCCTTGGAGCAGGCCGCGATCCTGGCCGACGCGGTGTCCACCCCGTACGGCGCGGTGGTGCACACCGGCAAGGTGGGGATCGGCGAATCGGTCGGGGTGTGGGGTATCGGCGGCATCGGCACCCACATCGTGCAACTGGCCCGGCTGGTCGGCGCGGCCCCGATCGTCGCCCTCGACATCAATCCGGCCGTACGCGACCGGGCGCTGGAACTGGGCGCCGATTTCGCCCTGGACCCGCTCGACCCGGATCTGAAGGAGCGGCTGGCGAAGATCACCCGGGGTCACGGGCTCGACGTCGCCTTCGACGCGGTGGGGTTGACGGTGACCTTCGAGCAGGCGCTGGACTGCCTGACCGTCGGCGGTCGGCTGGTGGCGGTGGGGATGAGCGCGGAGTCGCCCACCGTCGGTCCGACGGCGATGTTCGGCCTCACCAGGCGAAAGGTGTTGGGGCATCTGGGCTATGAGAACGCCGACATCGAGACGCTGGCCCGGCTGGTGTCGATGGGACGGCTGGATCTGTCCCGCTCGATCAGCCGGATCATCCCCCTGGAGGACATTCGCGAGGGTATCGAGATGCTTGAGCGCGGCGACGGCAATCCGATCCGGATCCTGGTGCAGCCGTAGGTTTCAGGCGGCGTTCCGCGCGGCCTCCACGGCCGGCTTGGCAGGCCCGCGAGACGGTAACGCCAGCCTGATGATCTTGCGCACCACGGTGGCGAACTGTTTGGGCAGTGGTCCGCTGTTGTAATCCAGGCCGTAGCGCTGACAGATCTCCCGCACCTGCGGGGCGACCTCGCCGTAGCGACGGGCCGGGATGTCCGGGAACAGGTGGTGCTCGATCTGATGCGACAGGTTGCCGGACAGGATGTGGAACAGCTTTCCGCCGGTCAGGTTGGCCGAGCCCAGGATCTGCCGGTAGTACCACTGACCACGAGTCTCGTTGCGGCTCTGCTCTTTCGAGAACTCACTGGTGCCTTCGGGGAAGTGCCCGCAGAAGATGATGGAGAACGACCACACGTTGCGGATCAGATTGGCTGTCATATTACCGGTGAAGACGAAGGGGGCGAACGGCCCGGCCAGCAGCGGGAATGCCACGTAGTCCTTGAGCACTTGGCGGCGGGTCTTACGCCAAATGCCCTCCAGCACCTGACGTTTGTCGGCCAGGGTGATCTCACCGGAGCGGATGCGTTCAGTCTCCAACTCGTGTAGCGCCACCCCGTACTGGAACAGCACCATCAGACCGAAGGCATAGACCGGATTGCCGAGATAGTAAGGGTGCCAACGCTGCTCCTCGCTCATCCGCAGGATGCCGTAGCCGATGTCGCGGTCCATGCCGACGATGTTGGTGAAGGTGTGATGGGTGTAGTTGTGCGAGTGCCGCCACTGGTCGGCCGGGCAGGCGGTGTCCCATTCGAAGGTCTGCCCGGACAGTGCCGGATCCCCGGTCCATTCGTACTGACCGTGCATGATGTTGTGCCCGATCTCCATGTTGTCCAGGATCTTCGAGACCGACAGCAGGACGGTGCCGGGTAGCCAGGTCAGCGGGAACATCAGAAGTGTCCGGCCGGTCAACTCCATTACGCGCTGCGCCTTGATAATCCGGCGGATGTAGTCGACATCCTCCTGGCCGAGGTCAGCGACCAGTTTCTCTTTGATTGCGTCGAGTTCCCTGCCGAAGTCGGCTAACTGGTCGGGTGTGAGTGTGGGTGTGTGCGTCATGGGTGATCCCCTCGTGGGAGTTGTTGGTTGTAGGTCGCGTTGGCTATAGATTGATGTCGACGTCGCCGACCGGGACGGAGACGCAGATCTGTACGGATTCGTCATCGCCGGTGGAGATGGCTCCGGTGGTCAGGTTGCGCACCACGCCGCGAACTTTGCGGCGGGTGCAGGTGTGGCAGATACCCATCCGGCATCCGCTCAGCGGCGTCAGCCCGGCCGCCTCCGCCTGCGCAAGTAGTGGACGTCCGTCGTTCTCGGCGTCAACTGCGCTGGCGCTGAACCTGATCCGCCCGCCGGCGGGTGAATCGCCGATCGTCAGGGGCGCCGGCGCGAAGCTTTCGGCTCTGGCGGCGGGATAGACACCGCGCACCGCAGCGATCAGTGCGGGTGGCCCGCACACGTACACCGCATCCGGGTCGCTCATCGCCGCCGCCAGGTGCTGCGCGGTGAAGTGGCCCTCGACGTCGCCCCCGGGACCGCGGGTGCAGCCGTAGAGCACCCGGACATCGGGCAGCGATTCCAACTGCTCCACATAGGAGGCGTCGGCGAGGGTGCGCACGTAATACAGGACGGCCACCTCGCCGGTGTTCCCCTCCTCGGCGAGGGTCCGGATCATCGACATCACCGGGGTGATGCCACTGCCGCCGGCGATCAGCACCAGTCGACGCGGAAGCGGGTCCGGAAGTGTGAAGTCGCCGGCCGGACCGGAGAGGCCCAGCGTCATCCTGGCCCGGGCATTGGCGTGCAGGTACTCCGACACCACCCCGCCGTCGTGGCGGGTAACGGTCAGCTCGATCAGCGGAACGGGGGCGGCGTTGGCCGGGGAATAGCAGCGGGTGTGGCGGCGGCCGTCGATCTCGACGGTGACGGTGAGGTACTGCCCCGCACGGAACAGGACGGGATGGTTGGGCTGCAGCCACAGGGTCACGCTGCGCGGGGACCGGTGGACACGCACCACGGTGGCGCGCACCTCGCTGGTCCACATCGGGTCGACCAGTTCGGTATAGCGGTCGACACCGTGTGGGCCGGCCAGCAGTCCGATGAGCCGCGATCGGATCCTGCCGCCGCTCGTAGTTTGAGTGAACATATGTCCACTGTGCAGCGGTGGCGGCCGGTCGTCAACTGGGAAAGCCCACTATGTGCTACGGTTCACACCGGTGAATAGTCGTACACCCATTACGCAGGGGAGAACGGGCAGGTCCCGCTCCCGATCCGGCTCTGCCGAGACATTGACGCGCGAGGACCGCAAAGCGGCCACCCGGCGGGCGATCATCGACTCGGCACTCAAACTCCTCGACGAGCGCAGCTTCAGCGCCCTGAGCCTGCGCGAGGTCACCCGTGGGGCCGGGATCGTTCCGGGTGCCTTCTACCGGCACTTCGACTCGATGGATGCCTTGGGTCTGGTGCTGATCGACGAGTCGTTCCGTTCGCTACGGGAGATGCTGCGCGGCGCGCGGTCCGGGGAACTCGACCTCAACCGGGTGATCGAATCCAGCGTGGACATCCTGACCGCCGGCGTCACCGAGCAGCGCGAGTACTGGCGGTTCATCGTCCGGGAACGCTCCAGCGGGGTGGCCTCGCTGCGCTACGCGATCCGCACCGAAATTCGTCTGATCACCTCGGAGTTGGCGACCGATCTGGCCCGCTTCCGGCAATTGCGGGACTGGAGCACCGAGGACCTCAACATCATGGCGAGCCTGATCGTCAACTCGATGATCATCGTCGCCGAGGCCCTCGAGGACGCCACGGACGCGACCGCGGTGGAGGAGATCAAACGCGCTGCGGTCAAGCAGCTTCGGATGATCGCGGTCGGAATCGCGGGCTGGCGCAGTACGGCCGCCAACCCCCGCGAGCAGACGTAAAGTCACCCTCAGCGCGGCGTGTCGCGGACAGTTTGTGTCTGCTCGCGCGGAAGGCAGGAGGTGCGATGCGCAACCCGCATGCCGGTGTTCCGTTCACCGACTCCGACGCTGCGATCGCTGACTCCCTGCAGGACCTGTCGATCCCCGCGTTGCTGATGTCGTGCGTGCACATGACCGACGACGACGCGGTGCGAGCGTCCATCCTCGAGGGGCCTTTGCGACCGGCCGGGCTGTTCCTCAACGAAGTCCAGGGCTTCATGTCCGAGGAGGACAAGACCGCTGCCCGCGCCCTCGCGCTGGGGATCATCACCGACTACCGCGACCGCGGCTGCCCGGAACCCGCGCCAGTGCCGCCGGCGCTGCTGAAGCGGATGATGGATTGGATCGCCGCGGCGGAGGTCTCGGGCGAATACGTCCCGATGATGCTCGAGGAGATGGAACTCGACGGCGCTGACAGCCGCGCCGATGAATTCATCTCCGACCCGGCGGCCCGCGCCGCGTTCCCCGTTGTGGTGATCGGCTGCGGCCAGTCCGGATTACTCGCCGCGATCCGCCTGAAACAGGCCGGGGTGCCGTTCACCGTGATCGAGAAGAACGCCGGAGTCGGCGGCACCTGGTGGGAGAACCGCTACCCCGGCGCGCGTGTCGATGTCGGGAATCACTTCTACTGCTACAGCTTCGAACCGGCCGATCACTGGACCGAGTTCTTCGCCCGCCAACCCGAACTGCAGACCTACTTCGCCGACGTGATGGCGCGCCACGGACTCGGTGAACACATCCGGTTCAACACCACGGTGGACTCCGCGGTGTGGGACGACGCGAACGGCACCTGGACAGTCACGCTGTCTACCGGCGAAACAGTGCGCGCCAGGGCGGTCATCAGCGCCGTCGGCCAACTCAACGCGCCGTTCATTCCCGACTTCCCCGGCAAGGACTCCTTCGCAGGCCCGGCCTTCCACACCGCCCGGTGGGACGAGAAGCTCGACCTGGCCGGCAAGGACGTGGTGATGATCGGCGCCGGCGCCAGCGGATTTCAGATCGCTCCGACGATCGCCGATACCGTCGGGAAGCTCACCATCATCCAGCGCACCGCACAGTGGATGTTTCCCAACCCGAACTACCACGCCGCAGTCGGATCCGGAATGCGCTGGGCGATAAGGCATCTGCCGTTCTACGGGCGCTGGTACCGGTTCTTGGTCTTCTGGCCGGGTTGCGATACCGGGCTGGCCGCGGCGAAGGTGGACCCACAGTGGCCCGACCAACAGCACGCCGTCAGCGCCGCGAACGATATGGCCCGGATGATGTTCACCGGCTGGATCACCAGCCAACTCGACGGCGACCCCCGCGCAGAAGAATTGGCCGCCAAGGTGATTCCGGACTATCCCGCCACCGGCAAGCGCACCCTGCAGGACAACGGAAGCTGGCTGGCGACCCTGCGCCGCGACAACGTCGAACTGGTTCGCGGCGGGGTGGAGCGCATCGAACCGGACGCCGTCGTCGACAGCCACGGCGATCGGCACCACGCCGACGTGGTCATCTACGCCACCGGCTTCCGGGTGAACGACTTCCTGTCCTCACTGACCGTTACCGGTCGCGACGGAGTCGAACTGCATGACGCGTGGGGGCAGCGGCCGTCCGCCTACCTCGGCATCACCATCCCGGGCTTCCCGAACTTCTTCTGCATGTACGGCCCCGGCACCAATCTGGCCAGCGGCGGCAGCCTGATCTTCCACTCCGAGTGCCAGATCCGCTACATCACCGGCTGCATCGACCTGCTGCTGGCCTCCGGTGAGAAGGCCATGGAGCCGCGCCAGGAGGCCTACGACGACTGGTATGCCCGAAGCCAGGCCGAACTGCAGACAATGGTGTGGTCCCAGCCCAGCATCGCCCACAGCTTCTACAAGGACGCCCGTGGCGTGGTGCATTCGCTGAGCCCGTGGCGGCTGGTGGACTACTGGGCGTGGACGCGCTCACCTGATGCCGCCGAATACGTGATGCGCTGATGGCGCTGGTATCGCAGTTCACCGGGAAGGTCAAAGACCTCACCGGCCCGGGACTCACCGACCAGTTCGGGGTCACCTGCACCGATCTGGGCGCCTCGGTACAAGCCGCCGACGGGAATCTGGTGTCGGTGTTCGGCGACACCTTCTCCGGCCACCGGGTCGGCTCCGGAGACTGGCGCTCCCCGGTGATCCTGATCGGGACCGGTGACGCCACCCACCCAATCGTCTACTCCCGGGCCGGCGGCACCGACCCGCGCTATGCCCGACAGCTGTGGCACTACCGCCACCGCCACACTCCGGGCCTGCTCCGCCGCGGCATCAGCACCGTCATCCCGTCGGACCTGCTGCGCGTCGAGGGCACCCTGTACCTGCACGCGATCGTCAATCAGGGTCTGCACAACGTGGTCTGGACCGAGATCTGGCGCTCCGAGGACAACGGCACGTCCTGGCAGAAGATCGGCCAACCGGCCAGGATTCCGGCCCGCCTCTACAGCGGGCATGCGCAGTGCTGGACATGGGACTACGACCCGACCGACGGATGGGTCTATGTGGTGTCCACCGGCTTCCAGCGCAACAAAGGACTGATCCTGCGCCGGGTGCGGCCCGAGCGCATCGCCGACCAGGACGGCTACCTCGCCTGGGCCGACGGCCGGTGGGGCGCGGAAGCCGACGTCATCACCCCGCCCGGCGAGACCTGGGGTGAGCTGTCACTGCGCCGATTAGATTGCGGCACTTGGGTTCTGGGCGGCTTTCTGTCCTCATCCTATTCGTTGGGATATCGCACAATCGCCTCCCCGGCCACGGATCTGACTGATGTTCCCGTGCAGCGGCCCGTGATCGGCTGCGGCTGGGACGGCGAGGACCACGGCGGTTGCCAGGTCGCCCAGTTGTACGGCGGTTATGTGTTGCCGGGCAGCAGGCTCGATGCGCCGGGCGGCGTCGGCCTGGTGGTCTCGCAGTGGAACACCGCGCGGGGCTGGCCCTACCGGGTGATGCAGTTCAGGGTCACGCTGCACGACACCACCTAGCCGCTCTGGTTACAGTGGCTAGGTGCTATTCCGAAGCCTTCTCTCGGCGGCTGTGATGGCGAGCGCCGGTTTCGCGGCTGCCACCACCGCCTCCGCCGCGCCCGATCCCGGTCCCATCCTGCCCAATGTCGGGTCGTATATGCCGGTCAACCCCGCCGACTACAGCGTCAACGGCGGCAAGTGGCTCGGGTTCGCCGGACCCGCGGGGGTGGTCTGCGCGATCGACGTCCTGGCCGGCAACTACGGCTGCAGTGGTCCGCTTCCGGGTGCGCCCGAGGGGGTCAACCTGGTCAGCGGAGGGCCCTCGGGGCCGCCCGTCTTCGGGACCAGTGACGCGCCCTACGCCGCGGCGGGCCCGGTTCGGCCGCTGCCGCCGAACACCCGGCTGAGTTACCGCTCGATTTTCTGTGGGGCCGACGCCGCCGGTGCGGTGGCATGCGTCAACGGTCCGACGGGCTTCGTCGTCGGACCCGACGGCACCTTCATCCAGTTGCCGCCTCCGCC
>DAIPYT010000063.1:10504-15654 GCA_036782595.1 Mycobacterium sp. | reverse complement strand
GGAGTGCAGGCTGCGGGCCTCGCCGATCAGCGGCTGCACCGAACTGCGTTGGCCCCGATCAGGATTGACCCGTCCGCGGAGTTCGGCGACGGTGGGCAGGGTCAGCTGACCGACGCCGTAGCGCCTGCCGTTGACATTCGACACCAGCTCATCGCCCTCGACGGAAAGCCGCCGCTGAGTGGAGGCATAACCGTCCTCGGCGAAGCCGGTGAGGTGCTGGAACCAGTCGGTCATCTGAAGGCCCCCGCCCGCTGGGCGCGACGGCGCAGCACGTCGGCCTGCTCGGGGGTGTCCGGGACCGGGTGGTCCGCCTTCTTGGTCCCTTCCCGCAGTTCCTGCATGCGCCGCAGGACCGCGGGGAAACCCAGCCCCTCCTGGTCGATGAGCCAGCACCCGATGACGGTGCCGGTGCGGCCCTTACCGCCCCAGCAGTGCGCCAGCACCACCCGGCCGGCGTCGAGCTCGGCTCGGATGTGGGCCAGGATCGCGTCGTAGCCGTCGTCGTCGATGACGCCGGTGTCGGGGATCGGGCAGCGCCGGTAGGCCGCCCCCTCATAGAGGTCACCGGCGTAGGGCCGCATGGGTTCGCCTCCCCAGGTCGGCTCCCCTGCTTCGGTGAGGTCGACGAAGGAGGTGATGCCGGCCTGGCGCAGGACCGCCAGTTTCGCGGCCGTCTTCTCGGGGGTCTTTCCGGCGGGGTATTCGGTGGCGAGCAGCCGGCCGGGGATGACCCACCAGCCGTGGATGAGTTGGTCGTGGTTCCAGCTGGGCATGGTTGGTGAATCAGCCACGGTCGTGTCCTTTCGAATAGCTTTCGGTGCGGGACAGTTCGGCGAGTACCCGCTCGAACTCCCGCTTGTTGAGAACTCCGTGCCGCAGGCACGTCTTCGCCATCCCGCGCAGCATGGATCCTGTGTAACGGCGGCGGCCCTGGGATCCGACCCGCAGCGGCTCGATGGGCGAACCGTCGGAGTAGTGGAAGAACTTGTGCCGCAGCGCCGAATAGAGCCAGTTGGGCGACTTGCCCAGCAGGCCGGCCGCCTCCCGGGTGGTGTAGATCCGCTCGCCGCGACAGGCCCGCTCGGCGGGCTTCGCGGCGGCCAGGGCTTGCTCGATCTCAGCGCCCAGGGTCTGCGACCCGGCGGCGGCCAAGGCGGCGTTGTCGAGTTCGTCAACCGCCCGGACCTCGTTGCGCAACGCCGAGTCGATCTCGCTGTAGCCGCCCTCGACGGGGCAGGGCGACAAGTGCTGGCCCATCAGCAGATTGAGGCCGTGGCGCTGCAAGGCCAGGCTCAGGCGGCGGATGTGCTGCTCGCGGCACAGGTCCTGCAGCGGGAACGGGCACCACACATCCTGACGGGTGGCGATGGCGCGGCTGAGCACGGCGACCACCGCCTCGACATCGGTCAGGTCCTCCTGGGAGGCCGCCTCACCCTGAGGGAAGGAGAACGTTTCGGCGATCCGGGCGCCACGCTCGGCGGCCTTCTCGGCGAGCATGTCCGGACGGCTCGCGGTGTCGTCGTCCCCGATCACCAGTACCGCCTGGTTGAGATGGATTTCCGTCATGATTTCCCCCGTTCCCCTAGAGCCGACTTATTATGTGCGATTTTAGCATTAATTCGTATTTAGCGCAATATTCGAGCGAAATGCTAGGTTCAGCCCCATGGGCGACAGCAGCTTCTCCGATCGCGCTGAGGCGACGGTATCAAGACCCTCCGACAGAAACTCAGCCAAAAACTCAGCCAAAAAGAGGCTGCACGATTACCCCCGGCCCACCGTCGCCGTGGATACCGCGCTGATCACCTGGGAGCCCACCCGAGGCCTCGTCGTGGTGCAGATGTGGCGCGACGACATCGAGAAGTGGGCGCTACCGGGCACCTTCGTCCGGGCGGGGGAAACGCTCGCTGTCGCGGTGGAGCGGTGCCTGCGCGAAAAGCTGGGCGTGGAGGGCATCAGACCGCGACAGTTGCACGTGTTCGACGATCCGCACCGCGACGACCGCGACTGGGTGATCTCGGTGGCCCATGTCGCCGTGGTGCGGCCCGAACAACTGCACGCTTTGGGCAGCGGCGTCGCGGGGCAGACCCGGCTGTCTCCGGTGGATCGGCCCGGGGAGTTGGCGTGGGATCACCCCGACATCGTGCGACTGGCGAAAAACGACGTCCGGGAACGGTATGCGACCGACGCCGATCCGGACCGGCTGCTGGGCCCCAGGTTCACCCTGCGCGAGTTGCGCGAGGTTCACGAAGCAGTCGCCGGCGAGGATCTCGGTAGGGACCGCTTCCGACGCGCCATGGAGGACAAGGTCGAGCGGACCGGGTTACTCGAGGAGCACACCGGGGCCCGCGGGCGCCCGGCGGAGTTGTTCCGCCGGGCGCGCTAACCCGGTTTAACAGCTATCCCGCAACCGCAGCACGCTGAACAGACCCAGCAGCGAGAAGCCGGCCATCATCACACCGATCCCGGCCGTGCCGTGCTCGAGCAGCAGCGGTGAGACCATCGGCGGCAGCGCGCCGCCGAGTATCGCACCGAGGTTGTTGGCCATGGCCGCGCCGGTATAGCGGTGATGGGTCTCGAAGTTCCCCGGCAAGAACGCCGCCAGCGGCGCCCCGATGAAGCCGATGAGTAGGTAGGTGCCCATGACGGTGATCGCGAAGAACATCACGCGCCCGGTCTGAACCATCGGCAGCATCGCGAACGACCACGGAACCGCGACGGCGTAGCCCAGGGCCGCAAGACCGCGCCGTCCGAAGCGGTCGCCGAGGATGCCGGAGAGCGTGGCACCGACGATGAGGGCCACGCCACCGGCCGCGCCGACCGCGAAGATCGTCGACTTCGGCAGATGCAGATGACCTCCGGCGTAGGTGCTCATGAACGTGCCCACCTGGTAGAAGAGCATCATCCCGCCGGCAGTGGCCCCGGCAGCCAACAGCAGTTGCGGGGTCTGCCGACGGACCAGCTCGACGATCGGCAGCCCGGTCTTCACCGGGGTCCCCAAGGCTGTGCCTGAGTCGGTGGATGCGGCGGTGAACTCGGCGGTCTCCTCCAGGTGCAGCCGCACGTAGATTCCCACGCCGATCAGCACTGCGCTGAGCAGGAACGGAATTCGCCATCCCCAGTGCAGGAATGTTGCGCTGGTCTCGCCGAACATGGTGTGCGCCGACAGGAAGACCAGGTTGGCGATGACCACTGCGGTGCCGATACCGAGCTGGATGAACATGCAGCTGCGGCCGCGCAGACGCTGCGGAGAGTTCTCCGCACACATCAGCACCGCGCCGGCCCATTCACCACCCACCGCAAAGCCCTGCAGCAGGCGCAATCCGATCAGCATCAGCGGTGCGGCCATCCCGATGGTCGCCGCCCCGGGCAGCAGGCCCACACCCACCGTCGAAACACCCATGAGCAGAAGCGTCATCATCAACGTCCGCTTGCGGCCGATGCGGTCGCCGAAGTGACCGAAGAAGGCCGCACCGAACGGGCGCGCGACGAATGCGGTCGCGAAACTGCCCAGCGAGGCGACCGTCGCCATCGTCGGGGTGAGGTTGGGAAAGAACACCGTCGGGAACACCAGAGCCGCGGCGGTCCCGTAGATGAAGAAGTCGTAGTACTCCACCGACGACCCGAGGTAACTGGCCAGAACCGATCGGCGCAGCGCGGTGCGCGAGTCGGTGCGCCGGGCCGATCCGGCCCGAGGTGCCACCAGGGGGCGTGCTTGTAACGTCGTCATGACAGTGATCGTCGGCCACGGCGCCCTCGGTGGGCATCCGCCAGATGGTCCTCTCGCCGGTTGACCCGGCCTCCCCCAACTACAGGACCGTAGACTCCCGAACAATGAGCGACGCCCCGGTCTTGGACGCCCTGGTCCTGGACGCCCTGGTTTTGGATTATGTGCGGACCCCACGCGGCAAAGCCTCGGCGAAGGGTTCGCTGCACGACCGCACCGCCACCGAGCTGCTCATCCACCTCGAGCACGCCCTGGTCGAGCGCACTGGTCTGGACCCCGCACACATCGACGACGTGATCGTGGGCTGCGCCTCGCAGGTCGACGAGCAGGGTGCCGACATCGCCCGGACCTCGGCCCTGCTGGCCGGCTGGGGCGATCGCGTTCCAGGCCTGACGATCAACCGGTTCTGCGCCTCGGGGATCGACGCCGTGGCGCATGCCGCCGCCCGCCTGCGGGCCGGCGACCTGGGCCTGGCGGTGGCCGGCGGGGTGGAATCGGTCTCCCGGGTTCCGCTGTTCGCCGACCGGGGGCCGCTGTGGACCGACCCGGCCACCGTCCGCGCGGTGGGCTCGGTACACATGGGGGTGGCCGCCGACCTCAACGCCACGATCGAGGGATTCGGGCGCGAGGAACTCGACGGCTACGGCGTGGAGACCCAGCAGAAGGCGAGTGCGGCCTGGCGCGACGGGGTGTTCGCCCGCTCGGTGGTGCCGGTGCCGCCCAGCGCACACGGCCCCGGACTTGATCACGACGAACTGGTCCGCGGGCAGACCACACTGGAAGCGCTGGCGTCGCTGCCACCGGCTTTCGCCCAGCTCGGCGCCGACGGTCAGGACGAGATCGCCCTGAGCGCCTACCCGGTCGTGACGTCCATCGAGCACCTGCATACGGTCGGTACCTCACCTCAAATGGCAGATGCCGCAGCACTTTTGGTGCTGGGAACCCGGGAGGGCGCCGAGGCGGCCGGCGTCGCCCCGAGGGCCCGGATCGTCGCCGCGGCGACCACGGCGGTCAACCCGGTGCTGATGCTGACCGCCGGCCAGAGCGCGGTGCTCAAGGTCATCGCCCGCGCCGGGCTGCGTCCGGCCGATATCGACGTCTTCGAGTTCGCCGAGGCGTTCGCCGCGCTGTGCCTGAAGTTCCGCCGCGACCTCGACGCCGGGCCGGATCGGATGAACCCCAACGGCGGGACCATGGCCATGGGGCACGCATTCGGGGCGACCGGCGCGATCCTGGTGGGCAGCTGCCTGGAGGAACTCGAACGCCGCGACGGCCGCTACGGCGTGGCGGCGGTGAGCGGGGCGGCCGGTCTCGGGGTCGCCGTCCTCATTGAGCGGCTGACCGACTGAGACCGGGCACCGCCGAGGCA
Source organism: Mycobacterium sp. (assembly GCA_036782595.1). Lineage (GTDB taxonomy): Bacteria > Actinomycetota > Actinomycetes > Mycobacteriales > Mycobacteriaceae > Mycobacterium. The sequence goes on along the minus strand of DAIPYT010000063.1, from coordinate 10,561 downwards.
GAAATCAGTGAATCGGCGGCGGCGGGTTGGCGATCACCGGGAACGGGCCGGTGTGTC
>DAIPYT010000063.1:0-10404 GCA_036782595.1 Mycobacterium sp. | reverse complement strand
CCGGTGAACTTCGGGGCGCTGCCGTTCATCGACATCGACCGCAGAATGCGCCCGGTGGAGTACAACCCGGCATTAAGACTGGAGAACGCCGCGGTCATCACCACGATGTTCATCATCGTGCCGCCGCCCTCGATGCCGATCTTGCTGAAGAACGTCACGAACGGGCTCTCCCCGGCCGAGTAGGCGGTGTAGGGCAGCAGCAGCGCCAGCAGGAACAGCGACCCGACGTAGAACAGCGCGATACGGGCGATGACGGAGTTGATGGCACGCGGCATCACCTTCTCCGGCTCGGCGGTCTCACCGGCGGCGGTGCCGACGAGTTCGACTGCGGCGTAGGCGAAGACGACACCGGAGGTCACCACGACAAGGGGCATCACCCCGACCGGGAACCACCCGCCGGTGTCGCTGACGACGCTGAAACCGGTTGAGTGGCCGTCGATCTGGTAGCGCCCGCCCAGGAAGATGGTTCCGGCGACCAGGAACGCCAACAGGGCGACCACCTTGATCAGCGCCGCCCAGAACTCGAACTCACCGAACAACGCGACCGACACCATGTTCATGGCGAACACCAGGGCCAGGGCGATGAGCGCGATGAGCCACTGCGGCACCGACCCGAAGACCCCCCAGAACTTGGCGTAGGTCGCGATCGCGGTGGAGTCGACGATGGTGGTCATCGCCCAGTTCAGGAAGTACATCCAGCCGGCCACGTAGGCGGACTTCTCGCCGAGAAACTCCCGCGCATAGGAGACGAATGATCCCGACGATGGGCGGTGCAGGACGAGTTCGCCCATCGCGCGCAGGATGAGGAAGACGAACACCCCGCAGATTCCGTAGACCAGGAACAGCCCCGGCCCGGCGCTGGCCAGTCGGCCGCCGGCGCCGAGGAACAGCCCGGTCCCGATGGCCCCGCCGATCGCGATCATCTGCAACTGCCGCGGTTTGAGACTCTTGTGGTAGCCGGCATCCTCGCTGTTGAGCGCCCCGGACTCCCCCCCGAACGCCCCCGCGGCCTCGCCTGAGAACGCCCCCCCAGACCCCGATGCCGTCGTCATGAATTCCCCTCACCGGAGCCGTCGTGCGGCGGGGTCGGCACGTCGCGGAAGGTGAAAACGAATCCGAACACCGCGACCGCGGCGGCGATCGCGTAGCCGATCACCGAATACCAGCCGGCCCGCTGATAGGCGGTCACCGCGACGATGGCCATCGCCACGAACACCATCGTCATGCCGATCAACGGCGTCTTGGCCTTGAAGTCCACCAGTGGCACAGCGCACGCCTTCCTTATCAATGGCCGGACGGAACCAGGACAGTAGATAACGCCGGGTGCGCGCGGGGCGGGGAAGCACAGATCCGTTTTCCTGACCGTAACAAGACCGACCGCATCGCCCGTCTCGTTCGCCGTCCGGCGCAACGCCCCGGGGTGTGGTGAGATCGTTGCTGTGGGAATCAAAGTGGCGCTGGAACACCGCACCAGCTACACCTTCGACCGGACGGTGCAGATCCATCCCCATGTGATCCGGCTGCGTCCCGCCCCGCACACCCGCACGCCGATCGAGGCGTACTCGTTGGAGATCGAACCGGCGGATCACTTCATCAACTGGCAACAGGACGCGTTCGGAAACTATCTTGCGCGCATCGTCTTTCCCGAGCCGGCCCGCCGGCTCCGGATCACCGTCGGAGTGATCGCCGACCTGCAGGTGATCAACCCGTTCGACTTCTTCGTCGAGGATTACGCCGAGACCTTCCCGTTCACCTACCCCGCCGAGCTCAAAGACGATCTGGAGCCCTACCTGCGTCCGGTGGATGAGGACGGCGACGGCAGCGGCCCGGGTGAGCTGCTGCGGGCCTGGGTTGACGGCCATCCGATCATCCCGGGCACCCGGACCATCGACTTCCTGGTCGGGCTCAATCAGGCGGTGAACGCCGCCGTGGACTACAGCGTCCGGATGGAGCCGGGGGTGCAGACACCCGACCACACCCTGCGGACCGGCATCGGCTCCTGCCGGGACTCGGCCTGGCTGCTGGTGTCGATCCTGCGCCGGCTCGGGCTGGCCGCCCGGTTCGTCTCCGGCTACCTGGTGCAGCTGAGCTCGGATGTCGAGGCTCTCGACGGCCCGTCGGGGCCTGCCGCGGATTTCACCGACCTGCACGCCTGGGCCGAGGTCTATCTGCCCGGTGCAGGCTGGATCGGGATGGACGCCACCTCCGGTCTGTTCGCCGGGGAGGGGCACATCCCGCTGGCGGCCACCCCGCATCCGGCCTCGGCCGCGCCGATAGAGGGTTCGACCGGGCTGACCGAGACCACCTTCGAGTTCTCCAACACCGTCACCCGCATCCACGAAGACCCGCGGGTGACGCTGCCCTACACCGACTCTCAGTGGTCGGCGATCACCGAACTCGGGGCGACGATCGACGAGCGGCTGACCGCCGCCGATGTGCGCCTGACGATCGGCGGTGAGCCGACATTCGTGTCGATCGACGACCAGACATCCAAGGAGTGGACCACCGACGCCGACGGCCCGCACAAGCGGGAACGCGCCTGCGCGTTGGCCGCCGGGCTGAAGGCGCAGTGGGCACCGCACGGGCTTGTGCAGTACAGCCAGGGCAAGTGGTATCCGGGAGAGCCGTTGCCGCGCTGGCAGATTGGGCTGTACTGGCGAATCGACGGCAAAGCGCTCTGGAACGACGCCACGCTGCTGGCCGATCCGTGGGCGGCCGATCCGGCCCCGGTACACCCCCAGGCCGCGCGCGACGTCATCGCGGCGATCGCCGACGGGCTGGGCCTGCCTGCTTCCCAGGTTCGACCCGCGTTCGAGGACCCGTTGGCCCGACTGCTGGCCGCGGTGCGCAAACCCGACGGCCTGCCGGTCACCGGCGGGGAGGACTTGGCCACCGACACACCCGACGGTCGTGCGGCGCTGCTGCATCGGCTCGAAGCGCCGGTTGCCGAACCGGCGGCCTGGGTGCTGCCGCTGCACCGCCGGGAGGACGAATCCGGTTGGGCCAGTTCGGATTGGCGGCTGCGCCGCGGCCGGATCGTGCTGCTCGAGGGTGACTCCCCGGCCGGGCTGCGACTGCCGCTGGACTCGATCAGCTGGAAGCCGCCGCGACCGACGTTCCCGGCCGACCCGCTGGCCGCCGGTGAACAGGATCTCCCCGACCCCGCCGACGGTGACGCCGAGGTCTCCGATCCCGACGAGGACGAGACCGCCCCGATCACCGCGATGGTCGCCGAGGTGCGCGACGGGCTGCTGTATGTGTTCATGCCGCCGACCGAAGCATTGGAGGATTTCCTCGATCTGATCAGCAGGGTGGAGGCCGCCGTCGCCGCGGCGGGCACCACGGTGGTGGTGGAGGGCTACGGCCCGCCCGCCGACGCGCGGCTGCGATCGGTTTCGATCACCCCCGATCCGGGCGTGATCGAGGTCAACGTCGCCCCGGCGGCCAGTTTCACCGAGCAGCGCGAGGAATTGGAGACCCTCTACGCCCAGGCCCGGCTGGCCCGGCTGTCCACCGAGTCCTTCGACCTCGACGGCACCCACGGCGGCACCGGCGGCGGCAACCACATCACCCTCGGCGGCCCGCGGCCCGCGGACTCCCCACTCCTGCGCCGCCCCGACCTGCTGGTGTCCCTGCTGACCTACTGGCAGCGCCACCCCGCACTGTCCTATCTGTTCTCCGGAAGGTTCATCGGCACCACCTCCCAGGCGCCGCGGGTCGACGAGGGCCGCCAGGAGGCGCTCTACGAACTGGAGATCGCCTTCGCCGAGATCGCCCGGCTCACCGCCGGGAAAGACCCGCGGCCCTGGGTCACCGACCGCGCGCTGCGGCACCTGCTCACCGACATCACCGGCAACGCCCACCGCGCCGAGTTCTGCATCGACAAGCTCTACAACCCCGACTCCCCACGCGGCCGGCTGGGCCTGCTGGAGCTGCGCGGATTCGAGATGCCGCCGCACTACCAGATGGCGATGGTGCAGTCACTGCTGGTGCGCACCCTGGTGGCGTGGTTCTGGGATCGGCCGCTGAAGGCCCCGCTGATCCGGCACGGCCTCAACCTGCATGGCCGATATCTGCTGCCGCACTTCATCATCGGTGATATCGCCCAGATCGCCACCGAACTGCGCACGCACGGTTTCGATTTCCAGACCGGCTGGCTGGACCCGTTCACCGAGTTCCGGTTCCCGCGGATCGGGACCGCAGTGTTCGACCACGTCGAGATCGAGTTGCGGTCGGCGATCGAACCGTGGAACACCCTCGGGGAGGAGTCCGCCTCCGGGTCCACCGCGCGTTACGTCGACTCCTCCGTCGAGCGGGTTCAGGTGCGCACCATCGGCGCCGACCCGCAGCGGCATGTGGTCACCTGCAACGGCCACCCGGTTCCGATGCTGGCCACCGACAACCCCGACGTCCAGGTGGCCGGGGTGCGGTTCCGGGCCTGGCAGCCGCCCAGCGCGCTGCACCCCAGCCTCACCGTCGACACCCCACTGCGCTTCGAACTCATCGACACCGCCACCACCGCGTCCCGGGGCGGCTGCACCTATCACATCTCCCACCCCGGCGGCCGGGCCTATGAGACCCCGCCGGTCAACGCCGTCGAGGCCGAATCCCGGCGCGGACGCCGGTTCGAGGCGCACGGATTCACCGCAGGGAAGGTCGACGTCGCCGACCTTCGGGAGAAAATGGCCCGCCAGGCCACCGACGTCGGCGCGCCGGGCATACTCGACCTGCGCCGGGTGCGCACCGTACTCGCCACCTGACGGACGTCCGCACGATCGACGGTTGGGAGGGGCACAGGTGTCGTTGACGACGACCGGCTTCAGCCTGGACCAGCCCAGCAGCGACCCGGACCGTCTGCTCACCGGCTATCAGGACTCCCGCGCCCAGGACACCCTGTTCGACCTTCGCGGCGAGGGTGCGGCGCCGATCGCGTTCGCCGGATCCGGCTATGACGAACTCATCGACGAGACCGGCGAGATCCGGCCCGCCTGGACCGAGCTGGCCGAACGCGTCGGCCAGCGTGGCCGCGCCGGCCTGACCCGGCTGCGTGAGGTGGTCGGCAGCCTGGTCGACAACGACGGCATCACCCATGTCGAGCTCGACCGGCACGGCGAGCCGGTCACCGACGGCGGCGATATCGCCCGGCCGGCGATGTGGCAGCTCGACGGCATCCCCCTGCTGGTGTCGGCGGCGGACTGGACGACCCTGGAGGCCGGGGTGGAGCAGCGCTCCCGGCTGCTCGACGCGGTGCTGCGCGACCTCTACGGGGAGCGCCGGTCGATCACCAGCGGCATCCTTCCGCCGCAGCTGCTGTTCGGCCACCCCGGCTACATCCGCGCGGCCCGCGGCATCGACAACCCCGGCCGCCATCAGTTGTTCATGCTCGGCTGCGATGTGAGCCGCGCCGGCGACGGCCGGTTCCTGGTCAACGCCGACCGCACCCAGGCGCCGTCCGGGGCCGGCTATGCGCTGGCCGGGCGCCGCGTGATCTCGCGGGCCATCCCCGACATCTACGAGGGCATCGGTCCCCGTCCGGCCACTCCGTTCGCCCAGTCGCTGCGGCTGGCCCTGATCGACGCCGCCCCGGCCACCGCCGAGGATCCGGTGGTGGTGGTGCTCAGTCCCGGTATCCACTCCGCGACGGCGTTCGACCAGGCCTACCTGGCGACGGTGCTCGGGTTCCCGCTGGTGGAGAGCGAAGACCTGGTGGTCCGCGACGGCAAGCTGTGGCTGCGCTCACTGGGCAGCCTCAAGCGCGTCGACGTGGTGCTGCGCCGGGTCGATGCCGAGTACGCCGATCCCCTTGACCTGCGGCCGGATTCGCGGCTCGGCGTCGTCGGGCTGGTGGAGGTGCAGCGCCGCGGCGCGGTGTCGGTGATCAACACCCTGGGCAGCGGGATCCTGGAAAGCCCTGGGGTGCAACGGTTTCTGCCGGAGCTCGCCGAGTTGCTGTGCGGCGAGCGTCCCCTGCTCGACGCACCGGCGCTGTACTGGGCCGGGTTCGACGACGAACGTTCGCACCTGCTGGCCAGGATGGCCTCACTGGTGATCAAATCGACGACGGGCGGGCGCACCTTCGTCGGTCCGGCACTGTCGCGGGCACAGCTGGACGGACTCGCCGCCCGCATCGAGGCGCACCCGTGGCAGTGGGTGGGCCAGGAGCTGCCGCAGTTCTCCCACGCCCCCACCCAGCATTACGGCGAGTCCCTGTCCGCGGGGTGTGTGGGGATGCGGCTATTCACCGTGTCGCAGCGCAGCGGGTACGCCGCGATGGTCGGCGGCATGGGCTACGTCCTGGCGCCGGGGCACGCCGCGTTCCAGCTCAACACCGTTGCCGCCAAGGACATCTGGGTTCGCCCTACGGCGCGCAGCCTCGCCGAGCCGCAGCCACCGCTGATCCCGGTCGAGCTTCCGGCCGGCACCAAGTTCGTCAGCTCCCCGCGTGTGCTGGCCGACCTGTTCTGGATCGGCCGCTACGCCGAGCGCGCCGAGCACACCGCGCGGCTGCTCAGCGTCACCCGGGATCGCTACCACGAGTACCACTACCGGCTCGGAATCCCCGGCAGCGAGTGCCTGCCCACCCTGCTGGGCACGCTGCGGGAGGTCACCGGGATGGGCGGCGGGGCCGTCCTCTCCCCCGAGGAGGAGGCGGCCGCCGGGCCGCGGATGCTGCGCGCGCTCACCGTGGACCGCCAGCAGCCCGGGTCGCTGGCCCATTCGGTGGACCGGCTGGCACTCGCCGCCCGGGCGGTGCGCGACCAGATGTCCAATGACACCTGGATGATCCTCGGCGGCGTCGAACGTGAACTGACCCGCAAGGCACTGACCGACGCCGGCGCCGACGACACCGGGCTGGGCCGCGCGCAGCGCCAGACCCTGGCCGGGATGCTGGCGCTGTCGGGGGTCATCAACGAGTCGATGGTGCACGACGCCGGGTGGACGATGATGGACGTCGGCAAGCGGATCGAACGCGGCCTGTCACTGGCCGCGCTGCTGCGCGCGACCCTCAGCGTCGTGCGCGACCCCGAGGCCGAGCGCACCATCACCGAGTCGGCGCTGGTGGCCTGTGAGTCCTCGGTGATCTACCGGCGGCTCAACCCCGGCCGGGTCAGCATCGAGGCCGTCGCCGCCCTGGTGCTCTTCGACGAACGCAACCCCAGATCGCTTGCCTACCAATTGGATCGGCTGGCTCGCGATCTGCATTCGCTGCCCGGCGCGTCGGGATCCTCGCGGGCCGAGCGGGCCGCCGAGGACCTCAGTTCGCGGCTGCGCCGGCTGGATCCGGCCGACCTCGAAGAGGTCGATGCGCAGGGCCGGCGGGCGGCGCTGGACAAACTGCTCGGCAGCATGGTCGCCGGGCTCAGCGAGCTTTCCGACATCATCACCGCCACCCAACTGTCGCTGCCCGGGGAGATGCAGCCGCTGTGGGGTCCCGACCAGCGCCGGGCACTACCGTGAGCGCCCCGGCCAGCCGCTGCTACCGAATCCGGCACCGGACCGACTACCAGTACTCGGCGATCGTCACCAGCTCCTACGGCCGCGGCCATCTCACCCCCCGCGACACCGACCGCCAGCGCCGCGTGGCCTCCCAACTGCACATCGACCCGGCGCCGTCGGACCGGTCCACCAGCCGCGACGCCTACGGCAACATCAGCTCCTATTTCCATGTCACCCAGCGACACCGGGCCCTGACGGTGGAGGCCTCCTCGGTCGTCGAGGTGGATCCGCCGCCGGCCGATCTGTACCGGACCGGGGCAGCGCTGGACCCGTGGGAGGCGTCCCGTCCGGCCGGTCCGGGTGCGGCGCTGGCCACCGAGTTCGTCTTGGATCTCCGCCCGCCGGAGATCACCCCTGCGGTCCGGGATTACGCCGCAGCCAGTTTCGCCCCCGGCCGACCGCTGAACGAGGTGCTGACCGACCTCAATGCGCGGATCTTCAACGACTTCACCTACCGCTCGGGCTCGACGACGGTGTCCACCCAGGTCGAGCAGATCCTGGTGGCCCGGGAGGGGGTGTGTCAGGACTTCGCGCGACTGGCCATCGCCTGCCTGCGCGCCAACGGTCTGGCAGCCAGTTACGTGTCCGGCTACCTGGCCACCGACCCGCCGCCCGGCAAGGAGCGGGTGTTCGGCGTCGACGCGACGCACGCGTGGGCGGCGGTGCGCACGGCCGACGACACCTGGCTGGGACTGGATCCGACCAACGACCAGTTCGCCGATGAGCGTTATGTGATCGTGGGCTGGGGACGCGATTACGCCGACATCCCGCCGTTGCGCGGCATCATCTACACCGACTCCGAGCACAGTGTCATCGACGTGTCCGTCGACGTGGAACCCATCGAGAGACCTGTGCTGGACAGCTGAAACGCGCATTGTGACGTGTCTCACGGTTATATGACCGGTGCGGGTTCTCCAATTACTTTGCCGCCGTGGCAAATCAATTCACGCAGGCGAATTATGCCCTGCGGCTGAGCACAATTCATCACGCATTCTCATGCGTGACCTGGTAGGACACCGGCCCGCGTCGGCACCCGTTTGTGCTGCTCATCAGCTAACGACGTGACCCAGATCACCACGAATTACCCTCGGCGTGGCGGACTTTCGGGCGCTTGGTGAATCCACCTAGCCTTTTTACCTATGAAGAAATTCTTATTGTCTTCGGCGACCGCTGCGATGATGCTGGCCGCCTCGCCGGCAACCGCAGGCGCTGTCCCCACGGTGGGTATGAATGGCCTGTCCCCGAACGCGCGGGCACTCGCGTCCTACATCATGGAGACCTATCCCGGTGTGCAGTCCATCGGCGGTGTGCGTGCCGATTCACGCCCCGACCATCCCAGCGGCCACGCCCTGGACATCATGATCGGCTCGGATATGGGCCTCGGTGACGCCATCAACGCCGACATTCAGAGCCAGGCCGGCCGCTTCGGTGTTGAGTACACGATGTGGCGGGTGGCGGCTCACTTCAACCACGTCCACGTGACGGTGTCCTAGCAGGCGGGTATTCTCCTGCGATGCCTAAGAATTTGACCCGCACCACCGCCGCGGCCGCCGGCCTGGCCATCGCCGCAACGTTCGCCGTGAGCTGCTCACAGACCAAGGAAGCCACCAAGGAGGTGGCCTCGAGCGCGTCGAGCGCGGTCTCCTCGGCCACCAGCGCGGCCAGCAGCGCAGCGAGCAGCGCCGCCAGTGCGACCACCAGCAGCGAGAACTTCGCCGCCGGGACGACGACGCTGTACTACCCGCAGCAGCAGGGGGCGTTGTTCTCGATCGAGGCGCCGTCCAACTGGACCGTGGGCAAGATCGACCAAGCCGGCGACTTCGGCTCGCTGGAGAGCCCGAACGGGGCGGATCTGCAGTTCCGCGCCCAGAATTACGCCACCGAGGATGAGGCGGCCAAAGAGATCGAGTCGATCGTCGATTCGACCATGACCTATCTCCAGGACAACTACACCGAGATCACCCTCGACGATCCGGTGAAGGTCGAGGCCGGCGGGCAACCGGGGACTGAGCTCGCGGGCACCGGCAAGGACATGGACGGCAACCCGGTGAAGTTCCTGTCCGCCATCATCGTGCTCAGCCCCACGTCGATCGCCGAGATCTGGGCCGCGGTCGACGCCGACGGCAACAATGACCTCGAGGCCGCCACAGCGGTGCTGGACTCGTTCAAACCGGCCACGCCTCAATAGACGCCCAGCTATGAGCGACGATCTCGACCGGTCAGAGATCGAGCCGGGCCGTTTTCGTTTGGTCGTCGACTTTCAACCCGACCCGCACGACCCCCCGTTCCTGTTCGAGATCCGATTCAGTTGGGACGGGGAGACCACAGCCACCTTCGCCTACGACGCGTGGGAGGACCCCGACGAGCCGGCGTACGCCGCCGCGGTCAACAGCGCGCCGGTGTCGGGGTGGGCGTCGTGGGTCAACGGCGAGGATGTGCTGATCGCCTTCACCCAGCCTGCCTCCGACGAGGAGGGTTGGGCGCGCGTCGACTCCGGCGCCCCGGGTGCCTCCCTGCACGACGTCGACGGCGACCTCGACGAGCCCGAGACATGGATGAGCTTCGCGCGGCTGATCCACGCGGTGGTGACGGACGCTCCGGTGCAGCAGATGAGCCGTCAGGCTTACTGAGGGCGGTCGCCCGTTCAGCGACCAGCCGTGCTCGGCTACAGCAGACCTTTGAGGGCCGCGCGGGTATCGGCACGCTCCGCCGGGGTCTCACCGAATTCCACGGCCGCGAAATCGGTGACGCCGATCCCGGCCAGTGCGCCGATGCGGTCCTGCACCTCAGCGGCGCTGCCGATGATGGCGATATCGGCCGGGCCTGCCACGCCCTCGCGGTCGAGCATGGCGCGGTAACTGGGCAGCCCGCCGTAGCCGGCGAACACCGCGGCCGCACGCTCCGCCG
>DAIPYT010000062.1:0-15762 GCA_036782595.1 Mycobacterium sp. | reverse complement strand
GGCCCGGTCGGGCACCTCAAGGGTGGTGTCGCGGCCCTCGGCCATCCACAGGTCGCGCCCGCCGTTGAGCAGACGGACATCCGGATGGCCGAACAGCGTGAACACCCACAGCGCGTAGGCCGCCCACCAGTTGCTCTTATCGCCGTAGATGACCACGGTGTCGTCGCGGGAAATGCCCTTGCGGTTCATCAGGTCAGCGAACTGGTTGCCGTCGATGTAGTCGCGGACGTGCGGGTCGTTGAGGTCGGTGTGCCAGTCGATCTTTACCGCACCGGGGATGTGCCCGATGTCGTAGAGCAGGACATCCTCGTCCGACTCGACCACTACCAGGCCCGGGCTGAGGAGGTGTTCGGAAAGCCAATCGCTGGTGACCAGGCGCTCGGGGTGCGCGTATTCCTGCAGGGCGGGGCTGGGATCTGGGGGTAAGGCCACGCTCGAAATCCTACCGACGTGCCACGTTCGCCCGCCAAAGCGCACCGATGCTCAGCCCGACCGTCTCGAAAAGCCGGCGGGTGATGGCCAGGCCCAGGCCCACGACGTTGGACGGGTCGCCGTCGACGCCGTCGATGAACCAGCCGCCTAGGCCGTCGAGTGTGAAAGCGCCTGCGACGCCAAGGGGTTCGCCGCTGTCGATGTAGGCATCCAGTTCAGCCTCGGTAGGTACGCCGAACCGCACCGTGGTGACCTCGGCGGCAGTCGCCCGGGCCGCCACCTGCCCGTCTTGCACCCTCAGCACGCAATGCCCGGTGAATAGTCGGCCTTCCCGCCCGGCCATCGTCTGCCAGCGTCGGCGGGCCTCCTGGGGCGTGCCCGGCTTACCGCTCAACCGGCCGTCGACGAAGAGCATCGAGTCGCATCCGATCACCACACAGTCGGCGGTGATCTGCTCGTCCAAACCGCGCTGAACGGCCTCGGCCTTGGCCTCGGCCAGGGCATTGACCACCGCGGCGGGGTCGGCGTCACCGCCAAGTCGTTCGATGATGGCGTCCTCGTCGACACCGGACACCGCAACCAGCGGATCGATCCCGGCGCTCCGCAGTACCCGCAGCCGGCCGGTCGAGGCCGAACCCAGCACAACCCGGGTCATCGGCGCATATGCGTCCGCTCCAGCAGGGTGACCCGCTGCCAACTGGTGACCGGGTAACGCAACTTGTCCACCGGGTGCCCCCACAGGTTGAGTTCCTGCGGCCCGGGCGCGCCGGCGCCACCGGCAGCCGCGGCCAAGACGGTGACGACCGCGGCCAACTCCTCGTCGCTCGGCTCACCCTTGACTACTCGGATCTCGGGGATCCCGTGCTCGGGTGAGTCGATGGTCAGCTGATGGGGGTCGCTGACTTCGGTGATGTCCTCGTGTTTCACAACTGATCCGATCTCAGGGAAGGGAAGGCTAGAGCGGAATGTTCCCGTGCTTCTTCGGCGGGGTCTGGACGATCTTGCGCTCCAACAGCCGCAACGAAGCCGCGATGTAGCCGCGGGTGTGCGACGGCGGGATGACCGCGTCGACGAACCCGCGTTCGGCGGCGACGTAGGGGTTGACCAGGGTGTCCTCGTAGTCGCGCTGCAACTCCAACCGCAGGGCTTCGACGTCCTCGCCGCTCTTGTCAGCGTCGGTCAGTTGCTTGCGGTAGACGAACCCGACGGCGCCGGAGGCGCCCATCACCGCGATCTGCGCGGTCGGCCAGGCCAGGTTCACGTCGCAGCCCATGTCCTTGGAGCCCATCACGCAGTAGGCGCCGCCGTAGGCCTTGCGGGTGATTACGGTGATCTTGGCGACGGTGGCCTCACCGTAGGCGTAGAGGAGTTTGGCGCCGCGGCGGATGATGCCGTTGTACTCCTGCTCGGTGCCCGGCAGGAATCCCGGGACGTCCACCAGCATGATGATCGGAATGTTGAAGCAGTCGCAGGTCCGGATGAACCGGGCGGCCTTCTCGGAGGCATTGATGTCCAGGCAGCCGGCGAACTGGGTGGGCTGGTTAGCCACGATGCCCACGGGTCGACCGTCCACTCTCCCGAACCCGATGAGAATGTTGCCCGCGTAGCCGGCTTGGATCTCGAGGAACTCGTCGTCGTCGAGGATCCGGGTGATCACCTCGTGCATGTCGTAGGGCTGGTTCGGCGAGTCCGGGATGAGGGTGTCCAGTTCGAGGTCCTCTTCGGTGAGGTTGTCCTCGATGGCGCCGGGGTGCGGCGGGGCCGGGAAGCGCGGGGGCTCGGCGTAGTTGTTCGGCGGCAGGAAGCTGAGCAGGTCGCGGACGTAGTCGAAGGCGTCCTGTTCACCGGAGGCGACGTAGTGTGCGGTGCCCGACTTCCCCATGTGGGTGTGCGCTCCGCCGAGTTCCTCCATGGTGACGTCCTCGCCGGTGACGGTCTTGATGACGTCGGGCCCGGTGATGAACATCTGGCTGGTCTGGTCGACCATGATCACGAAGTCCGTCAGCGCGGGGGAGTAGACGTGCCCGCCGGCGGCCGCGCCCATGATCAGCGAGATCTGCGGGATCACCCCGGAAGCCTTGATGTTGTTGTGGAAGATCCGGCTGTAGAGGCCGAGGGAGACCACGCCCTCCTGGATGCGGGCGCCGGCGCCGTCGTTGATGCCGATCAGCGGCCGGCCGGTTTTGAGGGCCAGTTCCTGGACCTTGACGATCTTCTCGCCGTAGACCTCGCCGAGGCTGCCGCCGAACACCATGGCGTCCTGGCTGAAGATGCACACCTCGCGGCCGTCGATGGTGCCGTAGCCGGTCACCACACCGTCGCCGACCGGCCGGTTCTCCTGAAGGTTGAAGGTGGTCGCGCGGTGGCGGGCCAAGGCGTCGAGTTCGACGAAGGAGTCGTCGTCGAGCAGGGCCAGGATCCGCTCGCGCGCGGTGAGCTTGCCTTTGGCGTGGGTTTTCTCGACGGCGGCCTCGCCGACCGGATGCAGCGTCTCCTCGGCACGCTTGCGCAGATCGGCCAGCTTGCCGGCCGTCGTATGGATGTCCGGTTCGGTAACGCTCGTCATGAATGACGATGTTAGCCGCAGGGGGGTGGGGAACTATTCACAGACGACGAGGACCGTTTCCAGCATCGGGTCGGCCATGTGATAGGAGAACTCCTATGGGCTATCCGAACAGCGTATTGGCCACCGATGAACGGGTGGTGTTGCACCGCCATCCGCACTGGAAGCGCCTCATCTGGCCGGTGGTGGCGTTGCTGGTGTGTACGGCGGCGGCATCATTCGGCGCTGCGGTCGTCAGCCGCACCGACTGGGATCCGCGGGCTCGTCAGGTGGTCTCGGCCGTTATCGGGGGGATCTGGCTGCTGCTGATTCTCTGGCTCACCCTGCGACCGTTCCTGGCCTGGAAGACAACGCATTTCGTGGTCACCGACCGGCGGGTGATGTATCGCCACGGGGTGCTGACCCGATCGGGGATCGACATCCCCCTGGCGCGTATCAACAGCGTGGAGTTCCGGCACGGACTGTTCGACCGGATGACCCGCACCGGCACTCTGGTCATCGAATCAGCGTCGCAGGACCCACTGGAGTTCCACGACATCCCCCAGGTCGAGTACGTGCATTCGTTGATCTACCACGAGGTCTTCGACGGCGAAGACGGCTGATTAGGCGGCCGGCGGGGTGCGGGGATGACGCAGCGGTGTCACGACCGAACGCCGCGTCTCGCGGGCCTCGAGCTCATCCTCCAGTGCCTCCGCGATGCCCCCGGCGGTCAGGGTGGACTCCAGTGCCTTCTCGGAGTCCGCGCCCACCTGGTCGGGGAACACCCAGCGCCGGAACGCCCAGAACCGGAAGGCCATCTGCATCAGGTTGCCGATGATGTAGGCCGACAGGAAGTCGGCGAGGTTCTCCACGGTCAGGGAGACGTGCGGGGTCTGCAGGTGCAGCACATAGCGGGAAAACCACAGTGGCACCATCGCCAGCACCACGCCCACGCCGCTGACGCCGAAGAACAGCAAAGCTTCATGGTGACGTTCGCGGCCGCCGCGGTCACGGAAGCTCCACTCGCGGTTGAGGATGTAGGAGGCGATCACCGCGACGATCCCCGCGATGACCTTGGCGGTGACCGGCTTGGGTTCGAGGATGGTCAGCTTGAGGGTGTAGAAGATCACCGAGTCGATGACGAACGTCGTTGCGCCGACGATCGCGAACTTGATCAGCTCGTGATGCCGTTCGGCGAAGGGCCGGATCGGACCGGGCAACCGGGCGATCGTGGCGTCTGCGAAGGACATAGTGGCAAATTCTACGGAAAATCCCCGTCCCGGCAGTAGCGTCGCAGGTCACGCCTGCTAAAGCGGGGCCGGCAACGCCGTGTCACCATAGTGCACGTGCCGAACGGACCTGTGGTGGCGATGGTGGGCGGCGGCCAACTGGCCAGGATGACCCACCAGGCGGCGATTGCCCTCGGACAGACATTGCGGGTCCTGGCGGTCAGTCCCGATGACCCGGCCGCGCAGGTGAGCCCGGACGTCGTCATCGGCTCGCACACCGATCTGGATGCGCTCCGGCGTGCCGCCGCTGGAGCCAGTGCGCTGACCTTCGATCACGAACACGTTCCCACCGATCTGCTGCACACCCTGGTCGCCGAGGGTGTCGCGGTGCTGCCGCCACCGGAGGCGCTGGTGTGCGCCCAGGACAAACTGGTGATGCGACGGCGGCTGTCCGAATTGGGTGCGCCGGTGCCGCGGTTCCGCGAGGTTTCCGAGGTCGACGACGTCGATGACTTCGCCGCCGAGTTGGGCGGATCCTCGGCGTGCCCGGTGGTGGTCAAGACCGTCCGCGGCGGCTACGACGGTCGCGGGGTGGTGTTGGCCGACGACATCGCCGCCGCGCGCGAGGCGGTGGCGGGATACCTGGCCGCCGGTGTGCCGGTGCTGCTGGAGGAGCGGGTGGCGATGCGCCGCGAATTGGCGGTGCTGGTGGCCCGTTCCCCGTTCGGCCAAGGGGCCGCCTGGCCGGTTGTGGAAACCGTTCAGCGACAGGGGATCTGTGTGACCGTTCTGGCGCCGGCCCCGGGTCTGCCGGAAGATGTGGCGGCCCAAGCCGAGCAACTCGGGTTGCGGATCGCCGACGAACTCGGGGTGGTCGGGGTGCTGGCCGTCGAGTTGTTCGAGGCGGCTGACGGTGCGCTGGTGGTCAACGAATTGGCGATGCGGCCGCACAACTCCGGTCACTGGACCCAGAACGGTTCGGTCACAAGCCAGTTCGAGCAGCATCTGCGCGCGGTGCTGGACTATCCGCTGGGTGTCACCCGGCCGTTGGCTCCGGTGACGGTGATGGCCAACGTGCTCGGCGCCGAGCAGGCGCCGACGATGAGCATGGACGAACGGATGCACCACCTGTTCGGCCGCATTCCCGACGCGCACGTCCACCTCTACGGCAAGCAGGAACGTCCGGGCCGGAAAATCGGACACGTCAATGTCCTCGGTGACGACGTGGAATCGGTGCGGGAACGCGCCGAACGGGCGGCACACTGGTTGTCGCACGCAGAGTGGACGGACGGGTGGCGACACGATGCCCAGCGCAGCGACGGACAGGAGCGGCTCACGTGACTGAGCACCAACCGCGGGTAGCGGTGATCATGGGCAGCGACAGCGACTGGCCGGTGATGCAGGCCGCCGCCGAGTCGCTGGCCGAATTCGATGTGCCGTTCGAGGTCGGTGTGGTCTCGGCTCATCGCACCCCGGGCCGCATGCTGGAGTACGCCCGCGGCGCCGCCGACCGCGGTATCGAGGTGATCATCGCCGGTGCGGGCGGGGCGGCGCACCTGCCCGGGATGGTCGCCTCGGCCACCCCGCTGCCGGTGATCGGCGTCCCGGTCCCGCTGGCCAAGTTGGACGGCATGGACTCGCTGCTGTCGATCGTGCAGATGCCCGCCGGCGTTCCGGTGGCGTGCGTGTCCATCGGCGGGGCCCGCAACGCCGGGTTGCTCGCGGTGCGGATGCTGGCCTCCTCCGATCCGGCCCTGCGGGAGCGGATGGAGAATTTCCAGACCGAGATGGCGATGCAGGTACTGGCCAAGGACCGTGCGCTACGTGAGCGGTTATTGGGTGAGTGATCCCAGGCGGTAAAGTCACCGGCATGGCTGGTAATCCTTCTTTTGATGTCTTCCAGTTGCCCGAGGAGCACGAGGAACTCCGTACCGCGATCCGGGCGCTGTGCGATAAGGAGATCGCTCCCTACGCGGCGGCGGTCGACGAGGACGCGCGCTTCCCGCAGGAGGCCCTCGATGCGCTGAACGCCTCGGGCTTCAACGCGGTGCACGTGCCCGAGGAGTTCGGCGGCCAGGGCGCGGACTCGGTGGCGGCCTGCATCGTCATCGAGGAGGTCGCCCGTGTCGACGCGTCGGCCTCGCTGATCCCCGCGGTCAACAAGCTGGGCACGATGGGCCTGATTCTGCGGGGCTCCGACGAACTCAAGAAGCAGGTTCTTCCCGAGATCGCCGACGGCAAGATGGCCTCCTACGCGCTCTCCGAGCGTGAGGCCGGCAGCGACGCCGCGTCCATGCGTACCCGCGCCAAGGCCGACGGTGACGGCTGGATCCTCAACGGTTCCAAGTGCTGGATCACCAACGGCGGCAAGTCGGCCTGGTACACCGTGATGGCGGTCAGCGACCCGGACAAGGGCGCCAACGGCATTTCGGCGTTCATGGTTCACGAGGACGACGAGGGATTCACCGTGGGGCCCAAGGAGCGCAAGCTCGGTATCAAGGGCTCGCCCACCACTGAGCTGTATTTCGAGAACTGCCGGATTCCCGGCGACCGGATCATCGGCGAGCCGGGCACCGGCTTCAAGACCGCGCTGGCCACCCTCGACCACACCCGGCCCACCATCGGCGCCCAGGCGGTCGGTATCGCCCAGGGTGCGTTGGAAGCCGCGATCGCCTACGCCAAGGACCGCAAGCAGTTCGGTCGCCCGATCGCCGACAACCAGGGCCTGCAGTTCATGCTGGCCGATATGGCGATGAAGGTGGAGGCCGCCCGGCTGATGGTCTACTCGGCCGCCGCCCGCGCCGAGCGCGGTGAGCCCGATCTCGGCTTCATCTCCGCGGCGTCGAAGTGCTTCGCCTCCGACATCGCCATGGAGGTGACCACCGACGCGGTTCAGGTCTTCGGCGGCGCCGGCTACACCATCGACTTCCCGGTGGAGCGGATGATGCGCGACGCCAAGATCACGCAGATCTACGAGGGCACCAACCAGATTCAGCGGGTTGTGATGTCCCGCGCTCTGTTGCGCTGAGGCTGATCGGTTATTCGGCCGGCCGCAGGTGGGTGATGTCACCTGCGGTCACCGCGACGGTCTGCGAGCCGGTGTCGATCACAAGTTCGCCGAGATCGCCGATATCGGTTGCCGTGCCGATGATTTCGCGGTCACCGGGCATCAAGGCCCGGACCCGAGTACCCAGGGTCAGGCTGTGTCGCCGGTAGTCCCGGACCAGTGACGGGTCGGGGCCGCCGAGTGTCTTCCACCGGTCGATGCGTTCGGTGAGTTCGGCCAGGATGCTGCCCAGCAGTGCGCTGCGGTCCAGCATCGTCGAGCCGAGCATGAGCAGCGAGGTGGGGCTGGCGCCAGGGGCGGCCGCGTTGAGCTCGGGGGCGGTCAGGGTCACGTTGAGGCCTAGGCCGACCACGATCACCGGGGCGGCCATCTCGGCGAGAATCCCGCCGAGTTTGCCGTCCCCGACTTGAATGTCGTTCGGCCACTTCAGGCCCGGCTGCAGACCCGTCGTGGCACGTACCGCGTCGACAACGGCCACCCCGGTCAGCAGCGGCAGCCAACCCCAGGCGGCGGGCTGCAGGCCGCCTGCGTCCACTCCAATCGACAGCGCGATCTGTGATCGCGCCGGTGCGGACCAGCTGCGCCCTTGACGGCCCCGGCCGGCGCTCTGATGTTCGGCGATGAGCACCAGGCCGGCGATGTCCTCGCCGGCGCTGTGGCGGGCCAGCAGATCGGCGTTGGTGGATCCGGTGCTCTCCACGACTTCCAGCCGTCGCAGTGCCCTTCGAGGGCCGACGAGATCGCGGCGCACCCCGTCGAGGTCCAGGGGCGGACGGGGGCGGTCGGCACTCATGACTGTGAGCCTAAGCACAGCCGACGATTTTTAACTTGCCCGTCAGGTCGGCTAAGTTCCCATGTCATGACTTCAGCTCGTTTCCTTCCCGCCGCCGCACTTGCCGGCGCCTTCCTGGTCGGCTCCCTCGGTAATGCGGCGGTCGCCGCGGCCGACAACACCGTGCCGCCGTCGATGCTCAACACCACCTGCTCGCTGGACCAGATCCTGGGCGCCACCAAGGTGGCCGATCCCGTCGCCTATGGCGAGCTGATCGGCAAGTACAACTCCGAACCGCGCTGGATTCAGGGCGGCATCGTCTACCACATGAACCTTCTGCTGCAGAAGTCGCCGCAGGAGCGCCAGGCCGAGGTGAACCAGCTCGTCGGCATCTTCCCCGAGTACGTCTCGATCTTCACCGCCGCGGAGCCGGTCGCCGACAAGATCGCGGCCCTGTGCCCGACCCTGCCGGCCGAGGACCCGGCGGCGTGGAACCCGGCCGCTCCGCCGGCGGCTCCGGTCGCGGCTCCCATCCCGGCTGCCCCGGCTCCAGCTCCGGCTGCCCCGGCTCCGGGCGCCTAATTCTCGACGGGCAGGGCGCGAATCGGTAGGTCGCTGAACACCAGCGTCAGCGGCAACGCGTCACAGCGTGCGGGTGACTTTCTCGGTCTCCCGGCGCCGGTCGAGCGCTGCCGGATCGGGATTGGACAGCTGCACCAACGATGCGCCCGCGGCCAGCACCGCCAGCAGATTGTCGATGAGTTCCTGCGGGCTTGCCCACGTCTTGTCCGACATGACGCGGTCCCGATCGGTCAAACCTTGCCGTTCGGCGCTGCGCCGCGCCGACTCGAGAACTTCACCGACCCCGCGTCCGTCGAGCGCCGGTCCGGGGACGCGTTCGGGGACCACCTGATCGCCGTGCACCCGCACGGCGGTGGCGTAGTCGGTCACCCCGATCGGCAGGCCCGCCGCGGGCTTGCCGAACGGATCCAGCGAGAGCACCGCAACCTCTCCGCCGTTCACCGCGTCGTCGGCCTCGGCCAACCGGTCGAGGGTGCACAGGGCGAGGTCGGCGGGGTCGGCGGGGCGAGGGTCGATGACGACTTCGGCGCCGATCCACCAGACTCCGAGTAACACTGCTGCGGTCTGCCAGTGCGCGGGCAGCAGCACCGCCACCCGGCTGCCCGGGCCGGCACCCATCTCGTCGCGCAGCAGATTGGCGGTCTTGGCCGCCCAGTTCGCCAGGGTCACCGTTGACACTTCGATGCGCTCACCGGAGGCGTCGTCGTAGTAGGTGATACGCGGGCCCATGCCGCCGGCGCCGAGCAGCGGACTCAGTAGCGCGTCGCTCAGTGTCATGGTGTGAGGAGTCAGTTGACGCACTTGGGGTCGTCGGACCCCGCAGTGATCACCGGGGACGGCGCAACCTCGCTGACCGGTGCCGCGGCGGCCGCGTCGTTCACCGTCGCTGCGGTGGGCAAGGTGCCGTCCATCCCCGACCCCGGTCCCTGGTAGTCCTCGGCGAGCACCACCCGCACCGTTCCGGCCGGGAGGGACGGGTCGGCTGTGACGGTGAGGCCGCCGAGTTCCTTGGCGACCGCTTCGGCGCCGACGTCATCGGCGGTGGCAGCCAGCACCTGGCTCTCGGTCACCTTCGTCTTGTCCCCGATCTCGTCACTGTTGCCGATCTCCCCGTCGCTGAATCCGGCCGCGGTCAACCGATCCGACACCGCACCGGCCAGGCCGTTGATATCGGTGTCGTTGACCACATCGACCTTGGTCTGCTCGCGGGAGTAGGCGACCTTGGCGGTCTTGCCCTCGTCCTGGTCCTGCAGCAGGCCTTTCACCCAGTCCTGCACCGTGTTGGGGTCGACGGTCACCACCGACTGGGTGCCGTCATCGCTCCAGCCGTCCTCGGCGATCACCGGGATGGTGGCGAAGGCCACGTTGCCACCGGCCAATCGCTGCAACTGCTTGAGGAAGTCCATGACATCCCAGCCCGAGGAGATCACCACCGAACGCTGGATGGCGTCCTGCAGGCGGTTCAGTGTGGCCGGACTCTTCAGCGTCTTACCCGAGATGACGGCATGGGCCAGGGATGCCATCACCACCTGTTGGCGCACCACCCGGTCCAGATCGCCGCGCGGCAGGTCGTGGCGTTGCCGGACGAAGCTCAACGCCTGCGGTCCGTCCAGGCGCTGCCAGCCGGCCGGGAAGTCAGCTCCCGAAAGTGGTTCGTAGACGGGGTTGTCCAGGCATACCTCGACGCCGCCGAGGGCATCGGTGATCAGCGAGAAGCCCAGCAGGCCGATTTCGGCGTAGTGGTCCACCGTCACGCCGGTGAGGTCGGTGACGGTCTTGATCAGCGCATTGCGGCCGGCCTCGACGGCCTGCGGTTCGGCCTGGGTGGGGTCCATGCCCTGGTTCTCGACCAGTTCCTTCATCCGGTCCAGCTTGACCTGGCCGTAGACACCGTTGATCTTGGTCTTGTCCAGATCGGGTGCTTCCACATAGGAGTCACGCGGGATGGAGATGGCGGTGGCGGAGCGGCCGTTGTGCGGGATGCGCACCAGGATGATGGTGTCGGTGTTGGTGGCCGCCTCGTCGCCGGCGTGCAGTTCGGCGAGTTCCTCGGCGGACAGCGGGTTGCCGTGCGCGTCGGTGCGGCTGTCCATTCCGACCAGCAGGATGTCGGTGGCGCCGTCATCATCGCCCGCCCGGCCGCCGAGCATGGCGGTGGTGAAGTGGAAGATGCCGCTCTCGAAGTTGCGGACCGAGCCCCACGCCACCCCGGTGCCGAGCAGGATCATGACGGCCAACAGCGCCATCACGGTCCGTGCCATCGGACGGGAGCGTGTCACTGCCGTCACTTCAGTCTCATCTGACACCCGCTCAGGCTACTGGTGACCCGGCCGCATCCGTGGTAGCCGCAACCGGCGTGCCAGACTCAACGGTGTGCGGATGCTGATCACCGGGGCCGGCGGCCAGGTCGGGCGGTTACTCGCCGCAGAGGCACCCCACCATGGCTATGAGGTCCGCGCACTGACCCGCCGGGACTTCGACATCACCGATCCCCGGGCGGCCCGGGGACTGGTTCAGAGCGGTGATCTGGTGGTCAACTGTGCGGCCTTCACCAACGTCGACGCCGCCGAGGCCGACCCCGATACCGCCCATGCCGTCAATGCTGTCGGGCCGAGCAATCTGGCGCGGGCCTGCGCCGCGGCGGGGGCCCGGCTGATCCACATCTCCACCGACTATGTGTTCAGCGGCGTGTTCAGTGGTGATCTGCGCCGGCCCTATGAGATCTCCGATCCGACCGGCCCACTCGGCGTGTACGGACGCACCAAACTCGACGGTGAACTCGCCGTCCACGCCGAACTGCCGGATGCGCACGTCGTGCGTACTTCGTGGGTCTACACCGGAGGTACCGGCACTGGCACCGACTTTGTGACGGTGATGCGCGGGCTGGCGGCAACCGATCGGACCATCGACGTGGTGGCTGACCAGACCGGTTCGCCCACCTACGCCCGGGATCTGGTCGAGGTACTGCTCGAGGTTGCCGCCGGCGGCATCGACGCGCCGATCCTGCATGCCGCCAACGCCGGTGAGGCCAGCCGCTTCGATCAGGCCCGAGCGGTGTTCGCTCTGGTCGGTGCCGACCCTGAGCGGGTACGGCCGGTCGGCACGGATGCCTTTCCCCGTCCGGCTCGCCGCCCGGTGTACTCGGCACTGTCGACGGGAGAGTCGGTGCGCGCCGGGCTGCGGCCACTGCGGCCGTGGCGGGACGCACTCGCAGTGGCATTGCAGGCCGCACTTGCGGCTTCCGACGACGATGCACCGATAGCCTCGACCCCGTGAACGACGAGCCGGCTCTCACCGTGGTCACGGTGACCTACTCGTCCGGAACCCATCTCGACCGGTTCCTGTCCTCCCTGACGGTGGCCACCGACCTGCCGCTGCAGGTGATCATCGCCGACAACGGGTCGGTCGACGGCGCCCCCGAGGAGGCGGTCCAGCGTTATCCCGGCACCCGACTGCTGCACACCGGCGGCAACCTCGGCTACGGCAGCGCCGTCAACCGCGCCGTCGCGACGGTCCCCGCCGATCACGAGTATGTGCTGGTCGCGAACCCGGATGTGGTCTGGTCGCCGGATAGCATCGACGCTCTGCTGCAGGCGGCCGACCGCTGGCCGCAGGCCGGGGCCCTCGGACCGCTGATCCGCGACCCCGACGGTGCCGTCTATCCGTCCGCGCGGCATCTGCCCAGCCTGGTTCGCGGCGGGATGCACGCCGTGGTCGGGTTCGTCTGGAAGAACAACCCTTGGACCCGGTCCTACCGTCAGCAACACATCGAGCCCAGTGAACGGCCGGTCGGCTGGCTGTCCGGATCCTGTCTTCTGCTGCGGCGCAAGGCTTTCGACGCCATCGGCGGTTTCGACGAGCGGTACTTCATGTACATGGAGGACGTCGACCTCGGCGACCGGCTCGGCCGGGCCGGCTGGCTCAACGTCTATGTGCCGGGTTCGGAGATCCTGCACGACAAGGGCCACTCGACCGGACGCAACCCGTCGCGCAACCTGCGCGCCCATCACGACAGCACCTACATCTACCTGTCGGATCGGCACACGGCTTGGTGGCAGGCCCCCTTGAGGTGGACGATGAAGGGCGCGCTGCGGACCCGGGCGCGTGCGGCGGTGCGCAAGTCCCGCAGGGAGTTGGAGAGAGGGGTGTCATGACTGCCGAGGGTGAAACGCACGTCGACCCGTCCCGGGTCGACGCGGTGGTCCTGGTCGGAGGCAAGGGCACCCGGCTGCGGCCGCTGACGCTCTCGGCGCCCAAACCGATGCTGCCCACCGCAGGACTGCCGTTCCTGAACCACCTGCTGTCGCGGATCGCCGCCGCGGGTATCGAGCATGTGGTGCTGGGCACCTCCTACAAGGCCGAGACCTTCGAAGCCGAGTTCGGCGACGGATCCAAGCTCGGCCTGCAGATCGATTACGTCACCGAGGAGACTCCGCTGGGCACCGGTGGCGGTATCGCCAACGTCGTCCCCAAGCTGCGTAACGACACCGTCATGGTGTTCAACGGCGACGTGCTCTCCGGCATGGATCTGGGCGCCATGCTTGCCACGCATCAGGAGCGCGATGCCGATGTCACCTTGCACCTGGTCCGGGTCAGTGACCCTCGGGCGTTCGGTTCGGTACCCACCGACGCCGACGGAAATGTGTTGGCGTTCATCGAGAAGACCGAGGATCCGCCCACCGATCAGATCAACGCCGGAACCTACATCTTCAAACGTCACATCATCGACCTCATCCCGCGCGGCCGCGAGGTTTCGGTGGAGCGCGAGGTGTTCCCGACGTTGTTGAGCGGCGGCGCCAAAGTGTGCGGGTACGTCGACATGTCCTACTGGCGGGACATGGGCACCCCGGAGGACTTCGTTCGCGGCTCGGCCGACCTGGTCCGCGGTATCGCCCCGTCGCCGGCGCTCGGCGGCCACTGCGGGGAGAGCCTGGTGCACGACGGTGCCTCAGTGGCGCCGGGGGCGCTGCTCTACGGCGGGACGGTGGTCGGACGGGGCGCGGAGATCGGCGCCGGTGTTCGGCTGGACGGCGCGGTGATCTTCGACGGTGCCCGGATCGAGCCCGGGGCGGTCGTCGAACGATCGATCATCGGATTCGGCGCGCGTATCGGCCCGCGCGCGCTGATCCGCGACGGGGTGGTCGGCGACGGCGCCGACATCGGCGCCCGATGCGAGCTGCTGCGCGGGGCCAGGGTCTGGCCCGGCATCCTCATTCCGGACTGCGGGATCCGGTACTCAAGCGATATCTGACGGCGTCAACCAATTCCGCGAGCCCGGTGTCCTCGGCGGGTACTTCGTCCAGTGGCCACCACCGCAGGTCCAGTGACTCCTCGCTGATGACCGGTTCGGCCCCGGCCGGCGCGTAAGCGAGGAACTGCAGATCCAGGTGGCGGGTCGGTACGCCCAGCGAGCAGGTCACCGGGTGGACGTGTACGGCCGCCAGGTCCGGGTCGATCCGCAGGCCGGTGATGCCGGATTCCTCGGTGGCCTCGCGCAGGGCGGCGGCGACGATGCCGCTGTCTTCGGGTTCGCAGTGCCCCCCCAGTTGGACCCAGCGTCCCAACCGGGGATGCAGAGTGAGCAGGACCCGGGTGCCGGTGTCGTCGAGGACGAGCGCCGAGGCGGTGATATGTCCTGGGACACAGGCCCGTTCGCAGCCGTCCGGCCGGGCGAGCAGGAACGCCAGCACGGCGTGGCGCAGCGAGTCTTGGCCGTGATCGGGTGCGGCCCAGCCGGTCAGCGCGGCGACAGCCGACTCGTGCAGGCTCATCGACGCAGGAACCGGTCGTCGAGCGGGGCCGGGTCGCGGGACTCGATATCCTCGGCGGGATAGCCGATAGCGATGGCGCCCAACGGTTCCCAGTCCGTTGGCAGCGCCAGCACGTCGCGCGTCAGCTCGGGGGCGAAAATCGTCGAGCCGATCCAGCAGCTGCCCACTCCGCGCACCGCCAGCGCCACCAGCAGTGCCTGCACCGCCGCGCCCACCGCCACGGTGAACATGGTGGTCTCGGCGGCGGTTCGGGCGGCGTCCGGATAGTGATGCGCCCCGTCGGGCACCATGAACGGGATCATCACCTCGGGGGCGTCGTAGAGGATCTGGCCGCGTGCCACCCGGCGCTCGACCTCGTCGGCGGGCCTGCCGTCGCCGGTCAGATCGGAACGCCAAGCGTCCCGCATGGCATCCAGAAGTGCCAGGCGGCGTTGCCGGTCAGCCAGCCAGACGAACCGGGCCGGCCGGGTGTGGTGCGGTGCGGGGGCGGTGAGCGCCTCGGTCACCGCCTCCTCGATGAGTTCCGGGTCGACCGGGCGGTCGGCAAACCGGCGCACCGAGCGCCGCAGGAGTTGCGCCTGCCGGCGCCCGAGGTCGATCGCCTCGGCGGTTCCCAGCCAGAACAGGTCGTCCTCGCCGCCGCGAAGCAGCTGCGCCGCGGTGGAGCCGTCATCGCGCATCGCCAGTCCGCGCACCACTGCGACTGGCACACCGGTGAGCTTGCCCTTGACCAGGTCGGCGGCCGCGGCCACCTCATCGGCGACGGCGACTTCGGTGACCAGGAGTTCATTGCCGTGACTGTCGCGGGTGCCGGCGTAGCCGTGCAGTACCGGCAGGCCGGCCGATCCGATCGCGGTGTCGGTCTGGCCGTTGCGCCAGGCCCGGCCCATCGTGTCGGTGAGCACGACGGCGACGTTGCCCAGTGCGGCGCGCAACCGGGCGGCACTGGCGTCGGGGTCCTCGGGCAGCAACGCCAATTCGGTTGTGGTGACGTTGGATCCGTCCACCCCGGCTGCCGCCTGAACCAGGCCGTGCCGGTTCTCGGTGATCAGGGTGCGGCCCTTGCGGGCCAGTACGCGTACCGCTTCCTGCTCGATCAGCCTGCGGCGCAGCGCGTCTCGGGCATCAGGATCCTCCGGCGCGGCCACCACCCGGCCCTCGCATTTGGAGACCACCTTGCTGGTGATGACCACGATGTCGTCATCGCGCAGCCATGGTGCTGCAGTTCGGATCGCCGCCGCGAGATCGTCGCCGGGCCGAAATTCCGGCAGTCCGGTGACCGGAATGATCTCGATCCGCGCCCCGGTTCCATGGTCGCCGCTGGGCGGCGCCGTCGGGTGGGGGTCGCCGCTGGGCGGCGCCGTCGG
>DAIPYT010000061.1:13859-16056 GCA_036782595.1 Mycobacterium sp. | reverse complement strand
TCGACCTGTTCACCTGGCTGCGCGGGGACATCCTGGTCAAGGCCGACAAGATGACGATGGCCAACTCCCTGGAACTGCGGGTGCCCTTCCTGGATCCCGAGGTGTTCGCGGTGGCATCCCGGCTGCCGTTCGACCAGAAGATCACCCGCACCACCACGAAGTACGCGCTACGACGGGCCCTGGAGCCGATCGTGCCGGCACATGTGCTCAACCGCGCGAAGCTCGGCTTCCCGGTGCCCATTCGGCACTGGCTGCGCTCCGGGGAACTGATGGACTGGGCCTACGGCATGATCGACGCCTCGGCGGCCGGTCATCTCGTAGACCTTCCGGCGGTGCGCACCATGCTCGATGAACACCGGACCGGCGAGAGCGATCACAGCCGACGGCTGTGGACGGTACTGATCTTCCTGCTCTGGTACGCGATCTTCGTCGAGCGCAGCATCGTGCCGACGATCAGCGAACCGCATTACCCGGTTCAGTTGTAGCTAGCTGTACAGCGCCGAGGTGATCTCCGTGGCGGCATCTGCACCATAGGCGTCGGCAAGGCGCTCTCCGGCGATGCCCAGGTCCCACGTCCAGTTCTGCGTCCCGGTGGTCTCCAGGACCAGGACCGCGACCAGCGAGCCGAGTTGGGCGGCTCGTTGCAGATCCAGGCCGGCACCACGGCCGGTGAGGAATCCGGCCCGGAAGGCGTCGCCGACGCCGGTGGGATCCACCTGCGCGGTCTCCGGCACCACACCGACGTGAATGTTGGTCCCATCGGCTCCGACGATGTCGACACCCTTGGCGCCCAGGGTGGTCACCCGTAGACCGACCTGGCCCAGCACATCGGCGTCAGTCCAGCCGGTCTTGGACAGCATCAGATCCCACTCGTAGTCATTGCTGAACAGGTAGGTCGCACCGTCGACGAGGCGGCGGATCTCCTCCCCGGACAGCCGAGCCAACTGCTGGGAGGGATCAGCGGCGAACGCCAGGCCCAAAGCGCGGCATTCATCGGTGTGGGCGAACATCGCCTCGGGATCATTGGCCCCGACGATCACCAGTTCGGGTATGCCTACCGCGGCCACCAGGTCGGCCATCTTGATGTTGCGCGCCTGCGACATCGCGCCGGGATAGAACGAGGCGATCTGGGCCATGTCCACATCGGTGGTGCAGACGAATCGGGCGGTGTGCTGGGTATCGGAGACCAGCACCTGAGAGCAGTTGACCCCTGCCGACTCCAGCCATTCCCGGTAGTCGGTGAAGTCGACCCCGGCCGCGCCCACCAGCGTCGCGTCGCCGCCCAGGACACCGATGGCATAGGCCATGTTGCCCGCCACCCCGCCGCGGTGCACCACGAGGTCGTCGACCAGGAAGCTCAGCGAAACCTTCTGCAGGTGCTCGGCCAGCAACTGCTCGGAGAACCGCCCTGGGAAGCGCATGAGGTGGTCTGTGGCAATAGATCCCGTTACCGCGATGGTCACGACAGGCGTCCGCCCTTCATTCATGGGGGCAGGCCATCCGTTGCGCTAGCCTGCGTATCAGGGGTCGACTATATGGCCCGTTCGTGCAGCGACGTTATTCGACAGGAGTCCGATCGATGGCTGGCCCGTATCCGCCGCAGCAGCCTGGCGGAGCTGAGGGCCAACCCTTCCCGGGCCCACCGGCCTATCCCTACCCGGCCGCCTACCCGGGTCCGCTGCCGCCTCCGGTCGGTTATCCCCAGCCTCCGCGCCGCAACCGCGCGCTGTTGTGGTCCCTGGTGGGGCTCGGTCTGGTGGCCGCAGTGGCCGCCGCCGCGCTGTTCGCCAGTGGCAGCCGCTCGGGCGGAGGTTCGGGAACATTCACTGATGCCACCGCCAAGACGGCGATTCAGAACTATCTGACCGCGCTGTCGGACAACGACACCGAGACTGTGGCCCGCAACAACGGTTGCGGGATGTTCGACGCAGCCAAGGATCGCAAATCCGACCTGGCGCTTGCCCGGCTGGCCAGTGACGCGTTCCGCAAACAGTTCGCGCAGGCGGAGGTCACCTCGATCGACAAGATCGTGCCCTCTTCGTCGTTGCAGGCGCAGGTGCTGTTCACCATGAAGGTGGCACCTGCGGCAACATCCCGTAAAGCCCGTGATTCAGAGCAGGGTGTGGCCCAGTTGCTGCGCCAGGACGGCAAGCTGCTGGTGTGCAGCTACCTGCTGCGCACCGCTGCCCAGTACTGA
>DAIPYT010000061.1:7410-13759 GCA_036782595.1 Mycobacterium sp. | reverse complement strand
CCCAGTACTGAGGCTGAATCAGTTGAACGAGTCGCCGCAGGCGCAGGAGCCGGTGGCGTTCGGGTTGTCGATGGTGAAGCCCTGCTTCTCGATGGTGTCGACGAAGTCGATCGTCGCGCCCTGCACGTAGGGGGCGCTCATCCGGTCGACGGTCAGGGTGACGCCGCCGAACTCGACGTTCAGGTCGCCGTCAAGGGTGCGGTCGTCGAAGAACAGGTTGTAGCGCAGGCCCGCGCAGCCGCCAGGTTGTACGGCGATCCGCAGGGCCAAATCGTCGCGGCCCTCCTGGTCCAGCAGAGCCTTGGCCTTGGTGGCGGCGGCATCGCTCATGGTCACGCCGTGTGCGGCGGTGCCCAGATCCGTCCCACCGGTGGAAGTGGCCGACTGTTCAGTCATTAGGTCTCCTCAAGCGGAAGTCATGGCAGGGCGGTATCTCACCAACCCACTGGAGATAACGGTACCCGGTCCCCGGACTATTCCTGCGATCCGTTCGGCCAGTTCACTGCGGTGCGAGCAGCCAGCCCATGCAATTGCACGGCCGCCTCATCAATCGCCCGCTGCAGGGATCCGGCGTAGTCGCTCAGCGCGTACATCGCGGTGATGCCCGCTTCCGCGGCCTCCGGCACCGATAACGCCACCTGGCCGGCCAGCACCACGACCGGCAACCCGCGTCGTCGGGCCGCGGCTGCCAAGGACCCCACCACCTTGCCGTGTAGCGACTGCTCATCGAAACGGCCTTCCCCGGTGATCAGCAGGTCCGCGCGGCCGATCTCGTCGGCCGTACCGGTGTGGGTGGCGATCACGGCCGCCCCGGACTCTCGGCGCGCCCCGAGTGCCAGCAGTGCCGCACCCAGTCCCCCGGCCGCGCCGGCCCCCGGCAAGCCCACCACCGGACGCTCGGCGGCGGCCTCGAGTGCGTGCGACCAATCCGCCAGTCGTGCCTCGAGAATTGCGACGGTCCGCGGGTCGGCGCCCTTCTGCGGCCCGAAGACCCGGGCGGCCCCGGTCGGCCCGAGCAGCGGATGCTCGACATCGGTGGCGGCGATGAGATCCACCCCGACCAGCTTGCGGCGGGCATCGGTCATACCGCCGAGAGCATCAGACATGCCCCGTCCGCCGTCGGTGCAGGCAGTGCCGCCCAGTCCGACGACCACGGTGTGAGCACCCGAACGCAACGCCTCCCCGATCAATTGGCCCACGCCGGCGCTCTGGGCGGCCAGGGCAGTCTCAACCGTCGGGGCCCCGCCCAGCAGGGCCAGCCCGCAGGCCTGAGCACTTTCGATATATGCCGTCGCACTGACCGGATCGAAAACCCACACCGCCTCGACATCCTCCGTCAGTGGGCCGCGGACCCGGGTGCGCCGCAGTTCCCACTCGGGGTGCCGCGCCTTTAGCACCTCGACGAATCCCGGACCGCCATCAGACAACGCCACCTCCACCAGGCGGTCCTGCGGCCGGGCCTGCCGCCACCCCGCGGCAATGGCCCGGGCGGCCTCCACCGCCGTGAGGCTGTCACCGAAGCAGTCCGGGGCGATCAGCACGCGCAGGTCCGCAGTCATGCCAGCAGGCTACGACCGGTTGTCGCGGGCGAAGTACCCTGACAGGCGTGAAACTGCTGGGCCGCCGCAATCATGGAGCCGACGACTCCGGAGCCGACGACGCCGGGGCGGACGATTCCGGGTCAGCCGCCGAGACCGCGATCACCGAAGATGCGACGGCTGACGCCGCTGCCCGCACCACTGCCCCCAAAGGCCGGCCTACCCCCAAGCGCAACGACAAGGCCAAGAAGCGTGGTCCTGTTGCTCCCGCTCCGATGACCACCGCTGAAGCGCGGCAGCGGCGCAAGGAAATGCGCAAGACGATGACCAAGGAGGAGCGCAAGGCCGAGAAGGTCAAGCAGCGCGCCGCTATGGCCACCCAGCGCGAGCGGATGATGTCCGGCGACGAGGCCTACCTGATGCCGCGCGATAAGGGTCCGGTCCGCGCCTATGTCCGCGACCTGGTCGACTCGCGGCGAAATCTGCTCGGCCTGTTCCTACCGCTGTCGCTGATTTTGATCTTCCTGATGCTCACCCTTCCCAAGCTGGCCTACTTCTCGCCGCCGTTCACGCTGGCCCTGATGATCGCCATGTTCGTCGACGGTTTCCTGTTGTGGCGCAAGGTGAATAAGGCCGTGGACGCGAAGTTCCCCGATCACACCGAATCCCCTCGCAAGATCGGTCTGTACGCGGTGTCGAGAGCCACCCAGCTGCGCCGTTCCCGGGTGCCACGGCCTCGCGTCGAACGCGGCGCCAAGGTGGCCTGAGCGCGGCGTGCGCACCTTGGTCCTCGGCGGTATCCGGTCCGGCAAGTCGCAGTGGGCGGAATCGGCTTTCGCCGCGGGTTCGGCTGTTCGTTATATCGCGACCGGGTCAAGCGGTGACGGTGACGCGGCCTGGGCTCAGCGGGTTGCCGACCACCGCGACCGCCGCCCGTCGGGGTGGCGGACGGTGGAGAGCGTCGACGTCGCCGACCACCTGCGCGCTGAACCCGCCAGCCCGACCCTCGTCGACGACCTCGGCGCCTGGTTGACCGCTACCCTGGACCGTCGCGGCTGGGACGGCCCGTCGATCACCCCCGATGTCGACGAACTGGTGGCCGCGGTGGACCAGTCAGCCGTCGAGTTGGTCCTCGTCAGCCCGGAGGTCGGCCTGAGCGTGCTGCCCGCGACCGAGTCCGGGCGGCGCTTCGCCGACGAGTTGGGTGTGCTGAACCGCCGCCTCGCCGACTGCTGCGAGCAAGTGGTTCTGGTGGTCGCCGGTCAGCCGGTCTGGATCAAGAAGACCTGATGGAGTTCCCCGAGATCGCCCCGCCCGACGGTAGGGTCGCCGCCGCCGCCCGCCGGCGACAGGACATGCTGACCAAACCCCGCCGCGCGCTGGGCCGACTGGAGGATCTGTCGGTATGGGTGTCCTCCTGCCAGGGCGATTGTCCGCCAAAGCAATTCGAGCGCGCCCGGATCGTCGTGTTCGCCGGCGACCACGGTGTCACCCGGCACGGCGTATCGGCCTACCCGGCTGAGGTCACCGCCCAGATGGTGAACAACATCGAGGCCGGCGGTGCGGCGATCAACGTGCTCGCCGACCTGTCCGGTGCAAGTGTGCGAGTGGTGGACGTGGCGGTGGACCGGGACGAGGCGGCGGCTTACCGGGTACGACGCTCCAGTGGCGATATCGCGGTGCAGGACGCGATGAGCATCGAGGAAGCTATCGCGGCAATCGAGACCGGCCGACGGATCGCCGACGAAGAGGTCGACGCCGGCGCGGATCTGCTCATCGCCGGCGATATGGGCATCGGAAACACCACTGCGGCAACGACCCTGGTGGCTGCGGTCACCGGGACTGAACCGGTGCTGGCGGTCGGCCGCGGCACCGGGATCGATGACGCGGCATGGTCCCGCAAGACCGCAGCGGTCCGTGACGCGCTGTACCGCTCCCGTGCCGTGCACGCCGACGCGGTCGGGCTACTGGCCGCCTGCGGCGGTGCCGATCTCGCGGCGATCGCCGGATTCTGTGCGCAGGCAGCACTCCGGCGGACTCCCCTGCTCCTGGATGGTCTGGTGGTCACCGGCGCCGCACTGCTCGCCGAGCAACTCGCACCCGGGGCGCGGTTGTGGTGGCAAGCCGGACACCGCTCACCAGAACCGGCGCACACCCTTGCCCTGACGCATCTGGGACTGGAACCGGTCATCGATCTGGGCCTGCGGTTGGGCGAAGGCACCGGAGCCGCGGTGGCCCTCCCGATCCTCCGGGCTGCGGTGGCCACCCTGGCGTCGATGGCAACATTCGCCGACGCCGGCGTTTCCGGCACCGCAACATGATCAGTTCTGTGGCAAGCGCTTTCGCGTTCGCCACCGTGCTGCCGGCCGGAAATCACCGAACCGGTCTATCCTCCGCCACCATCACCGCCTTGCCGGTGGTGGGTATCGCGCTGGGGTTGGCGACGGCGACGTCAGTGTGGGCGGGAAGTTGGGCCTTCGGGCCGCACAGCCTGCTGGCCGGAGCATTGGCGGTGATCACCCTGCTGGCATTGACCCGGGGCTTGCACATCGACGGGTTGGCCGACACCGCCGACGGATTGGGCTGCTACGGAAACCCGCAACGCGCCCTTGCGGTGATGCACGACGGTTCCACCGGACCGTTCGGTGTGACGGTGGTCGGTGTGGCGGTCCTGACCCAGGCCGCTGGTTTCGCCGCGCTGCCGCCGGGAATCACCGGTGCCGCGGCGGTCGTGACGGCGGTCGTGACTGGCCGGGTGGCCGCCGTGCTGGCCTGTCGTACCGGCGTACCGGCCGCGGCCGGCAGTAGCCTCGGCACGCAGGTGGCGGGAAGCCAGTCCCCCGTTGTGGTGGCCGCCTGGGCGTTGACGGCGGCCGCGATTTCGGTAGCGGCATGCGTCCGGCCCTGGCAGGGACCGGCGGTTGTCGCCGTCGCCCTACTGGGCGCTGCGACGCTGGTCAGGCATTGCGTACGCCGCTTCGGCGGAATCACCGGCGATGTGATGGGCGCGGCGGTGGAGTTGGCGACCACACTGGCCTTGCTGGGAATGGCGATCCGGACGTGAAAGCGAATAAGCATGCTTGGTGAACTCAGCGACTCCCAGGTCGAGGATCTGCTGCGTACGGAAGTGATCGCCCGGATCGGCTGCCTGCGCGAGGGTCGGGTGTATGTGGTGCCGGTGAGTTATGTCTACGACGGCACCTTCGTCTGGGGGCACGGTATGGACGGCGCGAAGTTGCGCGCGATGCGCGCGCATCCCGAGGTATGCGTGGAGGTGGAGCACGTCGACGATCTGTCCAACTGGCGCAGCGTCATCGCCTGGGGCACCTTCGAGGAGTGCCACGGCACCGACCGGGATTCCGGCATGGCGCTGCTCGTGGAGCACATCATGCCGCTGTTGAAGTTCCCGCCGCATCAGTCGCCGCCGGATCCCGCCGGCCCCAAGCACGGGTCTGTCTACCGGATCAGGTTGTCTTCCAAGACCGGCCGTTTCGAGGAGGTCCACAAATGACTGACACCGGGCCACCGGATGCCTCGTGGTTCGTGGAGATGGCGCGGGGCAGCCAGATCGTCTTCTTTGCCATGCGAGTGCAGCCGGATGTCGCCTACGAGTACGTCTCCGATGCGGTCTATGACGCCATGGGCATCACGCCTGCAGAGATACTCGCCGACGCCGATACGCTGCACCGGCAATTGAGTGCGGGATCGGTCGAGACGTTCAACGCCGCCTTACGCACCGGCCCCGGTGAACAGATCTCCGTTGAACTGAAGTGGTATCACCGCAGCGGGGATCAGGTGCACAGCCGATGCTGGGGCCAGACCCGCCGGCGCCCCGACGGCTCGGTGATTCTCGAGGGCACGGTGAATGTGATCACCGAGTTGCGTGAGATCCAAACCGAGCTGCAGCACTCTGAGCAGCGGCACCGTCTGCTGGCCGAGAACGCCTACGACGTCATCTGGACGATGGCGTTGGACGGCACCGTCACCTACGTCAACCCCGCAGTCACCCGGGTTCGCGGGATCACCCCCGAAGAGGCCAAACACCAGACACTTGAGGAGATCAATCCACCGGAGTCCGCGGCCCGGGTCGGCGAGTACTACCAGCGGGTCTTCGCCGCCATCGAGGCGGGCACCGAGCCGCCGTTTTTCCGGGGGGAGATGGAGTACTACCGCAAAGACGGATCGATCATGGTTGGTGAGCTTCAGGTCATCCCCCACGTGGACGCCGACGGGCAGGTCGTCGAACTGATCGGTGTCACCGGCGATATCAGTGAGCGGAAGATGTTCGAGGGTGAACTGACCCGGCTCGCGGCGACCGACCCGGTCACAGGTGTGTGGAACCGCCACCACGGCCGGGAACTGCTGGAGACCGAAACGGCGAATTCCGACCCGGGCGGCAAGCCGATGTCCGTGCTGATGGTCGACATCGACAACTTCAAGTCCATCAACGACCGGTTTGGTCATCAGTCCGGCGACGAGGTGCTCGTCGAGGTCGCGCGGCGCCTCGGGGCCGCAGTTCGTCACACTGACGCGGTCGCACGCTGGGGTGGCGAGGAGTTCGTCATCCTGCTGCGCAACTGCCCACTTGACGACGCGGTCGGCCGCGCGGAGGCGATCCGCCGCCAGATCAGCGACACGACTTTTTCCGGGGTAGGGACCGTCACCGCGAGCATCGGCGCGGCGCAATTGACCGGCCAGGAGGACGTCGCCTCGTTGCTGAGCCGCGCCGACAGCGCGCTATATCAAGCCAAGCGATCAGGGCGAAACATGGTCGTGGCAGGCGAGATTCGTTAGCGGAGCCGGGTCATCCA
>DAIPYT010000061.1:2663-7310 GCA_036782595.1 Mycobacterium sp. | reverse complement strand
ATGGTGACCTCCCCGGGTTGACCGTCACCGACGGTGAATTCGCCGTCGCCGTGTTTCACTTGCGCCACCGGTGTGATCACCGCCGCAGTACCGCAGGCGAAGACTTCGGTGATCTCGCCGGCGGCGACGCCCTTACGCCACTCCTCGACGTCGATCTTGCGTTCCTCCACCGCGAACCCGGCGTCACCGGCCAGTTGCAGCAGCGAGTCGCGGGTGATGCCCGGCAACAGCGAGCCGCTCAACTCGGGGGTCACCAGCCGCGCCGAGCCTCCGCTGCCGAACACGAAGAATAGGTTCATTCCACCCATCTCTTCGATGTAGCGGCGTTCGATCGCGTCCAGCCAGACCACCTGATCGCAGCCGTGCTCGGCGGCCTCGGCCTGCGCGAGCAGCGAGGCTGCGTAATTGCCGCCGAACTTGGCCGCCCCGGTACCCCCCGGGCTGGCACGGACGTATTCGGTGGACAGCCACACGCTGACGGGTTTGATACCGCCCTTGAAGTACGCACCGGCCGGTGAAGCGATCACCAGGTAGCGGTACTGCGACGAGGGCCGAACCCCGAGTCCTGGCTCAGTCGCGATGATGAACGGCCGCAGATACAGCGACTGCTCCCCGCCTGCGGCCGGCACCCAATCGTGGTCGACGGCAATCAACTGACGCAGCGACTCCAGGAACAGCTCATCGGGCAACTCCGGGATGGCCAGCCGCCTGGCCGAGGCGCGCAGCCGGGCCGCGTTGGCCTCAGGACGGAACGAGACGATCGACCCGTCGGCCCACCGGTAGGCCTTCAGCCCTTCGAAGACCTCCTGGGCATAGTGCAGAACAATGGCGGAGGGATCCAGCTCGATCGGACCGTAGGGCACCACCTGCGCGTCATGCCAGCCGCGCTCGCCGGAGTAGAGCACCGACACCATGTGGTCGGTGTAGTACTTGCCGAACCCTGGTTCGGCCAGGACCGCGTTCCGCTGGGCCTCACTCGCCGGATGCGCGGAGCGCTCGACGCTGAACTCAAGCGGGCCTTTGGACATGGCAGGGATTGTATAACCGCCGTTGAACGCCGTTGAACGCCGTTGACCGCCGCTCGTCGGCTGTCTGGGCTCTACGGCGGACACATCCCCGCCGGCGTCTGTGTTCGGCGACCGATCAACGGGTTTTGACGTCGACGAAGGGAGGCTTGACCACCTCGCAGTCCAGCGCCCTTCCCCGCACGTCGACGCTGACCACATCGCCCTGGGACACCCCGGCGTCGGTGTCGATCAGCGCCAGCGCAATACCCGCGCCCAGCGTCGGCGAGAAGGTGCCCGAGGTGGTGACACCGATCGGCTGGGCGTCGCGCAGCACCACCATCTCCGCCCGCGGCACCCCGCGGCCCGCCGCCCGCAACCCGAGTAGCCGTCGACGGGGGCCGGCCTGCTTCTCGGCGAGCAGGGCATCGCGGCCCCAGAAGGCGTCCTTGGACCACCCGACAGCCCATCCGCACCCGGCCTGCAGCGGAGAGATCTCCAGGGACAACTCGTGGCCGTGCAGGGGATACCCCATTTCGGTGCGCAGCGTGTCGCGGGCCCCCAGACCCGCAAGTTGTCCGCCGCGGTCCTCCACCGCAGCGGCCAGCGCGTCGAAGACCACCGGCGCGGCATCCCACGGCGGGAGCAACTCATAGCCGTGCTCGCCGGTGTAGCCGGTGCGGCAGACCCGGACGGGCACGCCCGCGTACTCCGCATCGGAGTAGCTCATATAGTCCATGTCTGCCGGCAGCCCGAGTGCGCGCAACACCTCCTTCGAACGCGGCCCCTGCACCGCCAGGACCGCGTAGGAGCGGTGCTGATCGCTGACCGAGATACCCTGCGGCGCAATCTGTTGCAACGCGGCAACCACGGCCGCGGTGTTGGCGGCGTTGGGCACCAGGAAGATCTCGTCATCACTGACGTAGTAGGCGATGAGATCGTCGACGACGCCGCCGTCGGGCGTGCAGCACAACGAGTACTGCGCCTGGCCGGGGCCGATCCGCCGCAAGTCGTTGGTCAGCGCGGAGTTGACGAACTCCGCCGCGCCGGGTCCGATCACCAGTGCCTTGCCGAGATGACTGACGTCGAAGAGCCCGACGGCCTCCCGGGTGGCGTTGTGCTCACCGACGGTCCCGGCGTAGGACACCGGCATCAGCCACCCCCCGAAGGGTGCGAAGGTGGCGCCGCGGTCGCGGTGGCGACCCTCCAGCGGGCCATGCAGCAGCTGTTCGTCGGTCACGTCACTAGTCACGCAGGCCACCCTAAACGCCGCCGATTAGGGTGTCGCTGGTGAGCACCCAACCTGGTTACACCGCCCCCACCGTCACCGTCGCCAACTCGGTTCCCAAACGCGGGTCCGGGTCGTCGGTTCTTCTTATTCCTGTTGTCAGCGGCCCGGGTGACGACGGCGCACCGAAAGTCGTGGGCGGACCCTTCCTCGACGCCGAGGCCGTCGGTGAGATCGAGGTCGCGCTGCAGGCACTGGGCGCGAAGGCCGGCGCTGAGCAGGTCACTCGCCTGCACATCCCGTCATTGCCGGTGGGCAGTGTGCTGGCGGTCGGCTTGGGCGCCCCACGTGACGAATGGCCCGCCGAGGCGATCCGGCGGGCGTCCGGTGCCGCCGCGCGCGCGCTGAGCGGGGTGGCATCGGTGGTGACGACGCTCTCCGAATTGCATCTGGGCGCCGCCATCGAAGGTCTGATCCTCGGCGCGTATCAGATGCACGAGTTCCGCAGCGAGAAAACCGCTCCCAAGGAATCCGGCCTGGCGCGCATCACTGCGCTGAGCACTGCCGCGGGCGCGAAGAGTCAGGCCGCCCGCGCGGTGGCGATCGCCACCGCGGTGGCTACCGCCCGGGATCTGGTCAACACTCCTCCCAGCCACCTGCACCCGGATGAATTCGCCAGGCGGGCAAAGATTCTCGGTACCGGTGCAGGACTTGCGGTGGAAGTTCTCGATGAAAAGGCTCTCGTCAAACAGGGCTACGGCGGGATTGTCGGTGTGGGTCAGGGGTCGGCCAACCCGCCCCGTCTGGTACGGCTGACCTACCGCGGCGCGAAAGGCAAGAAGGGCCCCAAGGTTGCCCTGATCGGCAAGGGCATCACCTTCGACACCGGCGGCATCTCCATCAAGCCGGCCGCCCAGATGCACCACATGACCTCGGATATGGCCGGGGCCGCCGCGGTGATCGCCACCATGGTGCTCCTCGCCGACCAGAAGCTGCCGATCGATGTCGTGGCCACCGTCCCGATGGCCGAGAACATGCCGTCGGCGACCGCCCAGCGGCCCGGCGATGTGCTGACCCAGTACGGCGGCATCACCGTGGAGGTGCTCAACACCGACGCCGAGGGCCGGTTGATTCTGGCCGACGCCATCGTTCGGGCCTGCGAGGATCAACCGGACTACCTCATCGAGACCTCGACGCTGACCGGTGCCCAGACCGTCGCGTTGGGCGCCCGTATCCCCGGGGTGATGGGCAGCGACGAGTTCCGGGATCGGGTGTCCGCGCTGTCCCAGCAGGAGGGCGAGAACGGCTGGCCGATGCCGCTTCCCGACGAACTCAAAGAGGATCTCAAGTCGACGGTGGCCGACTTGGCCAATATCAGCTCACAACGTTTCGCCGGGATGCTGGTGGCAGGGGTGTTCCTGCGGGAGTTCGTCGCCGAGGGTGTGCAGTGGGCGCATATCGACATCGCCGGACCGGCCTACAACACCTCCGGGCCGTGGGGCTACACACCCAAGGGCGGTACCGGGGTGCCGGTGCGGACGCTGTTCGCGGCCCTGGAAGATATCGCCGCGAACGGGTGAGCGACGAGTCCGGCAGAAGACGCGAACGGGTGAGCCCGCACGTTTAGTGCCCGTATCCTCGGCTCATGGGTTCCGTCTTCGATAAAAGCCGCACGCTGGAGCAGCGCCGCCAGGCCGTCGCCAACATGTATGACTTCCTGGTCAAAGGCGGCATGGCCGATACCACCCGGATGCCGTCGGAGGTGATCAACGAGGCCCGTAAAGCGACCTTGCATCGCTATCTTCCGACCACCGACAACGTCAAGGGCGACCCGATTCTTCTTGTGCCGCCGCTGGGGTCACAGTCGGTGTGCTTCGATCTGCGGCGCGGAAACTCGCTCACCGAGCATCTGCTGAACGAGGGCCGTCAGGTCTACCTGGTGGACTACGGCGAGATCGCCCTGTCCGACCGCGACCTCGGTCTCGAGCATTGGATCGCCGACGCCGTGCCGGCCGCCATCAAGAAGGTGTCGGAGGACGCCGGCGGCAAACCGGTGAATCTACTCGGCTGGTGTCTTGGCGGAGTGATCGCCATCCTCACCACCGCCGCCTTTCCGGAACTGCCGATCAAGTCGGTCACGATGGTCGCCAGCCCGTTCGACGTCAGCAAGAACCCGATGGTCGCCCCGGTGCGCGCTGTCGGCAAGTACACCGGTGGCCGGATCCTCGGCAGCGTATTCAAAGTGCTCGGCGGCGTGCCGGCTCAGATCGTCGGGCCGGCATTCAAGGCGACGTCGATCTCCACCTACCTCAAGAAGCCGGTCACGGTGCTCAAGCACCGCGACGACCGAGAGTGGCTGGCCCATGTCGAGGCGGTCGACGGGGTGATGAACAGCATGCTGGCCTACCCCGGGCG
>DAIPYT010000061.1:0-2563 GCA_036782595.1 Mycobacterium sp. | reverse complement strand
TACACCACTCTGCCGCGAGCGGTGCTGCGCAGCGCCTGGGGTAACACCTTGGAGGTGCCGTAGAGCAGGTAGGCCTCCGGGGTGACCGGACGCACCGCCTTCTTCGCCTGGACTGCCGACAGGATCGCGGCCGCGACTTTCTCCGGACCGTATCGGCGTACCTCGAACATGCGCTGCAACTGCGCCCGCCGGGCCGAGACCGCCGACTCACGGCCGTCGGGGGTGTGAAAGCCGGTGGCGGACACGATATTGGTGTTGACCAGACCCGGGCAGATGGTGGTCAATCCCACCCCGGCCGCGTCGAGTTCGGCACGCAGGCAGTCGGAGAACATGTACACCGCCGCCTTGGAGGTGCAGTAAGCGTTGAGCGAACTCAGCGGCGCGTAGGCCGCCATCGACGCGACATTGACGATGTGTCCGCCGGTCCCCCGCGCAACCAGTCGACGCGCGAAAGCGCGGCAGCCGTTGACCACCCCGCCGAGATTGACGTCGAGCACCCGGTCGAACCGCTCTGCCGGAGTGTCCAGGAAAGCCCCGGCCGCCCCGATCCCGGCGTTGTTGACCACGATGTCGGGCACGCCGTGCGCGGCGCAGACCTGCTCGGCGAAGCGTTCGACGGCGTCGGCGTCGGCGACGTCCAACGTATAAGAGTGCGCCACGCCACCGCCGTCGCGAATCCGGGCTACGGTCGCCGCAGCGCCCGCCGAGTCGATATCGCTGACCAACACCTCCGCACCCTCGGCGGCGAATGCGCACGCCGTGGCCTGCCCGATGCCGCTGGCCGCGCCGGTGACCGCAACGAGCATGTCGCCGAAGGTTTTCCGCGGCCGACCCACCTGCGCGCGCAGCAGCGCCCGGCTGGCCGGCTCGCCATCGAGATATCGAATCAACTCGTCGGCGGCGCCGGCTACCACCTGGGGGTGCGACATCGGCGACCAATGGCCGGCGCGGACATCGCGGCGCCACAGCCGCGTCACCCACCGCGGGGTGTCGTCGTAGACATGGGGCCGGACGAAGTTGTCCTCGGTGTTGACCAACAACTGCACCGGAACAGACACGTAGCGGTCCCGCACCGGGCTGGTCAGTGCCTGAAAGAAGTTGGCCCGGTAGATCTTCAGACCGTTGGTGGCATCGGCGACGAAGGTCCGGCCCTGGTGGCGCTGGTGCGGCGGTATCCCGGCGGTGATCAGGTGGCGGTTCATCCACCGGGCCAGGAATGACCGCATCGCCGCCGGTGCCAGCACCGGGATCGAGAAACCGATCATGTAGCTGAAGTGGGCGGCTTGGGCGACAGCCCGGGCGAACCGGCGTGGGCGGTAGGGGTGGGCCAGTCCCTCCCGGAGGAATCGGCTCAGGTGTCCGGGGTCTGGCCCGGAGACCGAGGTGTAGGACGCGACCCGGTCCCCTGCCTCCGGGCGGGTGACGTACTCCCACATCGTCGCAGCGCCCCAGTCGTGCCCGATCGCGTGCACTTTCTCACCGGGACAAAGCTGGCGGACCACGGCGTCGAAATCGTCTGCCAGAGTGGCCACGCGGTAGGCCGCCACCTGGCCGGGCACCGCCGAATCCCCGGCGCCCCGGTTGTCGTAGCGGACGATTCGGTACCTGTCGGCCAGCAGGGGCACCACGCCGTCCCACAGCACGTGGGAATCCGGCCAGCCGTGCACCAGCACCACGGTCGGCCCGTCCGGATTGCCCTCCTCGTAGACCGCGAGACGGGTTCCGTCGTGGGACTCGATGTAGCGGGTCGGCATCGGTCGATTATTGCCCCTCGAGTTCGGCGCGCTCGGCGCGGCGGCGGGCGATCCGGCGGCGGGCATCGTGGTCCCGCATCCGTTGCGGGTAGCCGACCTTCTGCACGTCATAGACCGGGATGCCCAGCCGTTCCCCGACGCGCCGCGCCCCGGCGGGCCCCCCCGCTGGGCGGCGGGTCCATTCCCCATCGGCGGCCACCAGGACAACAGTCATCGGGGTGACGGTGGTCTGGGGTTCGACGAAAGCCTCCACGCCGGTGCGCGCGGCTGCCCACTGGCGTAGGTATCGCAGGTCGGGGGCACCCCGAGGGTCGCTCCCCGCACCGCCTCGGCGCCTCCGCCGGATCCTGTCGAACAGGCCCACCGCCGCAATCTCCTCTCCAACCGCCGTGCCTTCGATGGTGCCAGAGAAAACGACCTTGCCGCTTACGCGCCGACGAGGGTCCGACAATGACAGGATTGGGGCACCACACCGTGGTAAGGCTGTGGTGAGCCGATCGACGTTACGAGGAGTCAACAGACATGGCCGTCTCCGTCCAGATGCCCGCACTCGGCGAGAGCGTCACCGAGGGCACCGTCACCCGCTGGCTGAAGCAGGAGGGTGACACCGTCGAGGTGGACGAGCCACTGCTGGAGGTGTCGACCGACAAGGTCGACACCGAGATTCCGGCCCCGGTGTCCGGGGTGTTGAGCAAGATCGTCGCCCGCGAGGACGACACCGTCGCCGTCGGCGGCGAATTGGCCATCATTTCCGCTGCTGGTGAGGCCCCGGCGCCACAAGCTGCTGCCCCCGCCGAACAGCCCAAGCC
>DAIPYT010000060.1:0-16451 GCA_036782595.1 Mycobacterium sp. | reverse complement strand
CATGATGCGTGAGATCGCGATCGGGGCGGCTTCGACCGTGATCGCTGCCCTCGTGGTGGCCTCGCCCGCAGCGGCAAACACTTGGTCGCTAAACGGCACCTATACCGCCACCTCCAACGGGGAGTGGGCCAAGAGCAACGACATCTTGCACAAACAGGCCAGTGTGCGGGCGGTGTGGACCATCGACTCGCAATGCTCCTACCCCACCGAGTGCACCGGGACGGTAACCAGCAATCAGGGCTGGACCGCTCCGATCTATCAGACCGGCGGTGAGTGGTACGTCAAGCACGTGGTGCCGCGATGGATTCCGTGCGCAGACGGCTCAACCGCCGACGGGCTTCAGGTGTTCCGATTCAAGGCCATGACGGCCGACGGATCCACCACCGACCCGTCGTCGAACACCCTGGTGGGTGAGGATGCCACCACTGGCCCCAGTGGGGCGTGCGGACGCAGCCTCGCGATTTTCATCACCATGCCGTTCAAGCTGGTGAGGATTTAACCGGTCGGCAGCAAGTCGGTCCACGCGCGTTGGCCGTCGCCGGCCACCACGTCGGTCTGCCGCGCCACCGTGCCGTCCGGGGTGGCGAATTGGCCGGTCTGCGGGTCATAGGTGGCGATCGCCACCGAGGGTCCGGGTGGTCCCCCGACCCCCGGGGTGAACGCGCTGGGCGCCACCGCGGGGCCTGCCGGCGGGGGCGGTGGGGGCGGTGGTGCCGGAGCGGCGGCCGGCGGTGAAACGGGCGGCATCGGAGTGCCCTGCAACGGCCCGTAGATGTTGTCGTTGAAGGTCACCCGGTCATCTGGCGGGATGCCCTGAGAAATCAGGTTCGGGTCGATCGGGTACGCACCGGT
Source organism: Mycobacterium sp. (assembly GCA_036782595.1). Lineage (GTDB taxonomy): Bacteria > Actinomycetota > Actinomycetes > Mycobacteriales > Mycobacteriaceae > Mycobacterium. The sequence continues at coordinate 15,599 of DAIPYT010000060.1, read as the reverse complement.
CGCATGCTGGCGCATCGCCAGCGGCTCGAAGTTCTGCGGGCCCTCGCACATCTCGACCGTGGGCGCGCGCTTCCCCGGCTGTCCCATGCACGGGTAGTTGCGGGCGCCGCGCACCGCGATCGGCGAGTCCTGCGGCAGCTTGCAGTACAGGCCGTCCGGGGTGTCGATATCGGACATGTCGGCGGGTGAGCGCCATGACGACGGTGGCAGGAAGCCCACCGTGCAGGCCGGCGGATCGCCGATCGTCAGGGTGAAGTCGCCCTGGGTGAACCCGGTGGGATTGTTGCGCGGCAGGCCGACGGCCTGCACCGAGGCGATATAGGGCGGCAACAGCACCAGGAGCTGCTCCAGCGAGGGCCGGTAGGTCACTGCGATCTGACCGACTGTGGTGAGGTTGGCCAGCAGCACCGGCAGCGTCGGCTTGACCGAACTGAGCAGACGGGAGGTCTCGTCGAGCGCACCGGGCGCGTTGGTCAGCAATGACCTGATCTGCGGGTCATTGGTGCTCAGTTGGCCGGTCACCCCGGCCAGGCTGCGGGACCAGACCCGCAGCGCCTCCGACGACGCGGCCTGCGCATCGAGCAGTGGGCGGCTGTCGTCGACGAGGGCGCGGGCCCGGTCGCCCACCTTCTCGAAGTCGGCGGCGACTGTCGAGGCCGAGTTCAGCAGGACCGCGAGATCATCACCGGCACCGTTGAATCCCTTGAATGAGTCGTCGAGAAGCTTCGACAGCTTGTCTTTCGGGATGCTCTGCAGCAGGGCGTGCACCTGGTCGAGCATCGGTCCGACCTTCTGAGGGACGGTGGTGTTATCGGCCGTGATCACCGATCCGTCCCGCAGGTAGGGTCCGGAATCGGTCCGCGGCAGCAGGTCGACGTACTGCTCGCCCACCGCTGACACACTCAACACGCTGGCCTGCAGATCGGCGGGGATCTTCGGTGAGGTGGCCAGTGACAGCGTCGCCACAGCACCAGATCGGGAGGCCCGCACATCGGTGACCCTGCCGATCTGGACACCGCGGTAGGTGACGTTCGAGAACTGGTAAAGCCCGCCGGTCCGGGGCAGTTCCAGTTTGACCGTCATCCGACCGATACCCAACAGAGTGGGCAACTGCATGTACACCAGGACCATCGCGACGATGCCCACGATCGATGCGATGGTGAAGAGGATCAACTGGATGCGGACGAAGCGGGTGAGCATCAGCTACCGCCTCCATCCATCGGCGCCAGGTCCAGTTCCGGTGCTGGAGCAGGCGCGGGGGGCACCTGCGGCGGGGCCGGGGCCGGTGCTGGTTGCGGTGGCGCGCCGACGGTTTGGGCGCCGACCGGTTCGGCGTCGGCCGCAGGGTCTTGATCGTCCATGACATCGGCGACCGCCGCCGGCGGCGGACTGAACGGCGCGTTCAGCGGATCGTAGGTATAGGTCGCGTACCACGGATCCCCGGGCGCCGGAACGAGTTTCGCGCCTTCCTGCCCCCAGCTGGTGCCCAGCATCAGGGTCTTCTTGAGACGTGGGACGGTGAAGTCGAAGATGATGTACTGGTTGAGGTAGTCGCCGCGGATCGCCCGATCGATGGTCGACTGCCCATAGGGGAACGCGGTGAAGTAGGCGAGCGCCTTGTCCAGGTCCGGACCGACGTCGGCGAGTGACCGCAGGGTGGGCTCCAGGTTCCGAAGGTCCCGCACCAGGTCGGCTTGAGTCTCGTTGACCAGGTCGGCGGCAACGGCGCTGAACTTGCCCAGTTTGTCCAGCGCGGCAGTCAGCCGTGGCCGTTCGGCGACCAGCACCTCGAGGGCGGGCGGAATCCGATCCAGCGCGCGGGTCAGCACATCGGTCTGACCGGCGAAGGTGCCGGCCACCCGGTTGAGTGAGACCACCGTCGCGTTGATGGTGTCGCGCTGTTTGGCCAGCACCCCGACGAAGTCGTTGAGCTGCACCAGCAGATCCCTGATCTGTGGTTCACGGCCGTTGAGGGCGCGGTTGAGTTCGTTGACGATGTCGCCGATCTGGCCGACTCCCCCGCCATTGATGACGACCGACAGCGCCGACAGCGTCTGTTCGGTGGAGGGGTAGGTCGACGTTTTGTTCAGTCCGAGGGTGGCGCCCGGCTCGAGGCTCCCGGTCGGCGACTGGCCCAACGGCGGGTTGAGCGCCAGGTGCATCGAGCCCAGCAGGCTGGTCTGCCCGACGGTGGCCACCGCGTTGGCCGGAATCGCGACATCGGGCTTGACGGAGATCTCCACATCGGCGTGCCAGTCCCGCACCGCCATGGAGTTCACACTGCCGACAACGACGTCGCCCAACAGAACCGGCGAATTCGGTTCCAGGGTGCTGACATTTGCCAACTCGACGTGGTAGGTGGCGGCGTCAGCACCACGGCCCACCGCACCGGGGAGTGGAAGTGAATTCAGACCGCCGAATCCGCAGCCGCTCACCCCGGCAGCCACACACACCGCGGCGATGACTGAGCGGCCCCTGCGACCGATTGGCATGGTCACGGCGTGGCCCCCACTCCCTGCGGCAGCGGCACCGGTGCCGGCGGCGGGACCGGGGCGCCCGGCGGCAGCACTGTTCCGGGCGACTCCGCGGGTAGCTGCGCCGGCATCAGCATGCCCGGCAGGGTCGATGAACCGGCCGGGACCGGTCCGTGCGGCACCCCGGGCGGCACGGGGGCACCCGGGAACAACGCCGGCTGCGGATCAGCGGGCAGTCCGGCGGGTGTGTACGCCCCGTTGGGCGCCGGCGGGCCGGGCGGTCCCCATCCCGGCGGCGGCGGAACGTCACCGTTCAACCCGGTGTAGGCCGAGATCTCCGGCGGTATCTCGACGGTGGGTCCGGTGCCTCCCCCGCCCGGCGCCAACTGTGGTTCGGAATAGATCAGGTTCCACGGACTCGGCGATTTGCCCAGGTAGGCGTTGAACGGCATCGGCAGGTAGTTGAAATTGAGCAACCGCAGCGCGGGCCCGAGGTACTGCGAGCACAGTTTGCCGGTTTCGCTGGCCGTGGCGTTCTCGATCGCTCCGATCGCCGCGCAGACCACCTGAAGCGGATTGGAGAAGTTCGCCAGGGCGAAACCGCCCAGCGCGCTTTGGATATCGGGGTTGTAGATGTTGTAGCTGTTGCCGATCGCGTTGGGCGCGACGTGCAGCAGGTTCTTCAGCGCCATCTGGTTCTCGCTGAGGTTGCGGACCACATCGGCGAGCCGCTCGACCTGTTCGGCAGTCTGCTTGCGGCTGCCCTCCACGAAACGCTGGACGTCGACCACGGCGCTGGAGAGGTTGGTCAGAGCGGCGTCGAGGTCCGAGCGGCCGCCGTCGAGGACACCGGACACCGTCGCCAGGCGGTCCTGGAACTGGACGATCTGGACATTGCTGTCGCGCAGCACCGTGACGAAGGTCGCCAGATTGGTGATGATCCCGCTGATGTCTCCACTGCCTTCGGCCAGAATCCGACTCAGCCCGGAGAGTTGCCGGATGGTCTCCCGCAACTTTTCGCCGTTTCCATCCATGGCGTTGGCGGCGCTGTCGATGAAGCGGCCTACCGAGGACGTCGACACTCCGGCGCTCGGTCCCAGATCGGTGGACAACCGAGTGAGTTGGGTCTTGATCTGATCCCACTCGACCGGCACCGCGGTCCGGTCGGTGTCGATCACGGCACCGTCGGACAGCGTTGGGCCACTGGTGTTCCCGTCGGCTCCGAAGGCCGGCGCAAGTTGGACGTAACGTGAGCCGACCAGGTTCTGCGCGACGATGACGGCGCGGGCATCCGCGGGGACCGGGACCGTCCGGTCGACGGCCAGAGTGATTCTCGCCGTTGTGCCCTGCGGTTCGATGGCCTTGATGGTGCCGACCTTCACACCGGCCACCCGGACCTCGTCGCCGGGATAGATCGCGGTAGCGCTGGTGAAGATGGCCGTGATGGTGGTCGGCTTGTGGACGACGTTGCGCACCATCAGGCCCACTCCGGCGACGAGCAGGAGCGCGAGTACGGCCGCTACCGCGGCGCGGGTTCGAGTCATCACGGCGGCCCCGGTGGTGGGCCCCAGGTTTCATTGGGCTGTGGAATCCCGTTGTAGGGGAACGGGAATTCCGCCCTGGGGCCGGCATTGTCGGGCGGCTGCCCGGCGTTGACGCCGCGGCGGAAGCCCAGCGCGTAGTCGAAGAAGGGTTGCAACGTCTGGGCCGGGCTGAGGTTGGCCACGAACGCGTTGTAATAGAACCCGCCGTTGACCGCCTCGGCCTGGGTCAGCTGGAACTTCGCCAGGCCCGCCATCGCCTTGCCGATATTGTCGTTGTTGCGCTGCAGCATCTCGGTCACCGAATTCAGCTTCTCCAGTGCCGGGGCGAGTTCCTGCTCGTTATCGGCAACCAAACCACGCAACTGCTGGGACAGCGCAGAAGTATTGGCCAACAGGTTGACGATCGCGTAGCGCCGCTGCTCGAGTACGCCGAGAAGTTCGTTGGCGTTGAGGATCAAGGTGTTCACCTGCCCGCTGCGCTGCGCGAGGATTCCGGTGACATCGGAGGCGGTTTTGAGCAGTCCGGACAGTGATTCGTTTCGCTCGTTGAGCGCCTTGGAGATTCGGCTGATGCCGTCGAACGTCGGGCCCAGCCGGGGCGCCACCTTGTCGATGGTGGCGGTGAGTGTATCCAACGACTGGTTGAGCGCTTTGGTGTCGGTGTCGGCGGTATTGCCGGCGAATTCACCCAGGGCATCGGTCAGCGAGTACGGCGAACCGGTGCGCGACACCGGGATCACGTCGGTGGAACGCAGCGTTCCCTGCCCGCTGGACTCCAGGGTGAGCACCCGCTGACCCAGCAGGCTGCCGGTGCGGATATGGGCGGTGGTGTCCGAGCCGAGCCGGACCTTGCCGTTGACCAGGAAGGTGACCAGCGCCTTACCCTGCTGGAGGGCGACCTTGGACACCGTGCCCACGGTGACGCCGGAGACCTTGACGTCGTTGCCCGGGGCCAGACCGGCCGCCTCGGTGAACAGCGCCTGATGGCGGATCGACGTGGCCTGTGACAGCAGCCGCTGGGACTGCAGTCCCACCGCGATGAGCAACACGATGAGCACCACTCCGATGAAGCCGGAGCGGATCAGATGGGAACCGCGGTATCTGAACATCAGGGCTCCGAACACCTCCCCGTGTGCTGCATGATCCAGGGGAAGTGCGCGGTGCGGCCCTGCAGGTCGGTGACCCGCACCGACATTCCGCACAGGTACTGGTTGATCCAGCTTCCGTAGGACCCGAGTCGCACCAGCTTGCGGAAGTTCTTCGGCGCCTTCTGCAGCGCGATGTCGAGGGTTTCCTTGTCGCTGTCCAGAAGCGGCGCCAGCCGGGCTAACTGGTCGACCGTCCCCGCCAGCGGTGGACGGGCCTCGGTGAGCAGATCGGTCAACGACGCGCTGCCGCTCTCCAGAGCCGTGATGGCGGTACCGATCGGATCACGGTCGGCGGCCAGTCCACTGATCAGTTGCTCGAGCCGGTCCACGGTGCCGGAGAACTTGTTGCCATCGGCGTCTATGGTGGCCAGCACCGTGTTGAGGTTGTCGATCAGTTGCTGCACGGTCTGGCTGTTGTCGGCCAGCGCGGTCGAGAACGCCGACGTCTTGGAGAACAGCGACTCGATGTTGCCGTCCTGGCCCTGCAGGATCTGGATCAGCGAGCCGGTCAGGGCGTTGACCGCCTGCGGATTGAGCCCCTGCACAACAGGTTTCAGTCCACCCAGCAGAAGATCGAGGTCGAGCGCCGGCTGGGTGCGTTCGGCGGGGATCACAGACCCGGGCGGCTGGATCTTGGCGGATCCGGGGCTGTCCACAAGTTCCAGATAGCGATCCCCGACCAGGTTCAGGTAGCGCACCGCCGCGGTGGTCCCCGACGTCAGCACTATGTCGCGGTCGGCGCCGAAGCCGACGGTCACGGTGTTATCGGGTTGCAGTGCCACGCTCTTCACCGTGCCGACCCGCACTCCGGCGACTCGGACCGAGTCGCCGGACTTCAGGCTGGACGCATCGTCGAAGATCGCGGTGTAGGTGTTCTGCGCGCCGCCCCGGTACTGCCCGAAGATCGCGAACAGTGCGGCGGTGAGCAACAGCATCACCAGCATGAAGATGCCGACCTTGAGGCCCGTTGTGCGCAAAGGCTTCATCCGGGCATCCCGATTTGTCCGGTGTTGCGCGGTGGCCCGTCCAGCGGTCCGAACAGAGCCTGTTTGAGTCCCTCGGAGTTCAGCAGGATTCCCTGGTTGCCGTACTGCGCCTGGTTGGCGCCGATGTCGGTGACCACATACGGCGGCCGCTGCTCGTAGGCGACGTTGGGCAGGTCGGTGCACTGCGGGCCGCCCTTGGCCGCGACCTTGGGCAGGTTGCCCGGGTAGCGGTAACGCTCACGGCCCAGGAAGAAACCTTGCAGCAGGGTGGCTCCGGGCATCGCCAGGCCGGGTCCGTTGGCCAGCGGGAGCAAACCGGCGACGCCGCAGTAGAGAGCCGGACTGTATTGGTTGGTGAGGTCGGTGGTCGGCACCAGCAGATGGACCACATCTGCCAGCGGTTGCCGGTTCTCGTTCAGCACGTCGGTTCCGATATCGGCCAGGCCGATGGCGCTGAGCAGCAGGGCATCCAGGCTGTCGCGCTGTTCGACAACGGTGTCACTGAAGCGGGTGATGTTGTCGACGGTAGCCAGCAGGTCCGGCGAGGCGTCGGCCAGCGAGTTGAACACCGTCGGCGAGATCTCCAGGACGTGGTTGAGGTTGTCGAGTGCGGGGTTCAGCCGTGCCAGTGCGCTGTCGAGGTCGACGAGGGTTTTGCCGAACTTCTCACCGCGGCCGTTGAGTGAGGTCGAGATGGCCCCGAGGGTCTGGTTGAGTTTGGCGGGCTCGACCGCGGACAGCACCCCCACCAACTTCTCGAAGACGGTGTTGATCTCGACGGTGACCCTGTCGCCGCCCTGGATCGTCGTGCCGGCCTGGAGAGATTCCGGCGACGGCGCGGCCGGCGGAATCAGGTCGACGAATTTGGAACCGAACACCGTCGACGAGGTGATCTCCGCCCCGACATTGGACGGGATGGCATCGATCGAAGCCGGGTCGATGGCCAGATGGAGCGCTGCCCCGCCGTCGGCCAACGGTTCGATGGAGGCCACCTTGCCCACCGGGGCGCCGTTGAGTTTGACCTTCGCGTCGGGATACATCACCAGCCCGGCACGGTCGGCGACGACGGTGACCGGCACGGTCTTGGTGAATCTGCCCTGGAACAACCCGACCGCGATCGCGACGATCATGGTCAGCGCCAGCACCGTGAGCAGCCCGGCCAGCGGGCGGGAGTAGCGGGACCAAATCGACGGCGTCTTCGTCGATGGCGTCTTCGTCGATGGCTTCTTCGTCACCGTGTCACCCGGCCAGATTGAAGTTGCCGTTGGAACCGTAAATCGCCAGCGAGACAAGCAGTGTCACCGACACCACCACGATCAGCGAGGTCCGGACCGCATTGCCGACCGCGACGCCGACCCCGGAGGGGCCGCCGGACGCGAAATAGCCGTAATAGGTGTGGATCAACAGAATGGTGATCGCCATCAGCACCGCCTGCAGGAATGACCACAGCAGATCCAGCGGGTTCAGGAAGGTGTTGAAGTAATGGTTGTACAGCCCGCCGGACTGGCCGAACAGGGCCACCGTCACGAACTGACTGGCCAGAAACGACAGGATCACCGCGATGGAGTAGAGCGGCGTGATGGCGACCAGGCCGGCCAGCAGTCGGGTGGACACCAGGTACTCGACCGGCCGGATCGCCATCGACTCCAGGGCGTCGATCTCCTCGTTGATGCGCATCGCGCCGAGTTGCGCGGTGACCCCGGCTCCGAAGGTTGCCGCCAGCCCGATCCCGGCCACCACCGGCGCAGAGATCCGCACGTTGATGAACGCGGCGAGGAAGCCGGTGAGTGCCTCGATGCCGATATTGCCCAGCGACGAGTAGCCCTGCACCGCAAGGGTTCCGCCGGCGGCCAGGGTCAGGAACCCGACGATGGCCACCGTTCCGCCGATCATCGCCAGGGTTCCCGCGCCCATGCTGATTTCAGCGATCAGGCGGATCACCTCCCGGCGGTAATGCATCGCCGCCATCGGCATACCGGCGATCGCCTTGCCGTAGAACAGGGTTTGGTCACCGATCCGGCTGAAGAAGCCCACGGGAAGCGCCAACCGATGGAACAGCCGCGGGTAGTTCGCCCGTAGGGCCGCCAGGTTGCTCATCGCTGTGTGATCCCGTTCAGCCCGTGGTCAGCCGGATGCCGACGGCCGTGACGACCACGTTGACGACGAACAGAGCCATGAAGGCGTAGACGACGGTCTCGTTGACGGCGTTGCCCACCGCCTTGGCGCCGCCACCGCTGATCATCAGACCGCGGTAGCAGGCCACCAGGCCGGCGATCAGGCCGAACAATGCGGCTTTGACGCAGGAGATGATGACCTCGGGCACCCCGGTGAGCAGGGTGATGCCGGCGGCGAAAGCGCCCGGGTTCACCTGCTGGACGAAGACCGAGAACACGTAGCCGCCGAGAATGCCGATGATGACCACCAGCGAATTGAGCAGTAACGCAACCAGGCCGGAGGCCAGCATCCGCGGGGTGACAAGCCGTTGCACCGGGTTGATACCCAGCACCTCCATGGCGTCGATTTCCTCCCGGATCGTCCGTGAACCCAGGTCGGCACACATGGCCGTGGCACCTGCCCCGGCGACGATCAGCACCGTCACCAGCGGACCCACCTGCGTCACCGCTCCGAAGGCGGCTCCGGCGCCGGACAAATCAGCTGCCCCGAGTTCGCGCAGCAGGATGTTGAGGGTGAAACTCACCAACACGGTGAAGGGGATGGCCACCAGCAAAGTTGGCGCCAGGGACACCCGGGCGACGAACCAGGACTGCTCGAGGAACTCCCGCCATTGGAACGGCCGCCGGAAGGCGAACCGGACGGCGTCGGTGGACATGGCGAAGAGGCCTCCGACGGATTCCATCGGACTGCTGATGCCTTTGCCCAATGCGATCCCGGGTGACCAGCGATCCGCCTTGTCCGCCATCCGCGTGGGAGCTCTTTTCGTCCAGGGGCCTGCTACGTCGACCGGTGCCGACGGTTCCTCCCCGAATGTAGGCGATCAACTCGCCGGGAGTGATCCGAATCTCCGTAAGTAGCGCGCACAATGAACCCGTGCAGAGATACACCGATCGACGGGTCCTGATCACCGGAGGCGGCTCCGGGATCGGCCAGGCATGCGTACTTCGGATTCTGACCGAGGGCGGACACGTGGTGGCCGCCGACGTCAGCTCCGAAGGACTGGCCGACACCGCGGACAAGGCGGCCGGCGCCGGTTTCGGCGCCGACCGGCTGAACACCGTGCAGGTAGACGTCGGCGACGAGGAATCGGTGCGGGCCGGAGTGGGCCGGGCAGTAGAGGTCCTCGGCGGCCTGGACACCCTGGTCAACGTGGCCGGAATCCTGCGCTCGGCCCATTTCCTGGACACCACGCTGGCCGATTTCGAGCAGGTGCTGCGGGTCAATCTGGTAGGAACCTTCCTGGTGATCCGTGCTGCCCTGCCGGCGCTGCGACAGGGCAGCGGTCCTGCGGTGGTGAACTTCAGTTCCACCTCGGCGACCTTTGCGCACCCCTATATGTCTGCCTATGCCGCCTCGAAGGGCGGGATACTGGCCATGACACACGCTCTTGCCGCGGAATTCGCAAAGGAGGGCATCCGGTTCAACTCGGTGCAACCCGGTTCGATCTCCTCGGGTATGACCGACGGGACCGGCCAGTCCAAGCAGAGTGTCGGCCCGGGCCTTCCCTCCGATGCCGACTACAGGTTGTTTGCGCGGGTCGCGCCGGGGTTGCCGCTTCCAGACGGCGCGATCTTCGCCGACCCGGCCGCCGTCGCAGCCGTGGTGGCGATGCTGGGCAGTGCGGAATCATTCTTCGTCACCGGCACCGAGGTCCGGATCGACGGCGGGGCGCACATGTGACGTCCGGTCGCCACGGAAACGGTCAGCAGGGACCATTTCGGGGGAAGGGAACGGTCGGGAAAATCCGGGCTCCGTGCGGAATCGGTTGGGGAATGTGTTGCGCGTGATGCGGAAATGGGCCAAGGTTTACCGGGTACCGCAAGGGCCCTTGACCAAACGAGGAGGACGGTCCTGACCGAGACCGGCGCCGCCGCCCCACGACTGATCACCGGGCGCAGCCTGCCGCAGCGCGGCGATGGTTCCTCGGTGATCGAGATCGATCACGTCACCAAGCGATTCGACGACTACGTCGCGGTGGCTGATGCGAACTTCTCGATCGGGGCTGGAGAGTTCTTCTCGATGCTCGGCCCGTCCGGGTGCGGCAAGACCACCACCCTGCGGATGATCGCCGGCTTCGAGAGCCCCACCTCAGGCGCCATCCGACTCGAAGGCGTGGACGTCTCCCACACCCCGCCGCATAAGCGCCATGTCAACACCGTCTTCCAGCATTACGCGCTGTTCCCCCACATGACGGTCTGGGACAACGTCGCCTACGGCCCGCGCAGCCAGAAGAAGGACAAATCGGCCATCAAGAAGAGCGTCGACGAGATGATCGAGGTGGTTCGGCTCACCGACTTCGCGCTCCGCAAGCCCGGCCAGCTCTCCGGCGGCCAGCAGCAGCGGGTGGCGTTGGCCCGCGCCCTGGTCAACTACCCCAGCGCCCTGCTGCTCGACGAGCCACTCGGTGCGCTGGACCTGAAGCTGCGCCACGTCATGCAGTTCGAGCTCAAGCGCATTCAGCGTGAGGTCGGGATCACCTTCGTCTACGTGACCCATGACCAGGAGGAAGCGCTGACGATGAGTGACCGGATCGCGGTGATGAACGCCGGCAACGTCGAGCAGATCGGCACCCCCACCGAGATCTATGACCGGCCCGCGAGCGTCTTCGTCGCCGGATTCATCGGCCAGGCCAACCTCTGGCCCGGCCGGCAGACCGGACGAGCCAACCGCGACTACGTCGAGGTCGACGTGCTTGGTTCGACGCTGCGGGCGCGTCCCGGGGACATCACCATCGAACCCGGCGGCAAGGCCACCGTGATGGTCCGCCCCGAGCGGGTGCGGGTGTCTGTCGGTCAGCCCACCGGCGACGTCTCGGCGGTGGCTGCCAAAGTCGTGGACCTGACATTCCAAGGTCCGGTGCTGCGGCTGTCGCTGGAGGCTCCCGACGGCTCCCCGATACTGGCCCATGTCGGTACCGAACAGGATTTGCCGCTGCTGCGACCCGGCGACGACGTTTTCGTCGGCTGGGTTCCGGACGCCGCGCTGGTGCTGGCGGCAGCTGACACACCCACCACCGGAAACCTCGAGGAGATGCTCGACGACTCCTCGCCCACCTCGTGATAGCGCAAGGATGCATCGGCCAAAGATGCATCGACCTGAGATGAAAGGCACTCCCATGGCAGAGATCGACCCCCGCGTGCTCGCCCAATTAGCCTCGCGCCGGCGGTTCATCGGGGGCGGAGCCGCTGCTGCGGCGGCTCTCATCCTGGGCCCGTCGTTCCTGGCTGCCTGCAGCTCGGACAAGACTTCGGAGTCCGGTGCGGGTTCCGATAAGCCGTTGGCACCCGCCGACGACGGCAGCCCCGCCTCGGGCAAGCTGCGGATCTCCAACTGGCCGCTGTACATGGCCGACGGGTTCGTGGCAGCGTTCCAGACCGCCAGCGGTCTGGTGGTCGACTACAAAGAGGACTTCAACGACAACGAGGAATGGTTCGCCAAGAACAAGGAACCGTTGAGCCGCAAGCAGGACATCGGCGCCGACCTGGTGGTCCCCTCCCAGTTCATGGCCGCGCGCCTGGCCGGCCTGGGCTGGCTCAACCCGATCAGCGACACGCGGTGGACCAACAAGAAGAATCTGCGCCCCGACCTTCTGGAATCCAAGGCCGATGCAGACCGCAAGTTCAGCGCACCGTACATGTCCGGCATGGTCGGAATCGCCTACAACCGCGCCGCCACCGGCCGGGATCTCACCAAGATCGACGATATGTGGGATCCGGCCTTCAAGGGCAAGGTCAGCCTGCTCTCGGACACCCAGGACGGTCTGGGCATGTTCATGATGGCGCAGGGTCAGTCGCCGGAGGACCCGAACATCGAGTCGGTGCGCAAGGCAGCCGACCTGATCCAGGAGCAGAAGGACAAGGGGCAGATCCGCCGCTTCACCGGCAACGACTATGCCGACGATCTGGCGGCCGGCAATATCATTGTCGCCCAGGCCTATTCGGGTGACGTCGTACAGCTGCAGAAGGACAACCCGGACCTGAAGTTCGTGATCCCCGAGACCGGCTCCAGCACCTTCGTGGACACCATGGTGATTCCGTACACCACGCAGAACCAGAAGGCCGCTGAGGAGTGGATCAACTACATCTATGACCGCGCCAACTACGCCAAGCTGGTCGCGGCCACCAAGTACGTGCCTGTGCTGTCCGATATGACCGCGGAACTGAACAAGATCGATCCGGAGTTGGCCAACAACCCGCTGATCAACCCGCCGAAGGAGACGCTGGCCAAGTTGAAGGCCTGGGCACCGCTGACCGACGAGCAGACTCAGGAATTCAACAAGGCCTACGCCGCGGTCACCGGCGGCTGAGAGGCACCCGGTGGCAGGTGTAGCCAGCAGCAACCGTCAGCGCAGCAGGATTGCGCCGTATCTGATGATCCTGCCTGCGCTGGCGTACCTCGGCATCTTTTATGTGGTGCCGTTCTTCTCGCTGTTCCGAACCTCGCTGTCGACGATGGGCGGCTCCATCTATCTGCCCAAGCTGACCTTCGCCTGGCAATGGGCGAATTACGGCAGGGCGCTGACCGAGTACAAGGACCAGATCCTGCGGTCCTTCGGCTACGCACTATCGGCGACGGTGCTGTGTCTGCTGCTGGCCTTTCCGCTGGCCTACGTGATCGCGTTCAAGGCCGGCCGGTTCAAGAATCTGCTCCTGGGACTGGTCATCCTGCCGTTCTTCGTGACCTTCCTGATCCGCACCATCGCCTGGAAAACGATCCTGGCCGACGACGGCTGGGTGGTGAGCGCGCTGGGGACGATCGGGTTGCTTCCCAGCGAGGGACGCCTGTTGTCGACCAGTTGGGCGGTGATCGGTGGCTTGACCTACAACTGGATCATCTTCATGATCCTGCCGTTGTACGTCGCCCTGGAAAAGATCGACCCGCGGCTGCTTGAGGCCTCGCGCGACCTCTACGCCAGCAACCGTCGGATGTTCGGGAAGGTGATTCTGCCACTGGCCATGCCCGGTGTTCTGGCCGGCAGCCTGCTGGTGTTCATCCCCTCGGTCGGTGACTTCATCAATGCCGACTACCTGGGCAGCACGAAAACCACGATGATCGGCAACGTCATCCAGAAGCAGTTCCTTGTGATCAAGGACTATCCGGTGGCCGCGGCCATGAGTTTCGTGTTGATGGCGCTGATCGTGGCCGGCGTTCTGCTCTACACCAGGGCACTGGGCACCGAGGACTTGGTGTGACAGTCCAAGCAGTCACCACGCTGGTCGAACCGGGCCGGAGTTTCCGCGGCACATTCAAACTCGGCGACATCGCACTGCGGGTGGCGGCGGGATTCACCCTGCTGTTCCTGTTCCTACCGATCCTGGTCATCATCGTCTTTTCGTTCAACAAGCCGCGCGGCAAGTTCAACTACACCTGGCAGGGTTTCACCCTGGAGAACTGGCTGCACCCGTTCAAATACCCGGCGCTGGCCAAAGCCCTGCGGCTCAGCCTCGAGGTGGCGGCCCTCTCGACCGCGATCGCCCTGGTGCTGGGCACCCTGGTCGCGATCGCCCTTGTCCGCCAACGGTTCCGCGGCAGCAAGGCAGTGGACACCTTCATGGTGCTGCCGCTGACCTCGCCCGAGGTCGTGATGGGTGCCTCGTTGCTGACGTTGTTCCTCAGCATGGGCTGGGCGACCGGTTTTTTGACCATCGTCCTGGCCCACGTCGCCTTTCAGATCAGCTTCATCGCGATGACCGTGCGGGCCCGGATCCGCGGGTTCGATTGGACGTTGGAGGACGCGTCGTTGGATCTGGGTGCCGGCCCGGTGCGGACGTTCTTCAAGGTCACATTGCCCTTGATCGTTCCCGGTATCGTCGCCGCGGCGATGCTGTCCTTCGCGCTATCGCTGGATGACTTCATCATCACCTATTTCGTCAGCGGATCCACCGTCACCTACCCGCTGTACGTCAACGCCGCCACCAAAGCCGCTGTGCCGCCGCAGATCAACGTACTCGCCACCGCCATCCTGTTGATCAGCCTGATTCTGCTGATCGTCGGGACGCTCTATCGGCGCAAGCGGGTCGTCATCTAGCCGCGTGAATATCGAACCTTTTCTGGAATCCATCCCTCCCCTGGCGGTCTACCTGGTCGTCGGAATCATCATCGGCCTGGAAAGCCTGGGCATCCCGCTACCCGGCGAGATCGCTTTGGTCAGCGCCGCACTGCTGTCCACCCGCGAGCACCTCGACATCAGTCCGCTGTGGGTGGGCGTCGCGGCAACCACCGGCGCCATCATCGGAGACTCGATCGGCTACAGCATCGGCCGGCGGTTCGGTATGTCGTTGTTCGAACGGCTGAGCCGCCGCTTCCCGAAGCATTTCGGCCCCGGTCACGTCGCACTGGCCAAACAACTCTTCACGCGATGGGGCATGGGGGCGGTGTTCTTCGGCCGCTTCATCGCGCTGTTGCGCATCCTGGCCGGTCCGTTGGCGGGCGCGCTGCGCATGAGCTATCCGAAATTCCTGTTGGCCAACGCCACCGGGGCGGTGTTCTGGGCCGGAGGCACCACCGCGGTGGTGTATTTCCTGGGCTTGGCGGCCGAGCGGTGGCTGGCTCGGTTCTCCTGGGTGGCACTGGTCGTGGCGGTGATCGCCGGGATCGCGATGACGCGCCTACTCAAGGAGCGCACCGGCGCGTTGATCGCCCAGTTGGAGGCAGAGCATGACTGGGAATCATTGCGGGAACGGTGATTCAGTGCACCAGTTCCACACCGATACTTGCCATCCCCGCCAGTGCATCAGCCGTCGTCTCGGCCGCGACGCCGGCCGTCAGATTCACCAATACGCGGGTGTCGAAGCCCGCCCCGACGGCGTCCGCGGCGGTGGCCCGCACGCAATAGTCGGTCGCGATCCCGGCGACGTCCACCGCGTCGACACCGCGGGCATGAAGCCACTCGGCCAAGCCGACACCGTCACAGGTGCCCTCGAAACCGCTGTAGGCCGCGGTGTGGGCGCCCTTGAGGAAGACAGCCTCGAACGGGGCGGGGTCGAGTCCGGGCGGGAAGTCGGCACCGGCGCTACCGGCCACGCAGTGCGGTGGCCAGGAGTCCACGAAGTCGGGGTGGTCGGAGAAGTGCGCACCCGGATTGATGTGGAAGTCCTTGGTCGCCACCACATGGCTGTATCCGTGCGGTCCGGCCAGCAGGGTGTTGATCCCCTCGGCTACCGCCATTCCGCCGGCAACAGCCAGCGACCCGCCTTCACAGAAGTCGTTCTGCACGTCGACCACGATCAACGCCCGCATGACTCCACGGTAACCCGCAAGTACAGTCAGACC
>DAIPYT010000059.1:1795-16732 GCA_036782595.1 Mycobacterium sp. | reverse complement strand
TCCTTCGATGACGTTCGACTGAAAAGAATTGCGCGGGGAGTCGGTCGTCACCACGCCGTCGCCGACATTCCCGATGACCCGGTTGTTGTAGATAAGGTTGCCGGTGGAATAGGTGTCCATCATGATTCCGTTCTCACCGTTGCCGCGCGAGATCGAATTCCTGATCACGCTCTCACGGACGTACTCCGAGAAGATGAATCCGTGTGCGCCGTTATCCTCGGCCAGGGAATCCTCGATCATGAGATGGCGACTGTAGGTGTGGGGATCAAGTCCGTACAGATAGTTCTTTCGGAAAGTGCACCGCTGGAACAGCAGTCCACTCGATCGCGCGGTATAGACGCCGATGAAGTTGTTTTGAAATGTGCTGTCGATCGCTTTTCCGGTAGACCCGTCCTGCCATGAGACCCCGTAGCTTCCGTTCCAGTCCCACCCGAGTCCTCCGACGTTGCTGCGGTGAAACTGCATATCGCCACGCCCGATTGACAGAATGAATGGGCGGAAATTCCCCATCGACTGCGCACCGGTGGCGTGTACATGGACACCTTCGAAGAACAGACCGCCGCCGTTCGTGCCGAGGAACACCCCCAACCGGTTGAGAAGTTCAAGATCACCGACAGCAGGCCCGACGGTCAGTTTCACCCCCGGATAGCTGACGAGCGCCGACTTCAGAACCACTTTCTTCGGTCCTGAGCGTTCGATCCACTCCGGATCGGCTATCACATCAGCGAGTTGACCGATTTCCACTGCACCGGAGGGTGTTTCGATATTCCGGACAGTACTCCCGCCGGCAACCAGAGTGACTCGGCCCGGCCGAACGGCTATCAGCCTCACCGAGGGATCCCTAGGTGCGGTGTCGAGATCCTTGGTTTCGACCGGCACATTGGGCGGGACACCGACCTCAACCACCGTGATGGGGTCATTGGTGCTGATGTAGGGAGGACGAGGCACCACCGGGAACCCGCCACTGCGCAACGGATAGATGGCAAACGCCAGGGTGAGAACCCCGCCGAGTGAGGCCCAGAAGATCGCGACGACAGCGACTGTGCCGACGAGCCGGCGGCGCAGATAATCCACGCTGCGCGCGCGGTGCCTACGCCTCCAGGAAGCGAAGGGCTTCATCCTGGGCCTGGGGTATCAGCCCCATTCCCGGACAGCGCTGAACCCATGACACTGTTCGACTTCTTGATCATGATGAAGCGATTCGGCCGGCCCGCAACGGTGCAGTAGATGATCAGGACGATGGGTGTCAGCGCGGTCAAGGGCGTGAGCAACGCCGCCACGACGCTCTGGGTTATCCGAAACATCCAGAATCGCAGAGGATCTGGGCGGAGCTCTTGATTCGGTTCGCCGCCGGCGTTGATCCATCCGGCGACCCCGTAGCTGCCGAACCAGAGCACGATGGAGAAAATGAACACCATGCTGGCCTGCTCCGGAACCCTGGTCAAGCCCGACAGCAGGAGCACCACGCCGGCGGTGGACGCGATGACCGCGCCGAAGCCGAAGACGTACTTGGCCGCCTTGAATACCGCGGCGGTCCAGGGCATGACTTGCCGGTTGCCGATGGCGTCGAAGTTGCCCCAAGTCCACCGACGCATCTGGCTGAGCTTCTCCCGGAACGACCACGGCGATACCAGTTGGATTGCCCCGTGGAAGTAGCCCCAACTCAGACCCTTGCAGGCCGCATTCGTGCCGAACACCAGGTCGTCCGACCCGACGATCGGGAAGTCCCAGGTGACGATTTCCTCGGTGCGACCGGTCATGCACAGGCCTTCACCGTGTACGTACAGCGGATACTGGGTCAGTCCCTGGGTGCAGGAGCAGTAGACCAGGCAGTTCCGGGTCCGGATGTCGTCGAGATGGCTGAGCAGGAAATGGCGCCAACCGCCCACCGCGTACCAGCGATTGGGAACGGTGATGCCCTGGCATATGTCGTAGTCGCCGTTGAAGGCCTTGATCACGTAATTCGCCGAGGGAAGTGTGTCGTCGTCAATCAGGAGAAGTTTTATATCGGCGCGGTTGAGTCCCCGATCGCGACGGATCAGCCGGGCGTATTCCAGTGCGCGGGCCTTGTCGACGGGGCGGCAGGTGAAGGATTCCGGAACGACGATTACCTCGTCGGCATCGCGGTAGTCGGTGAACATCTCCGGCTCGATCACGATCCATATCTCGTGCGGCATCGGCAGGGCGTAACTGCGGAGTTTGTCGACCGTTCGCTGGACGAGTTCGGGTTCCCTTCCGACCGTCGTGATCTGGAGGATCAGGTGCCCGAACTTCTCCGGGCGTTCGACGTAACCGAACTTGGCCCACGCCGCGCCGGCCAGTGCCACCATGCTCTCGATCACCGGAATCAGGAAGGACGCCAGAAGGAACCACTGGAGGTGACTGAGGCTCATCTCGCGCTCAGTTGAGCCACCGTGCCTCAACCCCTTTGCATGAGCAATTACTTGGCAATGAGGATACGTGTCGCGGGCGGCCTTTCACCGCTTAACCGCTAACCAATTCCTGGCCTTATTAGCCCGGTGGACTACTCCAATGAATCGACCACGTCGAGAATTCGTTCGCGAAGATAATTCGGCAAAGGCACATAACCGGCCGCAGCAATTTCGTTTCGGTCGATCTGGGCGGCTGTTTGCAGGAACGACCGGACGGTCGCCAACCCCGATTCCTCGTAGCCTTTGGAGCAGACCACCTGGTAACTGACGCCCACCAAAGGATAGCCGCCGGGCTGCCAGGTTCGGTACAGCGTGCGGGTGTCCAGGGCGAGGTCATTCCCGGTCTCGGCAAATTCAGCGGCGTCAATAGCGAGCATCGCGGATTCCTCAGCAAAACCGACCGGCCCCTCACCGCTGTCGATAAGCGCCGAAGGTAATGGCGCGGTCCGGGAGACCGACGCGGCGGTGTAACCGATGGCACCCGGCGTCCGGGTCACCGTGCCGATAACGGCCGAGTCGGTTCCCGCCCGCGTGGCCGACGACGCAGGAAATCCACCGACCCCGGGTCGGACCGCACGCAGATAAGCAGTGAAGTCCTCGGTCATCACCGAATCCTCGGCGGGGAGAACCGGGCTGACGGGTAAGTCCGGCAGCGTTGTGCCCGGGTTTGCAGCGACTATCTCCGGATCGGTCCACGTCTTGATCGCGCCGGTGAAGATTTTCGCAATGGCCTGACCGGTCAGCACCAGCGTTTCCACTCCGGGAAGGTTGTACGGCAACGTGATAGCTCGAAAGGTCATCGGTAAATGTAGAGCGGGGCCGCCGTCACACCGTTTCGCCGCACGCTCTCGCTCGTCGGAAGTCATGGGCGAATGGATTGCCGCCAAGTCGATGTCACCCTCGATGAACCGCGCGACCGCGTCGGCGGGATCTGTGGTCAGGTAGGAGAAGACCCGATCCGGGCATCGACTCAGCCAGGCCGACCGGAAGACGGCCATCGCACGACTCTGCGCAGGGGTGCCCGCCGCCCGCAGATTCTGATCGCGGCCGCAGGAACCGTTCGGGTGCGAACGGGTGTTACCGCAAGCCGGCGCGGCAAGGACAACGGCCGAGGTCAACGCGACTGCGGTGGCGCGAAGTCGGAGGGTATTCGCACTCATACTGGGGTCATCTGCGACGTTGGCGGGTCACCTCGGCCAGCACAACTCCGGCCGCCACCGCGGCGTTGAGCGACTCAGCCGGGCCTGACATCGGTATGGACACCACCACGTCGCAGTTCTGCCGGACCAGCCGAGACAGACCCTTACCTTCCGATCCGACTACGACAACCAGCGGACCGGAGGCGTCGAACTGGTCGATGGTGGTGTCGCCGTCAGCATCGAGTCCGACGACCTGGAGGCCCGCGTCGGACCAGTCCTTCAATGTCCGGTTGAGGTTGGTGGCCCGTGCCACCGGGACCCGGGCAGCGGCCCCGGCGCTGGTTCGCCAGGCCACTGCGGTCACCGATGCCGAACGCCGCTGTGGAATCAGCACGCCGTGGCCGGCGAAAGCCGATACCGACCGGATGATCGCCCCGAGGTTCCGCGGGTCGGAGATGTTATCCAGGGCGACCAGCAGAGCAGGTTCTGAGTCGTTGGTGGCGGAGGCCAGCAGATCGTCGGGATGCGCGTAGGAGTACGGCGGCACTTGAAGGGCGATGCCCTGGTGCAGCCCGTTGGCGCTCATCCGGTCCAGGTCGGTGCGCGGGACTTCCAAGATGGCGATACCGCGATCGGCAGCCAGTGTCACTGACTCGGTCAGTCGCTCGTCAGCCTCGGTTCCCAGCGCGACGTAGAGGGCGGAAGCCGGCGCGTTGGCACGCAGGCACTCCAGCACCGGATTGCGGCCAAGCACCATCTCGGTCTCGTCGGTCGGTTTGCCCACCGGCCTGCCTGCTGCCTTACGGGCCTTCACTGCGGCCTTCCGCGCGGCCGGGTGACCGGGCCGCATGTGCGCCGGCGGGGTGGCGCCGCGACCCTCCAGTCCGCGTCTGCGCACACCGCCGGAACCCACCGTGGGGCCCTTCTTGGTGCCCTCCTTGCGGATCGCGCCGCGACGCTTCGAATTACCGGCCATCAGAGGCTCCTCTTGTTCGGTGCGTCGTCGTACTCTTGCCCGCCGGCCCCGCCCAGCAGAGCCCACTGCGGGCCGTCAGCGGTATCGGTCACATCCACTCCCGCCTCTTTGAGTCGGTCGCGGATATCGTCGGCTGCGGCCCAGTCCCGACGCTGACGGGCTTCATCACGGCGGTTCAACTCCGCGTCGACCAAAACCCCGATGGCGGCCAGCGCGGCGGCTGTCTCATCCCGGGTCTCCCACCGCTCGTCGAGTGGATCACAACCGAGAATCGCAGTCATTGAACGTATTTCGCCGGCCTTCTCCAGGGCGACATCATGTTCACCGGCCTCCAGTGCGCGGTTGCCTTCGGCGCGTGCGGCATGCACTTCGGCCAGCGCGGCAGGGACTGCGAGGTCGTCGTCGAGTGCCGCGGCGAACTTCTCGGTCCAGATGGTCGGCATGGGCGCACCCACCCGGGTCCGGACGCGGTGCAGGAAATCCTCGATCCCCGAGTAAGCCCGCGCGGCATCCTGCAACGCGGTCTCAGTGAACTCCAGCATGGACCGATAGTGCGCGCTACCCAGGTAGTAACGCAGTTCGGCGGCCCGGACCCGTTGCAGCACAGCCGGAATCGCTAGTACGTTGCCCAGCGACTTACTCATCTTCTCGCCACCCATGGTCACCCAACCGTTGTGCAGCCAGAAGTTGGCGAAGCCGTCTCCCGCGCTGCGCGCCTGGGCGATCTCATTCTCATGGTGGGGGAATATCAGATCCATTCCACCGCAATGGATGTCGAATTCCGCGCCGAGATATTCATGTGCCATCGCAACACACTCGGAGTGCCATCCGGGACGACCGCGGCCCCACGGCGTGGGCCACGACGGCTCCCCTGGCTTGGCCCCCTTCCACAGGGTGAAGTCACGCTCGTCACGCTTGCCGGCCGCAAGGCTTTCGCCTTGATGGACGTCGTCGATGCGGTGACCGGAGAGCCGGCCGTACTCGGGGAAGCTTTTGACGTCGAAGTAGACGTCACCGGCTCCGGCGTACGCGTGTCCTCTCTCGATGAGGCGCTCGATGAGCTCGACGATCTGGGTGATGTGGCCGGTGGCACGCGGCTCAGCCGAGGGCGGCAGCACACCGAGTGCGTCGTAGGCGGCGGTGAAGGCGCGCTCGTGGGTGGCTGCCCACTCCCACCAGGGTCGGCCGGCTTCGGCCGCCTTGGTGAGGATCTTGTCGTCGATATCGGTGACGTTGCGGATGAACGCGACATCGAAGCCCTTGGCCATCATCCAGCGACGCAGTACGTCGAAGGCCACCCCGCTGCGAACGTGCCCGATATGGGGCAGCCCCTGGACGGTGGCCCCACACAGATAGATCGACGCATGGCCGGGCCGCAACGGCACGAATTCGCGCAGGGCACCTGAGTAGGTGTCGTGCAGGCGCAGGCCGCGGGTGGTCACGACGAGGCAGCTTACCGGGAGGTCCGCGCTACCAGAGCCGTCGCGACGGCCGCCATTCCCTCGCCCCGGCCGGTTAATCCGAGACCGTCGGTGGTGGTGGCCGAGACCGACACCGGTGCTCCGAGCAGTTCGGACAGGACCCGCTGGGCCTCTTCCCGGCGCGGCCCCACCTTGGGGCGGTTGGCGATGACCTGGACGGCGGCGTTGCCGACGGTGAATCCGGCATCGCCGATCAGGTCGCGCACATGGGTCAACATCCGCGCACCGGTGACGTCCCGCCACTGCGGCTGATCGACCCCGAAGACCACACCGAGATCCCCCAAACCGGCCGCCGAGAGCAGCGCATCGCACAGGGCGTGCACTGCCACGTCGCCGTCGGAATGTCCGGAACAGCCGTCAGCGTCGTCGAAGCGCAGGCCGAGCAGCCAACATGGGCGTCCAGGCTCGATTGGATGGACGTCGGTGCCGACACCGACCCGGGGCAGCGTCACGATCCCAGAACCGCCCGTGCCAACTGGAGGTCCAGCGCGGTGGTGACCTTGAAGGCCAGCGGATCGCCGGCGACGGTGTGGACCGGGGTACCGATGTTCTCCACCAGGGAGGCGTCATCGGTCACGGCGAACGAACCCGCGCGCTGGTATGCCCTCCGCAGCAGATGGGTCTCGAAGCCCTGCGGGGTCTGCACCGCGCGGAGGCCGGCTCGTTCGGGAGTGCCCAGCACCATGCCGTTGGCATCGACGGCTTTGATCGTGTCGACCACCGGCAACACCGGGATGACGGCCCGCAGACCCTCACGCAGGGCGGCGACCACCCGCTGGATCTGCTGCACCGGCGTGAGTGGGCGGGCAGCGTCGTGCACGATGATGAAATCCGGCTCGCCTGAGGCTTCCAACGCACGTCGAACGGTGTCGTGGCGCTCCGGGCCGCCCTCAACGACAAAGGCCCGCCCGTTCAACAGCGAGGTGGTCTCCCGGACGCGGTCACCGGGTACGGCCACAATCACCCGGTCGACCACCCCGGATGCCAGTAAGCCGTCGACCGCGCGTTCCAGCATGGTCTGACCACCGAGATCGACAAATGCTTTCGCAATACCGGCACCGAGTCGTTGCCCGCTGCCGGCGGCCGGGACTACAGCGACGGTTTCGGTCACCGATATCCCCCTGCGCTGTTACTCGGCGCTGTTACTCGGCAGAGGGCCTTCAGGAGGCGGCGGCCAGAACCTCGTCGAGGATGGTCGAAGCCTTCGCGTCATCGGTGTTCTCAGCCAGCGCCAACTCGCCGACGAGGATCTGCCGGGCCTTGGCCAGCATGCGCTTTTCGCCGGCCGACAGCCCGCGCTCCTGATCGCGACGCCACAGGTCGCGCACTACCTCCGCGACCTTGTTCACGTCCCCGGATGCCAGCTTCTCAAGATTTGCCTTGTAGCGGCGTGACCAGTTGGTGGGCTCCTCGGTGTGCGGAGCGCGCAGAACCTGGAAGACCTTGTCCAGACCTTCCTGGCCGACCACGTCACGGACGCCGACGTATTCGGCGTTGTCCGCGGGCACTCGAACGGTCAGATCACCCTGGGCGACCTTAAGGACGAGGTATTCCTTCTGTTCGCCCTTGATGGTCCGGGTTTCGATCGCTTCGATCAATGCAGCACCGTGGTGTGGATAGACAACGGTGTCTCCGACCTTGAAAATCATCAGATTCGAGCCCCTTTCACCTCCCAATGTTAGCACGGGGGCCTACGGCACGTGGAACAACTATGCAGGTCAGGGGCATCACGGCCGGATGTCAGGGGTTGACAACAGCGGAAATGTCTGTATCGCGGGGGTTTTGCCGTCCGGCACCGGCGACGCGCGACGCGCGGTAGTCGTCCCAGTAATCGACCAGTAATCGGGCTTGTGTACCGCGCGGCGACACGACCTACTACTGTGCATAGTCGAACCGCGGCGGCTTTACACCGACCGCTTGGGCCGAGCAGGAGGCTGCCGTGAACCGCTTGTCTAACCGCCTCGTCGCCGCATCCGCCGGCCTTGTGGCCTGCGGGCTGGTCCTCACCGGTTGCGGCGCGGGTCAGATTTCGCAGACCGCCACCCAGGAGGCGGCGGTGAACGGCAACTCCGCCAATGTGAACGAGATCGCCCTGCGTAACGTCCATATCCAGGCGATGCAGACCAGCGACTTCCTGCAACCCGGCAAGAACGTGCCGCTGGTCTTCGTGGCCGCCAACAGCTCCCCCGACATCGACGACAAACTGGTGGGAATCACCTCCGAGGTAGGCACCGTCACGCTGACCGGCGATGGCTCCGTCCCCGCCGGGCGCGCGCTGGTGGTGACGGCCAAGGGCGCCGCCGAACCGATGGGCAGCACCAAGCCGCAGACGGCCGAGGTGACACTGAGCAAGCCGATCACCAACGGGCTCACTTACAACTTCACCTTCAACTTCGAGAAGGCCGGACAGACCACCGTCGCCGTGCCGATCGCCGCCGGCGAGGGCTGACAACCCCGACCCTGCGAGGGCCGACCGGCCCCCCGGACCCCCGCGCGGGTTGCCCGGATTTGTCGTAGCCAACGGCTAGCGTCGTCCTCGTGGCCAAAGCGCGCGCGCAGTACCGCTGCTCGGAATGTCGCCATGTGACGGCGAAATGGGTTGGCCGCTGCCCGGATTGCGGCACCTGGGGCACCGTCGATGAGGTGGCCGCCCTGGCCACGGTCGGTGGGGCCACCCAGCGCGCCGTGACACCTTTGACACCGGCCATGCCGATCACGTCTATCGACCCCGATCGGACCCGCCATCATCGGACCGGTGTCAGCGAACTCGACCGAGTCCTGGGCGGCGGAGTCGTACCCGGTTCGGTGACGCTTCTGGCGGGGGACCCGGGGGTCGGCAAATCGACTCTGCTGCTTGAGGTGGCGCACCGTTGGGCGCAGGGCGGTCGCCGGGCTCTCTACGTCTCCGGCGAGGAGTCCGCCGGCCAGATCCGGATGCGGGCGGAGCGCACCGGTTGTGCCCACGACGAGGTCTACCTCACCGCTGAATCCGACGTACAAACCGTCCTGGGCCATATCGACGCGGTCAACCCGACTCTGGTGATCGTCGACTCGGTTCAGACCATGACTACCGACACCACCGACGGAGTCGTCGGCGGTGTCACCCAGGTGCGGGCGGTGACCACAGCGCTGACGGCAGTGGCCAAGTCCACCGGTGTGGCGATTGTTCTGGTCGGCCACGTCACCAAGGACGGCGCCATTGCCGGCCCGCGTTCGCTGGAGCATCTGGTGGATGTGGTCCTGCACTTCGAGGGTGACCGCAACACCGCGCTGCGCATGGTCCGGGGAGTCAAGAACAGGTTCGGCGCGGCCGATGAGGTCGGCTGTTTTCTCATGCAGGACAAGGGAATCGAGTGCGTCGCCGACCCCTCCGGCCTGTTCCTCGATCAACGCGACGACCCAGTACCGGGAACGGCCGTCACGGTGACCCTGGACGGCAAGCGCCCACTGATCGGGGAGATCCAGGCGCTACTCACCTCGCCCAACCATGAACGTGCGCCGCGCCGGATCGTCGTCAGCGGCATGGACCAGGCACGGGTGGCGATGATCACCGCGGTGCTGCACAAGCGCGCTGGAGTCCCGATCAGCATGCTCGACATCTACCTGTCCACCGTCGGCGGGATGCGCCTTACCGACCCGTCCAGCGACCTCGCGGTGGCGGTGGCGATGGCTTCCGCGGTGGTCGGGCGACCGTTGCCGTCGACCCTGGTGGTGTTCGGCGAAGTGGGCCTGGCCGGCGATCTGCGCCGGGTGACGGGGATGGACCGCCGGCTGGCTGAGGCCGCGCGACTGGGATTCACCACCGCGGTGGTGCCGGCCGGGTGCGGACCGCCGCCACCCGGATTGCGCACGGTGGAGTCGGCCACCATCAATGACGCACTGCGCGCAGTACTGTCCATCACGGCCGCTCCGGCGCCGCCCGAGCCCCCGATGGAACGCGACGGCCGCGGCTGGGGACGAGACCTGCGGGCGGTGGAGGACGGCGAGTTCTGAACTGCGACTTCACCAGCCCGACAAGGGCTTTAGCTTGATACCTGCGGCGGCGGTTAGCCGACCGGGGCCGGGCCCGGTGGCGGTCCAGCCGGTGCGGGAGCCGGTTCAGCGGGCGGCGGAGCCGGCTCGACGGGCGGGGCCGGGGGCGGGGCGTCGGTCAGAGTGAATGGGGCCGCCGCCGAACGCAGATTGCCGAGCTGCACGACGAGGTTGTAAGTGCCCGGACCGATCGGCTCCCGCGGTAGCGGGCACTGCGGGGCCGAACCCATGCCGGTCCAGGTGACCTCAGTGGTGACCTGTTCACCAGGGTTGAAGGTTTTCACCAGCGTCTCGTTGGACGGGGCGCAGTCCAGGTTGGACCACAGCCGATTGTTGTCCAGCGAGTAAACGTAGGCCGCCAGCACTGCCGCTCCGACGTCACGCTTGCAGGCGACCAGGCCGATGTTGGTGACCACCATGGTGAATTTCGGCTGGTCGCCGATGACGTATTGCGGAGAGTTCGTCACGCCCTTGATTGCCAGATTGGAATCCGGGCAGTCGTCACCGGCCTGCAAAACCGGCGGCGGTGCCACCGCGGAGGTGGGCGTCGGAGTCGGCTCGGGGCTGGACTCGGCCGGCGGCACCACGGGAGTCTTGTTCTCCGGTTGCGGCATCTGCGCGGTCTGCGACTTGGCGGTGTCCTTGACCGAGTCGGACCTTCCGAAGAGCGCGAAAGCGATGCCGGCGACCAGAGCGATCGCCAGCAACGCGATGCCGAGGGCCAAGCCCCGACGCCGCCAGTACACCTGGGTCGGAAGCGGGCCATGCGGTTCGAGATCCAGCACGTTCCCACCGTAAGCCGAGGTCACCGCAAGGTGGCCGACCTTGCTCGGCGTGTCGCCTTGTTTGAGGTGAGCGGGTCGCCTATCCGGCGTCGGCTGGACCGATGTCGCCGAGATGTTCGCGCAGGACGATCCGGCCGTCGGCCAGGCGGTAGGTGACGCCGACGATGGCCAGTTCGCCGTTCTTGATCCGATCGGCGATGGCCGTGGAACGGGCCAGCAGTTGACTTCCCGTCTCGATGACGTGTCGGGTCTCGAACTCGTCCACCCGAGTAAGGCCGTCACGGCGGCCCAGCATGATCGAGGGGGTGACCCGTTCGATGACGTCACGGACGAACCCGCCGGGCACCTGCCCGCCGTCGAGGGCATCGATGGTGGCCTTGACCGCGCCGCAACTGTCGTGGCCGAGGACGACGATCAGCGGCACGTTGAGAACCGTGACGGCGTACTCAAGGGACCCCAGCACGGCCGAATCGATGACGTGGCCGGCGGTGCGCACCACGAACATGTCACCGAGGCCCTGGTCGAAGATGATCTCGGCTGCCACGCGGCTGTCGGCGCAGCCGAACACAACCGCGGTGGGGCGTTGGGTTTCGGCCAGGCCGGCCCGGTGCTCGATGCTCTGGCTGGGATGCTCGGGGTTCCCAGCGACGAACCGCTCGTTACCCTCCTTGAGTGCCATCCACGCTTGGGCTGGGCTGGTGTATGCCATGGCCCGTATTGTGCCCTGCCGCAGTGGAGGGGCGATGACCATCCCGGCTGCGGACGTCGTGGGCTGGTACGAGCGGTCCCGGCGCGACCTGCCGTGGCGGGCGCCCGGAGTGACCGCCTGGCAGATCTTGGTCAGCGAATTCATGCTGCAACAGACGCCGGTGGCGCGGGTGGCGCCGATATGGGTGGACTGGGTGGCCCGCTGGCCGACACCGTCAGCGACAGCCGAGGCCGGTGCCGCCGCGGTCCTTCGGGCCTGGGGCAAACTGGGCTATCCGCGCCGGGCCAAGCGTCTGCACGAGTGCGCTGTCGTGATCGCCGCCGAGCACGGCGATGTGGTGCCCGAGGATGTCGACACCCTCCTGACGCTGCCCGGCGTCGGGGCCTACACCGCGCGGGCGGTCGCTTGCTTCGCCTACGGCCAGCGGGTGCCGGTGGTGGACACCAACGTGCGGAGGGTTGTCGCCCGCGCTGTCCATGGCCAAGCCGATGCAGGTTCCCCCTCTACCGTCCGCGATCACGCCGACGTCGCCGCGCTGTTGCCCGAAGGCCCTGCGGCGCCGGTGTTTTCAGCCGGCCTGATGGAACTCGGCGCGACGATCTGTACGGCCCGATCACCGCAATGCGGTGTCTGCCCGCTGACGGTGTGCGCATGGCGGGAAGCCGGCCACCCACCCGGCGGCGGGCCGGCCCGACCGGTTCAGCGATACGCCGGTACCGACCGGCAGGTCCGGGGCAAGCTGCTCGATGTACTGCGGGGAAGTTCGGTGCCGGTGCAGCGTGCCGAACTGGACGTGGTGTGGCTGACCGATACCGCCCAGCGCGATCGCGCCTTGGATTCACTTCTGGTCGACGGGTTGGTGGAACAGACCGCCGACGGCCGCTTCGCACTTGCCGGGGAAGGTGGTCCCTAGCGGGGTAGCGCGGCCAGGAACTTCTCGACCGCCTCCCGGTAGGCCTGCGGCGCGTCGTCATGAACCAGATGCCCGGCACCTGGGACCTGCACGTAGGTGGCCCGCGGACCGGCCAACTCCGCCATCCGCCGCATCTGCCCTGGCGGAGCCACCGAGTCGCCCGCCTCGATCAAAAGCACCGGAGCCTGGATGGACTGCCACTGCACCCAGTAGTCGCGAGTTCCCCATTCGGCCGCGATCGCGATCCACCGCTCCGGTCGGCCGTGCAGCCGCCAACCGGTCGGCGTACGGTCGAAGGACTCCAGGAAATAGCGACCGGCGATCGGACCGAATTCAGCGAAAACCGCTTCGGCTGAGCTGAATTCGACCGGAAGCGCATGCAACCAGGGCTCCCACGCGCCGACGGTTCGCCCCACGAAGTCCGGGGCCATATCCTCCACCACCAGCGCTTCGACCAGTTCCGGACGCGCCGCGGCCAAACACCATGAGTGCAGGGCACCCATCGAGTGCCCGACCAGAACCACCGGGCCGCCGAGCGAGTCGACCGCGGCGGCGAGTTCGTCGACAAATCTTTCGGTACGGATCGGCCCGCCCACGTCCCCGATGTCGTCGGCATCGCGGCCGCGGTGCCACGGGGCGTCGTAGGAGTACACCGATCCATGATCGGCAAGCCACTCCCACTGGCGCGACCAGGTGCTGCCACGGCCCATCAGACCGTGCACCAACACCAGCGGCCGCCCGGTACCTCCGCGATAGGTCAGGGAACTCACCGTCTCATCTTGCCGCCTACCCCTGCCGGTAACCTGACCCCATGGCCGTGGTCAAGATCAATGCAATCGAGGTGCCCGCCGGCGCCGGTCCGGAACTTGAGAAGCGATTCGCCCATCGCGCCCATGCTGTCGACAACCAGCCCGGGTTCCTCGGGTTCCAGTTGCTGAGACCGGTGAAGGGCGAGGACCGCTACTTCGTGGTCACGCAGTGGGAGTCCGAGGAGGCATTTCAGTCCTGGGCATCCGGACCTGCCATCGCCGCCCACGCCGGCGAGCGGGCCAATCCGGTCTCCACCGGCGCGTCGCTCCTGGAGTTCGAGGTCGTGATGGACGTTGCCAGGTCCGACGCCAAGTAAGTCGCGGCCGAACCGGTCGCGGCGCAGGGCGGCGCTGGCCGCCGCTCTGGCCACCTCCACCTGCGTGGCCACCAGCTGCGCGCCGCCTCCGGCTCCGGCCGCCAACGCCGGGGTGCGGATCGAGAAGAACACCCCCGTGGGCGTGCGCGCCCAGCAGGTCATGGACATGCTCAACTCCGACTGGCCGATCGGGACCTACAGCGTCAAGACACTGGCAGCCGCAGACATGGTCGATCCGGTCACCGCGAGCCTGGACTCGATGTGGTGGGACCGTCCCTACACCCTGACCGGCGTGGACATCGGGGCCGGTTCGGCTCGGCTGCACCTGCTCAGCTCCTTCGGCGCCCAGCAGGACATCGAGTTGCGCATCAATGACGAAACCATGGTCAGCCGGTTCGTCATGGACACCCGCAAGCCCGTGATCAACTCCTGGCAGGACGTCGATGCCGCCCTGAACCGGACCGGCGCACGGTACTCCTGGCAGGTCTCGAAAGTCGACGACGGCAACTGCACGAAGGTCGCCGGAGCCAACACCGCCGAATCATTGCCGCTGGCCTCGATTTTCAAAACCTATGTGCTCTACGCGGTCGAGGAAGCCGTGCGGGCCGGAACGCTGCGCTGGAACGACCTGCTGACCATCACCGCCGAAGCGAAGAAGCTGGGATCCTCAGGCTTCGACACGTTGTCCCCCGGCACCCGGATCACGGTCCGCCAGGCCGCCGGCAAGATGATCGCGACCAGTGACAACATGGCCACCGACCTGCTGATCGGTCGACTCGGCACCCGCGCGGTGGAGCAGGCGTTGGTCAACGCCGGCCACCACGACCCGGCCAGCATGACTCCCTTCCCCACCATGCGGGAGATCTTCGCGGTCGGATGGGGCAACCCGGATGTCCGCGAGCAATGGAAGTCCGCGACCCCCGCGGACCGGGCAGCTCTCTTGCAGCAGGCCAAAGACCGCCCCTACGAACCAGACCCGGAACGAACGCACTCCCCCGGTTCTGCCTACGGCGCTGAGTGGTACGGCAGCGCCGAGGACATCTGCCGGGTGCATGCGCGTCTGCAGTCAGGCGCCGTCGGCGCAGCGGCACCGGTCCGCGACATCATGTCGGAGGTAGCCGGGATCGACCTCGACCGGACGCAATGGCCCTATATCGGGGCCAAGGCCGGAAACCTGCCGGGGGATCTGACATTCAGTTGGTATGCGGTAGACCGCGCCGGGCAGGCCTGGGTGGTGAGCTTCCAGCTGAACTGGCCGCGCTTCCACAGCCCCAACGCCGGCGGCTGGGTGATGACGATCATCAAGCAGGTCTTCGGCCTGCTTCCGCGCTACCGCTGACGACG
>DAIPYT010000059.1:0-1785 GCA_036782595.1 Mycobacterium sp. | reverse complement strand
GCCACCCCGTGTGGGTGACCGCCCGCCGTCAGCGTCGAACCGCTAGTCCGCGGTGGTGATCACCGCGGCGGTGGCATCGGCCAAATCCGACTCGATGGCCGCGCGCTTGGGCCCACCGCTGAAGGTGAATTTGGCGTCCTCGCCCGCGCCTTCGCCGTCCCAGTTCTCGACGTCGACGGTGACCAGCTGTCCGGGAACGACCTCCTCGAAGAGGATCTTCTCGCTCAAAGCATCCTCGATCTCGCGCTGGATGGTCCGGCGCAGCGGTCGGGCACCCAGCACCGGATCGAAGCCTCGCTTGGCCAGCAGCGACTTGGCCTTCTCGGTGAGCTCCATATCCATGTCCTTGGCCTTGAGCTGCTTGGACACCCGGTTCACCATCAGGTCGACCATCTCGATGATCTCGTCCTGAGTCAGCTGGTGGAAGACGATGATGTCGTCGATGCGGTTGAGGAACTCCGGACGGAAGTGCTTCTTGAGCTCGTCGTTGACCTTCTGCTTCATCCGCTCGTAGTTGTTATCCCCGCCGCCCTGGGTGAAGCCCAGACCGACTGCCTTGGAGATGTCGGAGGTACCGAGGTTGGAGGTGAAGATCAGGACGGTGTTCTTGAAGTCCACCGTGCGCCCCTGACCGTCGGTCAGCCGGCCGTCCTCGAGCACCTGCAACAGGGTGTTGTAGATCTCCTGATGCGCCTTCTCGATCTCGTCGAACAGCACCACCGAGAACGGCTTACGACGCACCTTCTCGGTGAGCTGGCCGCCCTCCTCATAGCCGACGTACCCGGGCGGGGCGCCGAACAGACGTGAAGCGGTGAAGCGGTCGTGGAACTCACCCATGTCGATCTGGATGAGCGCGTCGTCGTCGCCGAACAGGAACTCCGCCAGCGCCTTGGACAGCTCGGTCTTACCCACACCGGACGGGCCGGCGAAGATGAACGACCCGGACGGGCGCTTGGGGTCCTTCAGGCCGGCACGGGTGCGGCGGATCGCCTTGGAGACAGCCCGGACCGCGTCCTCCTGGCCGATGATCCGCTTGTGCAGCTCATCCTCCATACGCAGCAGGCGGGTGGTCTCCTCCTCGGTGAGCTTGAACACCGGGATTCCGGTCCAGTTGCCCAGCACCTCGGCGATCTGCTCGTCGTCGACCTCTGCCACCACGTCCATATCGCCAGAGCGCCATTGCTTCTCACGCTCGGCACGCTGAGCGACCAGCTGCTTCTCCTTGTCGCGCAGCGACGCGGCCTTCTCGAAGTCCTGGGCGTCGATCGCCGATTCCTTCTCCCGGCGGGCGTCGGCGATCTTCTCATCGAACTCACGCAGATCCGGCGGAGCGGTCATGCGGCGGATCCGCATCCGGGCGCCGGCCTCGTCGATGAGGTCGATGGCCTTGTCCGGCAGGAACCGGTCGTTGATGTAGCGGTCGGCCAGCGTGGCCGCCGCCACGACAGCGGCATCGGTGATCGACACCCGATGATGGGCCTCGTAGCGGTCCCGCAGACCCTTGAGGATCTCGATGGTGTGCGCCACCGAGGGCTCGCCGACCTGGACCGGCTGGAACCGGCGTTCCAACGCGGCGTCCTTCTCGATGTACTTGCGGTACTCGTCGAGGGTGGTGGCACCGATGGTCTGCAGCTCGCCGCGGGCCAGCTTGGGCTTCAGGATCGACGCGGCATCGATCGCGCCCTCGGCGGCGCCGGCCCCGACGAGGGTGTGCAACTCGTCGATGAACAGGATGATGTCGCCGCGGGTGTTGATCTCCTTGAGCACCTTCTTGAGGCGCTCCTC
>DAIPYT010000058.1:0-17253 GCA_036782595.1 Mycobacterium sp. | reverse complement strand
CGCATTGCTCACCCGGCCGTGAGTAGGTTTCTTCCATGCCGGAACGCCTCCTCAGTCGCGGATCATGGTCGGAGACCCGGCGCATCATCCACATCCTGCACAAGGAGACTGTCGGCGGCGCCCTGCTGCTCGCCGCGGCCGCCATTGCCCTGATCTGGGCCAACTCGCCGTGGTCGGCGTCGTATCACGAGCTGACCAATCTCAAGGTCGGCACCGACGACCTCGGGCTGCACCTGAAACTGAGCCTGGGCACGTGGGCCGCCGACGGACTGCTGGCCATCTTCTTCTTCGTCGTGGGTTTGGAACTCAAACGGGAGTTCGTCGCCGGCGACCTTCGCGACCCGGCCCGTGCGGCGTTGCCGATCGCGGCGGCGGTGGGCGGGATGGTCGTTCCCGCATTGATCTTCGTCGCCTTCACCGCCGGAGCCGGTGACGGCGCGGCCAGCGGCTGGGCCATACCGACCGCGACCGACATCGCGTTCGCGGTGGCCGTGCTCGCGGTTCTGGGCACCCATCTGCCCGGTGCGCTGCGCACCTTCCTGTTGACCCTGGCGGTGGTCGACGATCTGTTGGCGATCACCGTGATCGCGGTGTTCTACACCGCCAAACTCGACGTCGGCGCCCTGCTGCTCGCGTTGATTCCACTGACCCTGTTCGGGGTGCTGGTGCAACGGCGGGTGCGCTCCCCATGGGTGTTGATCCCGATCGCGATGGTCACCTGGGCGTTGGTCCACGAGTCCGGGATCCACGCCACCGTCGCGGGGGTGCTGCTGGGCTTCACCGTGCCGGTGCTGCGCAACGCGCGCGACGGCGGCGGGGAAGGCGGGCCGGGTCTGGCCGAGTATTTCGAGCACCTGGTCCGGCCGGTGTCGGCCGGGTTCGCGGTGCCGGTGTTCGCGTTCTTCGCCGCCGGGGTCACCTTCGGCGGCAGTGACGGTTTGATGACCGCCCTGCGCGATCCGATCGCGATGGGCATCGTTGCCGGACTGGTGATCGGCAAAACGATCGGGGTGTTCGGCACCACCAGGCTGATCGCCGCGGCCACGCACGCCGACCTGGACCCGTCGTTGCGGTGGATCGACGTTTTCGGCGTCGCGCTGCTGGCCGGGATCGGATTCACGGTATCTCTGCTGATCGGAGAGCTGGCCTACGAGTCCGACCCGGGCCGTCAGGCGGTGGTGAAGGTCGCGGTGCTCGTCGGATCCCTGTTGGCCGCACTGCTGGCGGCGGTGGTGCTGCGGATCCGCAACCGGCATTACCGGGCCGTGTTCGAACTGGAAACCTGCGACGACGACCGTGACGGTGTGCCCGACATCTATAAGTAGACTGTGCTGATGCTCGAACAGCTTCGTGGACCCGCTGATCTTCAGCGGTTGTCGCAGCATGAGCTGACCGACCTGGCCGGAGAGATCCGCCAGTTCCTCATCCACAAGGTCGCCGCGAGCGGCGGCCACCTCGGGCCCAATCTTGGTGTGGTGGAACTCACACTGGCGCTGCACCGGGTGTTCGAATCCCCGCACGACCCGATCATCTTCGACACCGGCCATCAGGCCTATGTGCACAAGATGCTGACCGGCCGCAGCGCCGACTTCGACACACTGCGGTCAAAAGGCGGCCTGTCGGGTTACCCGTCCCGGGCCGAAAGCGACCACGACTGGGTCGAGTCCAGCCACGCGTCGGCGGCGCTGTCCTACGCCGACGGATTGTCCAAAGCCTTCGAGTTGACCGGGCAGCGAAACCGGCATGTGGTGGCAGTCGTCGGTGACGGCGCTCTCACCGGCGGCATGTGCTGGGAGGCGCTGAACAACATCGCCGGCGGCAAGCGGCCGGTGGTCATCGTGGTCAACGACAACGGCCGCAGCTACGCCCCCACCATCGGCGGCCTGGCCGAGCACCTGGCCGGTCTGCGCCTGCAACCCGCCTACGAGCGGATGCTTGAGCGTGGCCGCAGCGCCGTACGGTCCATCCCGGTCATCGGTGAGGTGTGCTTCCAGGCCATGCACAGCGTCAAGGCGGGAATCAAGGACGCCGTCTCGCCGCAGGCCATGTTCAGCGACCTCGGCTTGAAGTACGTCGGCCCGATCGACGGCCATGACGAGCACGCGCTCGAGAGCGCTCTGCGGCATGCCCGCGGCTACAACCGGCCGGTGATCGTGCACGTGGTGACCCGCAAGGGGATGGGCTACCCGCCGGCGGAGAACGACGAAGCCGAGCAGATGCATGCCTGCGGTGTGATCGACCCGAAGACCGGCCTTGCCACCAAGGTGGCCGCGCCGGGGTGGACGTCAGTGTTCTCTGACGCGCTGATCGCGCATGCCACCGCCCGGCGCGACATCGTGGCCATCACCGCCGCCATGCCCGGCCCGACCGGCCTGGCGGCGTTCGGGGAGCGCTTCCCGGACCGTCTGTTCGACGTCGGTATCGCCGAGCAGCATGCGGTGACCTCGGCTGCCGGACTGGCCATGGGTGGTCTGCACCCGGTGGTCGCGATCTACTCGACGTTCCTCAACCGGGCTTTCGACCAGGTTCTGATGGACGTCGCCCTGCACAAGCTGCCGGTCACCCTGGTCCTGGACCGCGCCGGAGTCACCGGTAACGATGGTGCCAGCCACAACGGCATGTGGGACCTGTCGGTCCTGGGCATCGTTCCCGGTATGCGGGTCGCCGCCCCGCGCGACTCCGCCCGGTTGCGTGAGGAACTCGGCGAGGCGCTGGACACCGGCGACGGGCCGACGGCGATCCGCTTCCCGAAAGGCGAAGTCGGCGAAGATATTCCGGCGCTGGAGCGGGTCGGCGGGGTGGACGTCCTGGCCCGCCCGACGCCGGGACTCGGTGAGGACGTCCTGCTGGTCGGGGTCGGCCCCTTCGCCGCGATGGCGCTCAAGGTCGCCGACCGGCTACGCAAACAGGGCATCGGGGTGACAGTCGTCGATCCGCGCTGGGTCCTGCCGGTTCCCGAGGCCCTGGGCGCACTGGCCGATGCGCACAAACTCGTGGTGACCATGGAGGACAACGGCGTTCGCGGGGGCGTCGGTTCGGCGGTCTCAGCTGCCCTGCGCGCCGAGGACATCGATGTTCCGTGCCGCGACGTCGCCGTGCCGCAACGATTCCTCGACCATGCCTCCCGCGGTGAGTTGCTCCATGAGATCGGCATCACCGAGCAGAACGTGGCCCGCCAGATCACTGGATGGGTGGCCGCATTGGGCGCTCGCGACGAGTCGGTGGCCGAGCAGATCGACTAGCCAGTCACCGGCGTCATCGCCGGTGTCAGCACCGGCACCGCCAGGGCGCGCTGCCAGGACCGCGCACCGCCGTCCCGCAGGAAGGCATCGGCCTCTGCCTCCGATCCGCCCGGCCAGTCCCAGCACAATCTGCGGACCAGTTCCGGGGACATCAGATTCTCGGTCGGGACGCCCACCCGGCCGGACAGTTCGGTCAATGCCGCCCGGGCTGCCTCCAGGCGTGCCGCGGCCTCGGGTTTGCGCTTGGCCCACCGCACCGGCGGTGGGGGGCCGGTCAGCGGTTCGGCGGTCTCCGGTGGCTGGTCGGTGCTGCGGGCGGCGGCGAGCGCATCAAGCCACACCTGGGCGGAGCGACGTTGTTTCTGGCCGCCGAAGACCGGCAGCGCCAGCAGCTCGTCGACGGTCTTGGGGTCGGCGGCAGCCGCGGCGATGATCGCCGAGTCGGGAAGGATCCGTCCCGGGGCGATATCGCGGCCGCGGGCGATGCGGTCCCGCGCCGTCCACAACTCGCGGACCGCCGCCAGGCCCGCCTGGGTGCGGATCTTGTGCAGTCCTGACGTGCGTCGCCACCGATCCCGGCGGGT
Source organism: Mycobacterium sp. (assembly GCA_036782595.1). GTDB lineage: Bacteria > Actinomycetota > Actinomycetes > Mycobacteriales > Mycobacteriaceae > Mycobacterium. Next base: position 13,427 of record DAIPYT010000058.1, on the reverse strand, counting down.
GGGCGCGCTCTGGGCCCCGCGCAGGTACTCGAACTCCTCCTCGGCCCAGGTGTGCTTGTTCTGCTCGCTCAGAACTGTGGTCATCGCCGCGCGCAGTTCGAGGAGGACCTCCACGTCCAGGGCGGCATAGTTGAGCCAGGCGGCCGGAAGCGGACGTTTGGACCAGTCGGCGGCCCCGTGGCCCTTGGCCAGGCCCAGGCCGAGCAGGCGCTCCACCATGGCGGCCAGGTTGACCCGCTCGAAACCGGCCAGGCGGCCGGCCAGTTCGGTGTCGTACAACCGGGGCGGTCGCAATCCGACCTCGGCCAGGCAGGGCAGGTCCTGGTCGGCGGCGTGCAGGATCCATTCGTCTTCGGCTAGCACTTCGGCCAGCGGCCGCAGTGTGTCCAGAGGGCTTCCACCGTGGTTGACCGGATCGATCAGCACCGTCCCGGCGCCGGCCCGGCGGATCTGGATCAGGTAGGCGCGGTTGGAGTAGCGGAACCCCGAGGCGCGCTCGGCGTCGACCGCGAACGGTCCGCTGCCCGAAGCTAATTTATCTGCGGCATAGGCGATTTCGTCGGCGCTGACGGCAAGTGGAGGCACCCCTTCGGCGGGGCACTCCAGTAGGACTGCCGGTGGCGGGGTGTCCGGGGTGGTCTCGTCGGTCTCGTCGGTCTCAGGCATATCAAGCGCGGGAACGGGAACTCAGGTCGATGACACCCACCGGTGGCAGCCCGGCTGCGTGCTCGAGCACGTCGCAGAAGGCCTGGACGTGCGCGGCCAGGCCCAGCGTCGTGGCGGTCCAGGAGGCCCGGATCTCGAGTTGGTGGGCCCGCGGCGGACCGGAGATATCGCCGTAGCGGACCGAGGTGGTGGCGGTGACGGTTCCGCCCAGGGCGGTGAACGGTTCGGTGTGCTCCTCCAGAGCATCAACCAGCCAACTCCAGGCGACCTCAGGTAGCAGCGGGTCCACCGCCTCGCTGGGGTCCAGGTCGGCCTGGATGAAGGCGACCAGCCGCATGGTGCCGTCCCACGCGTCGGCGCCCTCGGGGTCGTGTAGCAGGATCAGCCGGCCGAAGGCGTCACCCTCGGTGCTTTCCGGAATGACCTCCGGTTCAGGTTTGCGGACCTCGGCGCCCAGCGCGTAGCTGAACGGCGCGAGGCGCTGAGGTGGGCGGATCGGGCCGAGCTCGATCTCCGGCCGCACCTGGGCGGCATTCATGGCCGCCACTGCCTCGCGGAACTGCTCGGGCTCCGCATCGGTCACTGAAACGACGCTAGCCGTATCGGGCGAACCGTGCATTCAGGCGCGCCGTGGCAGCATGGTCCCGGTGAGCACCCGCCGCCACCTGCCCGAGGCGCCATATCTGGCCGCCGCCGCCGGCCGCAAACCCGCCCGTACCCCGGTCTGGTTCATGCGTCAGGCCGGTCGGTCGCTGCCGGAGTACCGCGCCCTGCGGGCCAAAAACACCATGATGCAGGCCTGCTTCGACCCCGAGTTGATCTGCGAGATCACCCTGCAGCCGATCCGGCGGCACGGCGTCGATGCCGCGATTCTTTTCTCCGACATCGTCGTACCGCTGCGCGGGGCAGGGGTGGATGTGGACATCGTGCCTGACGTCGGCCCGGTGATCGCCCATCCGGTGCGTACCGCAGCCGATGCCAAGGCCATCAAAAGCCTTGAGCCCGAGAGCGTGAGCGCAGTCGGCGAGGCGGTGGGCCTGCTTGTCGACGCGCTGGGCGACGTTCCGCTGATCGGATTCGCCGGCGCACCGTTCACTTTGGCGTCCTATCTGGTGGAGGGCGGCCCCAGCAAGCTGCATGAGCGAACCAAGGCCATGATGCTGTCCGAGCCGGCGACCTGGCATGCCCTGATGGAGGCGCTCACCGAGGTCACCATCGGCTTCCTGCGGGTACAACTCGACGCGGGTGTGGACGCCATCCAGCTGTTCGACTCGTGGGCCGGCACCCTGTCGCTGGCCGATTACCGCACCTACGTGTTGCCGCACAGCGCGCGGGTGTTCGCCGAGTTGGACGATTACGACGTCCCTATGACGCATTTCGGGGTCGGCACGGCCGAACTGCTGGGCGCGATGGGGCAGGCCGGAGCGAGCGTGGTCGGGGTGGACTGGCGTACGTCGCTGGCTGATGCCGCGGGGCGGATCGAACCGGGTAAGTCGCTGCAGGGAAATCTCGATCCGGTGGTGCTGCTGGCCGGCTGGCCGGTGGTCGAGAAGGCGGCCCGTGCGGTGGTCGACGACGGCAGGCGGGCCGTCGACGCCGGTGCGGCCGGGCATATCTTCAACCTCGGGCACGGTGTTCTGCCGGCCACCGATCCCGCTGTGCTCACCGACCTGGTGGCCCTGGTGCACTCGCTGTGAGCCGTCCGGCGACCTATGCCGTTGTGGGCGGCGGGATTTCAGGGCTCGTCGCCGCCTACCGCATCCGCGCCGCCGTCGGTCCCGAGGCCGTCATCCAGGTGTTCGATCCTGCCGACCGGCTCGGCGGCGTGCTGCGCACCGAAACGTTGTGCGGCCAGCCGATGGACATCGGCGCCGAGGCGTTCGTAGCCCGCCGGCCGGAGGTGCCCGCGCTGCTGGCCGAGCTGGGGCTGGCAGACCGGCAGATCACCACCACCGGTGTTCGGCCCACCATCTACAGCCAGGGCCGGCTGCACCCGCTGCCGCCGGATGCGGTCAACGGCATCCCGAGTTCGGCCGAGTCGGTCACGGGTCTGGTGGATCAGGCCACCGTTGCCCGGATGGCCGGGGAACCGGACCGCCCGCTGCAGTGGCAGCCCGGCGCCGACCCGTCGGTCGCCGCGGTGGTCGGTGACCGTTTCGGTGACCAGGTGGTCACCCGTTCGGTGGACCCGATGCTGTCGGGTGTCTACGCCGGATCCGCGGCCACCATCGGTATCCGGTCGGCGGTCCCCACCGTCGCCGCCGCCCTGGACGCCGGTGCGGGAAGTCTCACCGCGGCGGTGCGCCGCGCGCTGCCCGTCGGCACCAGCGGACCGGTGTTCGGTGCCGTCGCGGGCGGTTACCGGGTGCTGCTCGATCGGTTGATCACCCTCGCCTCGGTTCAGTGGGTGCCCACGGCGATCGACCACATGTATGCCGATTGGAAAGGCTGGACCCTGGCCGACGCCGCCGAACAGACCTGGCGGGCCGACGCGGTCGTCGTTGCTCTCCCGGCGCCGGCGGCGGCGGCACTCCTCGACGACATCGCCCCGCATTCGGCGGCGGCTGCCGCCAGGATCCCGGTGGCCTCGGCAGCAGTGCTGGCCCTGGCGGTCCCGCGGGGCACACCGTTCCCCCCGCAATCCGGGGTGCTGGTGGCCTCCAGAGAAGGCGACGGGGAAGCCCTGCATGCGAACCTGCATGCGAAGGCCATCACCCTGTCCAGTCGCAAGTGGGGGGCGGGCGGGGACACCGAACTGCTGCGGATGTCGTTCGGCCGGTTCGGGGATGACATCGCGCGCAGCACCTCCGACGACCAGTTCCGGTCGTGGGCCCTCGAGGATCTCAAGACCGCGTTCGGAATCAGCGTCGACCCGGTTGCGGTCATGGTGCACCGCTGGATCGACGCGCTGCCCCAGTACGGCCCGGGCCATGCCGCGGTGGCCGCCGAGATACGCGCCGGCCTGCCGCCGGGACTGGCGGTCGCGGGCAACTACCTCGACGGTGTCGGCGTGCCGGCCTGCGTGGCCACGGCTGCGGCGGCGGCGGCGCGCGTGGCACGATAGGCCCATGGCGAAACTGGACTACGACACCCTCAACGCCACCGTCCGCTACGTGATGTTCTCGGCGTTTGCCGTGCGGCCTGGGGTGCTCGACTACGACGATGAATCCCGCGCCGCCGTGAGCGATGAGACCGCGATGTTCCTCAAGCAGCACGAGGACAACGGTGTGGTGGTCCGCGGTCTCTACGACGTGGCCGGTATGCGGGCCGACGCGGAGTTCATGATCTGGACTCACGCCGAACGGGTCGAGGACCTGCAGGCCCTCTACAGCGACTTCCGGCGCACCACGGCCCTCGGCCGGGCATCGACCCCGGTGTGGAGCACTGTCGCACTGCACCGTCCGGCAGAGTTCAACAAGAGTCACGTGCCGGCGTTCCTCGCCGGTGAGGAGCCGGGCAACTACGTCTGCGTGTACCCGTTCGTCCGGTCACTGGAGTGGTACCTGCTGCCCGATGAGCAGCGCCGCAAGATGCTCGCCGACCACGGCATGGCCGCCCGCAGCTACAAGGACGTTCGGGCCAACACCGTCCCCGCCTTCGCCCTCGGCGACTACGAATGGATCCTGGCCTTCGAGGCCACTGAACTGCACCGGATCGTGGACCTGATGCGGGACCTGCGGGCCACCGAGGCGCGCCTGCATGTGCGCGAAGAGATTCCGTTCTTCACCGGCCCGCGGGTCGGGGTGGAGGAGTTGGTCAGCAGACTGCCGTGAATCCACCAAGGCCAACGACTCGTACCGTCGCCGCCGTGGCGGCGGTGGTGCTGGTGGTGTTTGCGGTCTGGTTAGGCAGTGGTTGGACGCACGGCCTGGCACTCAAGGCCATCGATGACGCGGTGATCGTCGCGGTCTCGTGGGCCGCGCTGGTCTTCTCGACCATGACAGCCCGTGCCGCCCAGGGGAGACTTCGCGGTGGATGGTGGGCGTTGGTGTCCGCTCTGGTGGCCTGGAACATCGGCCAGATCATCTGGTCCTATGACGAACTGGTGTTGCGCGACATTCCTTTTCCCTCGGTGGCCGACGTGTTCTTCTTGGCTTTTCCGGCAATGACTTGCGTGGCACTGGTTCTGTTCTGGAATCGGAACCGAGGACGGTTGCGTGGACTGATCCTGCTCGACGGCCTGATCGTGGCGGGGTCGCTGTTCATCGCCTCCTGGTCGCTGGTGATGGGCGAGCTGTACGAGGCCGGCGCCGCGAGCCGCCTGGAATTCGCTCTGTCCCTGGCCTATCCGATTCTCGATCTGGTGGTCGTGACGATCGCCGCCATGGTCCTGGTCAGTGCGCATGCCGGTCAGCGCCCGGTGATGACGCTGCTCACACTGGGTTTGATCTGTATGTCGGTGGCCGACAGCGGCTATGCGTTCTTGTCCGCACAGCGCGAATACGTCAGTGGCGACATGATCGACGTGTTCTGGGTGGCCGGCTTGCTGCTGTTGACCGTCGCCGCCGCGGCCGGAAGGGAGTCGCCCGAGGATGAGTTCGTCGAAGGGGAGCTTCCGGGATGGGCTTCGGTGTGGTTGCCCTATGCGCCATTGATGTTCGCCAGCGGGGTGCTGGCGATCAAGCCGCCGAGTTCGCCCGGTCCGGTCGTGGTGGTCGGTTGCCTGCTTGTGTTGCTCGTCCTGGCCCGCCAGTTTCTTGCCGTCAGTGAAGACCGTCGGCTGCTCGCTAAAGTCGCCGACCAGTCATTGCACGACCCGCTGACCGGATTGGCGAACCGGGTGCTGTTCCATGACCGGCTCAACCACGCCATGCAGTTGCGCACCCGGGACGGTCAGTCGCTGAGCGTGCTGGCCGTGGATCTCGACGACTTCAAGTTGGTCAACGACACTCTGGGGCATGCCGCCGGCGATGAGCTGCTGGTGGCAGTCGCTGACCGGATACGCGGCGCTGTCCGCGCCGGCGATACCGTTTCCCGACTCGGCGGTGACGAATTCGGCGTCATTCTGGAAGGCCCCGCCGACACCGCCGAGCCCATCGCGAGGCGGGTGGTGACGGCATTCGATGCGCCGTTCATCATCGACGGCCGCGAGGTTCACATCTCACCCAGCGTCGGTCTCGCAGTTGCACAGAACGCCGGATCCGACTCCGGCTGGCAGGTTTCCGAACTGCTCAAGAGAGCCGACATGGCGATGTACGCGGCCAAGCGATCCCGTGGCTCTGGCGAGCGAGCCAGCCTTTGGCGCTCCTCGGCGGGCATATCAGCCGACCGCGATCCTGATTCCGGCGCCGACGCGGCGCAGCTGCTGGATGAACTGCGCCAGGCCATCGACCGTCGCGAGCTGACATTGGTCTATCAACCGAAGTTCAGCCTGAAGACCGCCGCGATGGTGGGCGTGGAGGCGCTCTTGCGGTGGCCACGCCGCGACGGCGAACTCTTGGGTCCCGATGACTTCCTTCCCTTGGTTCGACGGCACGGATTGATCGCTCCGGTGACCGAATTCGTGCTGACCAAGGCACTCGACAATGCGGCGCAGTGGTACGCCGCCGGCGCTGAGGTACCGGTGGCGATCAATCTCTTTCCCCCTTCGCTGGCCACCCTTAATCTGCCGGAACGGATCAGCCGGGAGCTACGTGGCCGAGGCCTCAGCCCGTCGGCGTTGACCGTCGAGATCACCGAAGACATGGTGCTGGACAACATCACTCGTGCCCGTAGCGTCCTCAGTGATCTGCGCAGTCGCGGAATCCTGGTCGCCATCGACGATTTCGGCAGCGGCTACTCCGCGTTGAGCTACCTGCGCGACCTGCCGGTCGACGAGGTCAAGTTGGATCGGGACTTCATCGGCCCGATCGCCCATGACCCGCGCGCCTTCGCGGTTGCCCGTGCTGTGATCGATATCGCGCATGTGCTCTGCCTGACCACCGTCGCCGAGGGTGTGGAGAACGTCGAGACGGTCAACTGTCTACGCGAGTTGGGCTGCGACTTCGTACAGGGCTATTTCTACAGCCCGCCGTTGACCGCCGATCAGGTGCTCGAACTGGCCCGCCAAGGGGTGTTGGCTTAGAAGGGCGGGTCCTTGGCGTCAGGCCTGATCTGGCGGTTGTGGATGCGTTCGGTGGTGATGCGGTGGGCGCGGTTGGCGGCGCGGGTGGTTTTGCGCCGGGGCATCATCGCGGTCTTGGCGGTGCGGGGTTCTGGGTTGGCCGGTGGGGTGGGTGGTGTGCCGGTAGGGGTCATCAGCGTGGGGAAGAGCAGAGCGCTGCCGGGGGTGGTGATGTAGGTCTGATGGTCGGGCAGGCTCCAGATAAGGGTGCCGTCGGGGAGTTGTTGGTCCTTCCAGCCCCAGAAGGTTTTCAACATATGGTGAAAACGGCACAGGCACTTGATGTTTGAGCGATGTGTCGCTCCGCCTTCTGCCCACGGGATGGTGTGGTCCAAGTCGCAATCGGTGGCCGGCCTGTCACATCCGGGAGCCCGGCAGGTCAGGTCGCGGGCGCGGACGAACTCGGCCAGCGCGCGGGAGGGCCGGTAGCCCGATTCGGGGGCGGCGTCGGTGGGCTGGACCAGTGGTCGCGCGGCGGCGCCGGCGGCCAGTTCCCGCAGTAGTTCCGCCGAGATGAGGCTGTCCGCGCCCATCAGGTAGCCGGGCCGGTCGAACGTGCCCGCCAGGGTGGCTTGTTCGGCGACGACGTGGATGACCACCCCGGTGCGTGTCGGCGCGGTTGCCGGGCAATGCGGGTTCCCGCAACGGCACATGAGTCGCTCAGCACCGGCCGCCAGTGCGCCCAGGGCGTCGGCGCGGCGGTTCTCTTTGGTGCGCGGGTCGGCCGGGCAGACAGTCGCGGCCAGTTCATCGAGGCGCTTGTCGAGCAGTAGGGCGTCGGCGGAGAATAGACTTCCTGAAAGATCGGCCGTGCCGTCTTTCTTGTCCCAGACGGTGACGTCGCGGCCACGGATGTAGTCGCGGGTGCGTCGGACCGCGTCGGGGTCGTGGGCTCGGATGATGGTGTCGACCTCGCGGATCAACAGACCGCGGCTCAGCGAGGGACAGCGCGCCACCCACATCGCGATGCGCCGATCCACCACGGCCAATGCGCCTGCGTCGATGATCAGATCGGTGCGGTAGACGATGGTCTGGAAGGTGGCCATGTCGATGTCGCCGTCGGCGAACACCCGGGCCGTTTTGGGCAGGCGGCGCATGGCTGCTGAGTAACTGAGGTAGCTTTCGGCCTTACCCCAGCTGATCCGCAACGCCGCAGCGACCTCGGCCCCGACCGCCGCCCAGGTGTCCACCGCCCAATGCTCTTCCTCGCCGCGCTCGACTCGCCGCATCTCGAAGAGCTCGCCGATCAGTCCGAGACGCCGGGCAGCTGCCTGGTTTTCCGCCCGTGTTGCGACGCCGATGCTTTCGATCAACGAGCGCGACGCCGGAGTCTCGGGTGGCGTCCAGCGGTCATGCAACCTTGCATCGAACATACATTCTATTATGCCGCGCGGGTACGACCGAATTCGTCAGCCGGCGCTGAGCTTGAGTGAAATCGAGTTGATGCAATATCGCTGATCGGTGGGTGTCGGGTAGCCCTCGCCGGCGAACACATGCCCGAGGTGGCTGTGGCAGTTTGCGCACAGCACCTCCACCCGGCGCATACCCAGCGAGTCGTCGGTCCGAAGCACTACAGCCTCGGAGTGGGCTGGGTCGAAGAACGACGGCCAGCCACAATGGGACTCGAACTTCTCAGTGCTGCGGAACAATTCGACCCCGCAGGCCCGGCACTGGTAGACGCCCTCGGTCTTGGTGTCGGTGTACTCACCGGTGAAAGGCCGCTCGGTTCCAGCCTGCCGAAGCACGTGGTACTCCTCCGGGGAGAGCCGTTTGCGCCACTCGTCGTCGGAAAGTTCGAGTTTGGGCGCGGGATGCGGGTCGGAACTCATGCCTTCACGCTAGCGCGGTGCGGTGTTTGGGGCAGCCGCGTCATCCACGGCCGGTCGATGCCCCCGGCGAGCCGCCCTTCGGCCTTCGCGTCCAGGTAGCGGAAATACAGCACGCAGAACACCACGACCAGCATCAGCGACCAGCCGTAGGTGATCTTCATGTACTCCAGGAACCGGCCGGTGGTCGGCCAGCGCCACATCAGCCAGCGGTCCAGCGTCAGGAAACCGTAGGTAGCCAGCCAGGCCGGCCAGTTGCGCAGTACCGAGTTCGGCAGCACCACCGTCATCAGGAACGGGAACAGCATCATCGAGTAGTAGCCCTGGGCCAGGGACAGCACCAGCCACGAGGCGATCAGAAGCACACCCGAGGACGTCAGCGCCCAGAAGAACGGGTCGCGCTCGTGGTAGTAGCGGTAGAGCAACCACAGGCTGCCTGCGGCGAGGGCGACGAACAGCAGGCGCAACGCGAGGATGAGCCACGTCGGCAGGCCGTAGTAGGTGCCGTTGCCCAGCACCGAGGAGTTGAAGTAGTCCCGGGTGGACAGGATGTAGGGCAGCGTGCGGTGGATGAAGTTGCCGCGGTCGACCACCAGTGGCCAGGCCACCGCGTTGAACGCCAGTGGTACGGCGACCGCGACGATCAGCGTGCGCCACTGCCGGTTGAGCAGCGGCAGCAGCAACAGCACCGCCAGCACCGGTTTGACCACCAGGGACAGCCCGATGGCGATGCCTGCCAACCACTCTCGGCTCATCCGGCCATCGAGCATCCACCGGAAGAACAGAACTTCCAGCAGCAGGATGCAGCCATTGATGTTGGTGAAGACCAAGGTGTTGGTGACCGACTCGGTGACGAAGGCGGCCGCCAGCAGGGCCGGCAGCGCGGCGGAACTCAGAGCGAACTTGAACAGCCGGACCAGTAGCACGCAGGCGGCGATGATCGCCACCGTGTTGAGCAGGATGAACCAGTTACGAGCGGCGAAGATGCTCTCGATGTAGCCGAACGGCGCCATCAGCAGGGTGCCGCCGGGTGGGTAGAGGTAGTGCGGGTCCACCTCGGCGAAAACGTCGGTGTAGACGGGTTCGTTGGCCCGGAAGTGGCGCAGCGCCCAATAGACCGGGGCCCAGTCGTCGGTGATGTAACCGTTGGAGGTCAGGACGTAGCTGCGATGGATGATCGACATGATCGCGATCGGCCACAGCGCGGTGCGCACCACGTCCTGGGTGCTCGGCGGGCTGGTGCGGGGACGAAAGGCGTTGCGCAGTCCGGAGGTCAGGGCCACGATCCGCACCGTACACCGGGCCGGCGCCAGGACCGGTCAGGCAGGGCAGAAGGTGTCGGTCTGGGGAATGGTGCCGGTGTCGATGTAGGCCACCACCGGCGGCATCGCGCAGGAGGTGTAGACGACGGCTCCATGCCCGGTGCCCTGCCACATCACCCGACGACTGTTGGACCCGGCGTTGATGATCGTCGCGGCCGCGGCGGGGACGCCCTGCGATCCGGCGATCGGGTCGTTCTGCACGCCGAGGAGCAGTGCGTCGACCTTGAGGTCCTTGGGATCCTTGGGCGCCGATCCGCTTGGCCAGTTGAGGCACTTCACCAAATTCAGCGCACCCACCGCGCCGAACTGCGGGTAGGTCTTTCCCCATGCGACGAGGAGCTCGCGGACACGGTCCGGGCTGGGGCGGTTCAGTGCGTCGCTGCACGCGTTGACGAACTGGCCGTCCGTGCCGCGTAGCGCCTCGGCCTGGTTGACCAGGCTGTTGAGCTGATTGGTGTCACCGGAACGGGCGGCGGCGAGGGCGTCGGCGAGTTTCACCGCGTTGGTCACCCGGTCGCCGGTGGGGTAGCCCAGGGTGGTCACGATCGCGTTGGTCAGAACCGACACCGGTATCCCGCCGGGTCCCCGACCGCTTCTGGCGGCCGCCAGCAGTCCGTCGACGGCGCCCTTCGGGTCGGGGCCCAGGGCGCAGTTGGCGGCGACGCACTGGGCGGCGAAGTCCTCGAGTGCACTCTGTTGGGACTTGACCTGGTCCTCGGCGGACGCCTCGGCGCTCGCGCCGGGCGGGGTGGGGGAGTCGAGCACCAGGCGGGCGACCTTCTCCGGGTGCGAACCGGCGTAGGCCAGCGCCACCTGGGCGCCGTTGCCGATACCGATCAGGCCCAGCGCCGGCATATCCCAATTGCTGCGCAGCCGCTCGATGTCTTCCGCGGCGCGGGCGTTGTCGTAGGAGGAATCGCCAGGAGCCAGGGCGTCGGTGCAGCCGGTGGTGGCGGTCAGCGTGACCGCGGCCAGCTTGGCCACCGGATCGTCGCCCGGCGCGGACTGGGCCTGATCGCGCATCTGCGTGCGATCGAACTGGTCGCGGCAGTCGATCGGGCTGGACATCCCCATGCCGCGGCGGTCCACCGCCACGATCGGGTGTTTGGCCAGCAAATCTCCGCCGGCGCGGTTGAGCCACACCGGAAGCTGCAGCGAGGACGGCAGGTCCGAGCCGGTGGTGAACACCACCGGTCCGGCGTCCGGGGGGGTCTGGGCCGAGCGGGCCCGCATCGCCCCGATGGTGATGGTTCCGGTGGCCCCGGCAACGGGGTCGAGGTCGGCGTCGTATTCGGTGCACTCCAGGGAAACACCCGGCAGCGGCTTGGTTCCGGCGTCACCGAATCCCTTGGCCGTGCAGTCCTTCCACGCCAGGTCATTGCTGGGGGCGACCAGCGCCGGGGGGCCGCCGGCCGCGCTGCTGGTCTCCGGGGCCGCGTCCGGATTACTTGCCGAATTGGTGGCAAAGCGCGGGTTGGCCGCCAGCCACGGCGCGCAACCGGTGAGCAGCAGGAGGGTTGCGGCACCCGCGCCGACCGCCATTGTGACCCGACCCTGCCCACGCATGCCCACCACAGTAGCGACCGGCTACCTCAGCGGACCCGGACGTAGCGGGAGTAGAGGTAGCCGTCGTCGTCGGTGAGGACATGCGCCCGGCGCATCGACGTCAGCACGTCGACGGTGCCCGAGGCGATCCGCACCGCCCCACCGCCGACCAGCAGTGGTGCCGCAGTCAGGCACAGTTCGTCGAGCAGGGTCGCGGCCATGAAGGCGCCCATCAGGCTTGGGCCGCCTTCGGTGAGCACCCGAAACAGGCCACGGTGGCCCAGTTGGTCCAGCAGCACGGTCAGGTCCACCTGATCGGGGTCAGACCCCGAGCAGTCGACCACCTCAGCGGCCGACCCGACCCGATCGCGGGCGATTCCAAACGATGCCGCACACGTCATCACCAGCGCCGGCACTTCGCTGTCGGTCAGCACCGGCATGTCGTGGTCGAGTAACCCGGACCGGGTGACCAGGACGATCGGCGGCACTTCGTGCTGTCCGCGGGCCTGACGGCGACGGCGCTGGGCCACCGACATCCGGGCGCCGCCGTAGTTCTCGGCCCGGGCCGTGCCCGCCCCGACCACGATCGCGTCGGCCAATTCCCGTTGCACCGCGAAGAGTCGCCGGTCACCGGCGCCGCCGAGCCCGCCGGAGGTCCCTGAGGTGGTGGCCGCCCCGTCGAGGCTGGTGATCGCGTTACCGCGCACCCATGGGCTCGTCAGTCCGTCCGGGTAGGCGTACAGCGCGGGGAGTCCGTCGTCGCCGACCTCGCTGCCGCCTGCGAGCAGCGTGAACCGCGGCGAATCGGTGTCCTGCATGCCACGATTGCAACATGCCCGGGCGTCTGGTGGACCGTCATCCCACCGTCTCGCCACAGCGGCTCATCGCGCAACTGGTCCCGCCGCCCACCTTCACCGACGTCAGCTTCGAGACCTATCGGCCCGATCCGGCCGAGCCCACCCAGGCCGCGGCGGTGGATTCATGCCTGAGTTTCTGCGAGGACGCGATGCGCCGCCGGGTCGGGCGCCGCAAGCTTTTCGGCAAACGCGAGGCGCTGCCGGGCGTCGGTCTGTATCTCGACGGCGGCTTCGGTGTGGGCAAGACCCATCTGCTCGCCTCGGCCTACTGGCGGCTGCCCGAATCGGCTGAGCACCCCAAGGCGTTCGCGACCTTTGGTGAGCTCACCCAACTGGCCGGGGTGTTCGGGTTCGTCGAGTGCATCGATCTACTCGGCGACTACACCGTGGTCTGCATCGATGAGTTCGAACTCGACGACCCGGGTAACACCACGTTGATCTCCCGGATGCTCTCGCAGCTGGTCGAACGAGGGGTGTCGATCGCGGCGACGTCGAACACGCTGCCCGAACAGCTCGGCGAGGGACGGTTCGCGGCCCAGGACTTCCTGCGCGAAATCAATACGCTGGCAAGCATTTTCACCACCGTGCGGATCGAAGGCCCGGACTACCGGCACCGTGGCCTGCCGCCGGCACCCGAACCGCTCACCGACGAGCAGGTCCGCGATCGGGCCGAACAGACACCCGGGGCCACCCTGGATGACTTCGACGAGTTGTGCGCCCACCTCGCCACCATGCACCCCTCGCGCTATCTCGCCCTGATCGAGGGGGTGTCGGCGGTGCACATCACCGGCATGCACCCACTCGATGACCAGAGCGTCGCGCTGCGACTGGTGTCGCTGACCGACCGCCTGTACGACGCCGGCATCCCGGTGGTCGCTTCCGGGGCGAAAGTGGACACCGTGTTCTCCGAGGAGATGCTGGCCGGTGGCTACCGCAAGAAATACCTGCGGGCCACCTCGCGATTGTTGGCGTTGACGAGCGGACGAGCCATCACGTAGTCCTGCTCGGTGCTGTTGCCGAGTCGGAAGGTCCGGTCTCCGGTGATGTCGAACCCGTGCTTGCGGTAGAAGCGTTGCGCCCGATCGTTGTGCTGGTTTACGCCGAGCCA